>JAFQWC010000083.1 GCA_017407665.1 Clostridia bacterium | reverse complement strand
GGCTGCACTGGCTGTGGCGGACGCCGTGGGTGTTCCGGTGGAGGATGCCGCCCGGGCCATTGCCGGGTATGAATCACCGGCAATGCGCCAGCAGATCAAGGAGATCAACGGTGTAATGCTCATCGACGATACGTACAACGCGAACCCGGATTCCATGCGTGCGGCCCTGCAGATCCTTGGCAGCGTGAAGATTGCGGGCAAAAAGTATGCCGTTCTGGCGGATATGCTGGAGCTGGGTGAGTATGCAGCGCAGGCACACCGGGAAATCGGTTCCTTCGCTGCAGAACAAGGCGCAGATGTGCTCTGCGGCATTGGCCCGCTGGCCAAACATATCGTAGAAGGCTTCGGACAGCCGGAAAACAGCGCATGGTTTGGATCGAATGCAGAAGCTGCCGAGTGGCTGCGTGCCCATGTGCAGGCGGGGGATGCTGCACTGTGCAAGGGTTCCCGCGGTATGCACACGGAAGAAATCATCGCGGCGCTGTCGTAAAGCGGCCTGAATCGCGGGCCGCAGAAAGGGGAGAACATATGGAAAACTGGAATGAAAAACTGGAGCAGCTGCAGGCACAGATCGTACAAAAGCGCCGGCTGGAAAAGCGCCGCGACACACTGAAAATGCAGCGTCAGGAACTCGAAGCACGGGAATACGAACTGCGCGGACAGCGCGGTAAGGAGCAGGCCGACGTAGACCGCCTGCACGGCAGAAGTCTTGCGGTATGGTTCTACACCGTTACGGGGCAGAGAGCCGGAAAGCTCGAAAAAGAAGAGCGGGAAGCCTATGAAGCGGCAGTCCGGCACGATGCCGTTCTGCGGGAGCTCGAAAGCGTGAACGCAGAACTCAAGGAGATCGACCTTGGGCTGCGGGAAGTGGTTGGCTGCGAAACAAGGTACAGAGAAACCTTGGAAGCCAAAAAGGACTATATCCGTCGGTCCGGTACCGAAGCGGCGGAACAGCTCATCCGGCTGGAAAGCCAGCTGCTCGAATACCGGACGATGAAAAAAGAACTGCAGGAGGCCATACAGGTCGGCCATCAGGCACGCAGTACGGCGCGCGCCGCACTGGATCATCTGGAAAGTGCCGGAAACTGGGGCACATGGGATGTGATCGGCGGCGGTGGTCTGATCACCGATATCGCAAAGCACGACCATCTGGATCGGGCGCAGGATCTCGTGGAATCGCTGCAGGTTTGCCTGAGAAGATTCAAAACGGAGCTCAACGATGTCGCCATCCGTGCGGACATCATGGTGCGCGTGGAAGATTATCTGCGGTTTGCGGATTTCTTCTTCGACGGACTGTTTTCCGCATGGGCGGTGCAGGACCGCATCGGGCAGTCAAAATCGCAGGTGCGGGAAGTGGACAGCAAGATCACAAACACACTGCGCCGTCTGGAAACGATGCTGGATGAGACATGCCGTGCAGAAATGAAAATCAACGGGGAATTACAGACATTGGTTTTGGATACAACAGAGGGGGAGAACTAAAATGATCACAAGATTGTTGAAGCCGGAAGAAAGCTGGATCTGGAGTAAGGTGATGGCAGTTGCCTTTGAGTACGGTTTGGATATTGCAAAGGCGAAAGAAGAGGCAGAAAAAGAAAAAACCGAGGAAGAACTGAAAAAAGCGGCGAAGGACCGCTGCTTTGCGTCCTTTGCAGAGGACGGCAAAACTGTATATGGCTGCGTGAACAGCCATGAATATACCTGCCGGTTTGACGGCGGTACATATTTGCTGGGCGGCATCGGCGGTGTTTCCACTCTGCCGCCATACCGCAGAAAGGGTGCGATCCGTGCTTGCATCACGGAGTCCCTGAAAGATATGTACGCGAACGATTTTACGTTCTCCTACCTGTTCCCGTTCAGTACGGAATATTACCGCAAATTTGGCTATGAGGTCGCCGGTGTTGCCCATGAGTGGACGCTGAATCTCAAGGATATCCGCCCGCGCGATGTGGGCGGCACCATGGAGCAGCTCTTCCCGGGCGACGATATGTCTCCGCTGCTGGAAGTTTACAACCAGTGCTTCTCGGATGTGAATATGTCCGCCCTGCGCGATACATACTCCGAAGAATTGAATGAAAAGAACTTCATGAATGATATGCGCTATGTGTATCTGTGGCGCAATGATGCCGGCAAGCCCCGGGGTCTGATGATCTCTAGGAAAGAGCATAAGGACGGCAAAACTTTCCTCAACTGCACGCACACCTTCGGCTGCCGCTGCGGCTTCCTGTTCTGTGATGCCGAAGCTCTGAATGCACTTTTGTTTTTTGCCAAATCCGCGTTTTCTTCGGATTACGATGCCATCCGTTTTGCGGCGCTGCCCCAGCAGTCCATCACCTCTCTCGTGGGCGAGAACAACGAAGCTGAGTGTAAGCCGTTCTGGAACGGTATGCTTCGCGTGGTGAATGTACAGCGTGTGCTGGAAAACTGCCGCTGCCGCGGTACGGG
>JAFQWC010000082.1 GCA_017407665.1 Clostridia bacterium | reverse complement strand
GTAGCACTTGGCCAGAACGTCCTTGCGCATGGCCTTAACGGTCTCGCGGGCGATGATCTTGCCGCCGATGCAGGCCTGCACCGGCACCTCGAACAGCTGGCGCGGGATCTTCTCCTTCAGCTTTTCCACCATCTTTCTGGCGCGGGGATAGGCTTTTTCCGCATGGATGATGAAGGACAGGGCGTCGACGACCTCGCCGTTGAGCATGATGTCGAGCTTCACGAGCTTGCTTTCCGCGTAGCCCATCAGCTCGTAGTCAAAGGATGCATAGCCGCGGGTACGGGATTTGAGCGCGTCGAAGAAGTCGTAGACGATCTCGTTGAGCGGGAGCTCATAGTGGATGTCCACACGGTCGGTGTCGAGGTAATCCATGCCCTTGAACACGCCGCGGCGCTCCTGGCACAGCTCCATGATGTTGCCGACAAACTCCGTGGGGGAGTAAATGTGGGCGTTTGTGATCGGCTCCTCGGCTCTGGAAATGAGCGTCGGGTCCGGATAGTTTGTGGGGTTGTCGATGGACAGCACGGTGCCGTCCGTCTGGGTGATGTGGTACACAACGCTCGGCGCGGTGGTAATGAGATCGAGGTTGTACTCGCGCTCGAGACGCTCCTGAATGATCTCCATGTGCAGCAGACCGAGGAAGCCGCAGCGGAAGCCAAAGCCGAGGGCGATGGAGGTTTCCGGCTCGAAGGTGAGGGATGCGTCGTTGAGCTGCAGCTTCTCCAGCGCGTCACGCAGGTCGCTGTAGTGGGCACCGTCCGCGGGGTAAATGCCGCAGAACACCATCGGCTGTGCGGCGCGGTAGCCGGGCAGGGCTTCCTTGGCGGGGAAATCCACGCGGGTGATCGTATCGCCCACCATGGCTTCGCGCACGTTCTTGATGGACGCGGTGATGTAGCCGACTTCGCCGGCGGAGAGGCACTGTGCGGGTTCCAGAGAGGTGGCGCGCAGGTAGCCGCATTCCACCACATCGAACTCGCTGCCGACTTCCATCATGCGGATGCGGTCGCCGGGATGCACGGAGCCTTCCTTGATGCGGACATAAGCGATAACGCCCTTGTAGGCGTCATAGTAGGAGTCAAAGATCAAAGCCTGCAGGGGGGCATCCGGGTCGCCTTCCGGCGCGGGCACATCGCTGACAATCTTCTCCATCACAGCCTTGATGTTGATGCCGGTCTTGGCGCTGATGCGCGGCGCATCCTCGGCGGGAATGCCGATGACATCCTCGATCTCGGTCGCGACGCGGTCGGGGTCGGCGGAGATGAGGTCGATCTTATTGAGCACCGGGACGATCTCGAGGCCGGCGTCCACTGCGAGATAGGTGTTCGCCAAAGTCTGCGCTTCAATGCCCTGAGAAGCATCCACCACGAGCACCGCGCCTTCGCAGGCGGCGAGAGAACGGGAGACCTCGTAGTTGAAGTCCACGTGGCCCGGGGTGTCGATGAGGTTGAAGATATAATCCTCGCCGTCGTCGGCGTGGTATTTGAGCGTGACGGCGTGCGCCTTGATCGTGATGCCGCGCTCGCGCTCGAGGTCCATGTTGTCGAGGAGCTGTTCTTCCATATCGCGCAGGGCAACGGATTCCGTCTGCTCCAGAATACGGTCGGCCAGCGTACTCTTGCCATGGTCAATATGTGCAATGATGCTGAAATTGCGAATTTTGTTCTGTTCCAATGATGATCCATCCTCTGTAAATGAGTATACACGGTTAGTATAGCATTTTCGCGCCGGATACGCAAGAAAAATCCGCTGCAGGGTTGCAGACGGCGGTAAAATCGTGGTATCATATCCAAGCAGAATACTTTTTGGAGAGGAAGACGAGGATGCCGAGATTTTTTACCGACGCCCTGCGTTTTGACCCGGATACCCAAACCGGGCACGCCGTACTCGACGGCGAGGACGGCCGCCACATCGCGCGCTCGCTTCGGATGCGCATCGGCGAACCGCTGACCCTCAGCGACGGCCGCGGCTTTGATTACGACGGCGAGATCGAAAATATTTCCGGCGACACGGTCACCGTGCGCCTTACAACGCAATATAAAAACGAGAGCGAGCCCACGCTGCGCGTGACACTCTACCCCGGTATGCCGAAAAGCGACAAGCTGGATCTTGTGGTGCAGAAGGCCACCGAGCTCGGCGCCGCTGCCGTGGTGCCCGTGCTGACGGACCGCAGCGTCTCCCGCCCGGACGGCAAATCCGCCGCCAAAAAGCAGGAGCGATTGCAGCGCATCGCGCTGGAAGCCGCCAAACAGAGCGGCCGCGGCATCGTGCCGGAAGTGGGCGCGATGCTGAGCTTTAAGGAAGCCGTGCGCCATGCAAAGGGCACGAAGATCCTCTTCTACGAGGGCGGCGGGCTGCCGCTTTCAAAATGCCTGCCCGCGGGTGAGACGGAAGTTGCCGTTTTCATCGGCCCGGAGGGCGGCTTTGCGCCGGAGGAAGTGAAATTTGCCAAAGAAAACGGCGTGCTCACCGCGACGCTCGGCCCACGCATCCTGCGCACCGAGACCGCACCGCTGGCTGCCGTATCGATTTTGATGTACATGACGGGGAATATGGAATGAAAACTGCACTCATCACAGGCGCCTCCGGTGAGATCGGCGCGGCCATCGCGCGGGAATTTGCCGCCGCAGGCTATGCCGTTGCCGTGCACGGCGCGAAAAACTTTGAAAAAGCCGAAAAGCTAGCCGAAGACCTGCGGGCGGCGGGCTGCACCGCGTTTCCGGTCTGCGGCGATCTGTCCGACCCCGCACAGGCCGAACGCGTCTGGGCGGAAAGCCACGGCGCACTCGGGCACATTGACGTGCTCGTAAACGGCGCGGGCATCTCCCTTGTGGATTTCTTTGACGCGATGACCCCTGAGGACTGGAACCGCATCGTCGCCGTGAATCTCTCCTCGGCCGTGTATCTCTCCCAGTGCGCGAGTCGGGAGATGATCCGCCGCAAGGCCGGTGCGATCGTGAATATTTCCTCCATCTGGGGCGTGAGCGGCGCCGCCATGGAGGTGGCCTACTCCGCTGTGAAAGCCGGCATGATCGGCATGACCCGCGCGCTCGCCTTGGAGCTTGCACCGTCCGGCATCACGGTGAACGCCGTGGCGCCCGGCTATATCGACACCAAAATGAACGCGCATCTTTCCGAAGACGACAAAGCCGCGCTGTGCGAAGACATCCCGCTCGGCCGCGCGGGCAAGCCGGAAGAAGTGGCCTCCGCTGTGCGCTTTATGGCGGAAAGCCCGTACATCACCGGCGAAACGCTCGTCGTTTCCGGCGGCTGGCGCTGAGGTATATTTTCTCGCCTGCGGCAAACGCTATCCCTGTAAATTCATTCAGAAAGGATGGCGGCTATGGAACTCGAGAAGCTCACCCCGGAGGCAAGAGCCTTTTTTGATTCGCTCACACCGGCCATGAAGGAATCCATCATGCAGTCCGGCGTAAAGCTCACGAACAAAAACGACCTGGAGCGCTACGTGCAGAACCACCTGTCCGGCGCACCGGGCGTGACCGTAAACCTGTGACCCCCGCCGCTTTGCGGCGTACATACATGAAAGGAGCGGACAAGATGTCTGCCTATCCGATCGATCCGTTTTCCCACGCGCTGGGCGTCTGCGAGGCGTTCGCCGAGGTCGTCCGCGCCGGCGTGAAGCGCATTGCGCTGAGCCATCCTTTCACCGAAGAAGAATTGCATACCCGGCTGCACGGGCAGGCTTTCCTCGACGCCTGCGATGAGATCGCCGCCGCGAACGGATGCCGTGCGTTTTACCTGCGCGAGCCCGTCCTCACGGACCTCTTCCCCGTCTCGCTGAACTGGGGCAAGCAGAACGTCATTTTCTACCGTGACCCGGCAGATATCGAGGAGCTTCTTGCCATTCAGTGCGAGAAAAACGCATTGCAGGCCGCCGGCAAATATGCGGGCGAAGCCCGCCGCGCGCTGGCCGTGCGCTACGGCCGCCTGCTTTCCTACAGCGACGAAGCCATTGAACGCTATCTCCGCAGCAATACGGATTTAGAATAAACGCAACCCCAAAGGAGTCCTGACTTATGTCCATGATCATCAACAAAGAGCTGCCGAACCCGGCCTCTCTCAAAGCACAATTCCCGATGCCGGAGGATCTACAGCGGATCAAGGCCGAACGCGACGCGGAAATCGCCAAGGTCTTCCGCGGAGAATCCGAGAAATTTCTCGTCATCGTGGGCCCGTGCTCCGCGGACAACGAGGAAACCGTCTGCGAATATACCGGCCGGCTGGCCCGCATCAACGAACAGGTGAAGGACAAGCTGATCCTCATCCCCCGCATTTACACGAACAAGCCCCGCACCACCGGCGAGGGCTACAAGGGCATGCTGCACCAGCCGGATCCGGACAAGGCCCCGGATCTGCTCGGCGGCATCATTGCCATCCGCAAACTGCACATGCGTGCCATTCGCGAGACCGGCCTCACCTGTGCCGATGAGATGCTCTACCCGGAAAACCGCAGCTATCTGGACGATCTGCTGTCCTACGAAGCCATCGGCGCGCGGTCCGTGGAAAACCAGCAGCACCGCCTCACCGCGAGCGGCATGGATATCCCCGCCGGCATGAAGAACCCCACTTCCGGCGATCTTTCCGTCATGATGAACTCCATCCGCGCGGCACAGACCGGCCACAATTTCATCTACCGCGGCTGCGATGTGACCACCTCCGGCAACCCGCTGGCGCACGCCATCCTGCGCGGCGGTGTGGATAAGAACGGCACCAACATCCCGAACTACCATTTTGAAGACCTCACCCGCCTTTTCGATCTGTATGAAAAGAGCGGCCTGATGAACCCCGCCTGCATTGTGGACGCGAACCACTCCAATTCCGGCAAGAAGTTCAAGGAGCAGATCCGCATCGTCAGCGAGATTCTCCACAGCCGCGCGCACCACAGCGGCATTCACGCGCTCGTGAAGGGCGTGATGATCGAGAGCTACCTCATTGAGGGCGCACAGAAGATCAGCGATCACATGGTGCACGGCCAGTCCATCACCGATCCCTGCCTCGGCTGGGAAGACACCGAGCGGCTGCTGCTCACCATCGCCGACCGCGTATAAGGAGGCTGCCATGAAACTGTATGTCACCCGCCACGGCGAAACCGCCATGAACGCCGCGCATCGGGTTTGCGGCCGCACGGACATCGACCTGACCGAAACCGGCGTGGAACAGGCAAAGGAAGCCGGCAGAAAACTGCAGGGCCTCGGCATTGCCCGCATTCTGGTCTCCCCCATGATCCGCGCGCAGCACACGGCGCGGCTGATCGCTGAGGAGATCGGCTTTGACCCGGAAAAGCTCGAGACCGAACCGCGGCTCATTGAGCAGGATTACGGCATTTACGAAAACACCGACTGGGACGGCGCGGATTTCAAGCGGAACAAGGCCCAGTTTGCCGTGCGGTATCCCGGCGGCGAATCCATGATGGACCTCGCGGGGCGCCTCTATCCGCTTCTCGACGAGCTGAAAACCAAGGGCGGCGAGCCCACGCTGATCGTCTGCCACGGCGGCATCTGCCGGGTGATCCGTACATATTTTGAGGATCTCTCGAACGAGGATTTCCCCGCCTTCCGCCTGCCGAACTGCGCGATTCTCGAATACGACCTGTAACCCCCATAACGCACCACAGCCGCCGACCATCCGGTCAGCGGCTGTTTTTATCTGTTCGACATATTGGAATTTATGCTTTACAAATATAAACTTCCGAATCAATAAAAATTCCGTCGCCATCATTTATACGAATCACATTAACATTATGCTCTTTTTCGTATGCGCAACATTTTTCTTCAAACTTATCAAATCTTGAAAGAAATTTACTATAATGCGGTAACACTTGGACTTGAGTTAATGAAAGACCTCTTAAATCCGTTAAACTCAAAAAATTCATTTCTGGCGAATAAGAATTTACCAATTCAAGTGTAGGACTAAAAACGAACGCAGCCGCACTCCAACCAATCAACATTTTATTTTTAGCAATATCCTTTAATACTTCTGTTGCATTATTTTTTCTGATAGAATGCAATAAGTAATATGGATTCCCGCCAATAAATTCTACAACATCATAATCTAATAGCAACTCAGCAGGTTGTTTATCCAAATCAAATATATCGACCTTTAAGTTTAATGATTCTAATTCAGAAATACATCTTGCTACATGATAGTTGTTTTCTTTGTATTCATTATCTGCTGTGACTACTAACGCAGCCGTTTTACAATCACATACCTTACCTCTTGTGTATGCCAGAATTTCTTTACTTGATAAACCATTTGAACATAAAACTAACATATCGTCACCTCTACTAATTTTCTAACTGTTCGTCATATTCAAGTTTGTCTAACTAAATTATCCTCTGCCGGCACACGAGCGGCTGTTTTCGTTTCGCATGATGTATCGGCTGTCGCGCACGGTTTCGGTGACTTCAAAGCCCAGCCGTTTGTACAGGGCGACCGCCCGCTCGTTCTGAATGAAGACGTACAGCATGACGGGTGCCGGGACGGATGCGCAGCATTTTCGGACGACCGCCGAGCCGATCCCGCGGTTTTGAAATTCCGGGAAGACGTACAGGTCATCGATCTCGAACTGTCCGTCCTCATTTTTGTAGAAATGATAATAACCCGCCTTTTTTTCATCGGCATAAATTACAGTATATTCGCCGATGGCGGTTTCGATCTTCCGACGCACCCAGCGCAGGACTTTCGGAAGATCGATGGTTTCCAGCCGCTCGTACCGCTCGATCAACGCCTTGCACAGGGCATAGATCGGCTCGATGTCCTCCGCCGCTGCGGGCTTGTATGTAAGTTCCATAGGTGCCTCCCTGACCGGTTCGGGACCGGGGTTTGGTTATATTCTTTTGAATAACGCCGCGCTCCAGAACTCCATCTCCAATTCTTCAATATAAAAATGCAGAATGGCTTTGTAATTCTTGGTTGCCGTTCCCAGTAAAATCAGCCCGACTTCCTCTTTGATCCGCTCTTCCGCGTATCGAAACAGTTTCGCGCCGATGCCCTGGTTTCTGTACCGGGGCACAACGTAGAGCTCTTCCAGCTCAAAGTAGTCTTCGCCGCATTTGTAAATCGGTGTGTCTTTTTCCGTCACCGCTTTGTGGCCAAAAAGATAGCCAACGATCTCCTGACCGTCCAATGCCGCAAAAACACGATTGCCCTTTATATCTTCTTCCGTATTCGCCCGATACCCGTGACAGGACTTTTCTTTTTCCCAATCTTCAGATAACGAGATGAGCTTTTGCATAACCTCTGTATCCAAATTTATCTCTTGAATCCGCATGGTAGTCTCCTTAACGTTCCGTTTCTTTCTTTTTACAAAACAGCAGCGGAATCGCACCGATGATCAGTGCCGCAGCAAGCGATACCGCCGTCTTGATCAACGCCATATGGCGGATACTCTCCAGAAAATACACCACCGGCTCTGCTTCCAGCTTAATCCGCATTCCGGGGATCGCAAAGCAGATCACCAGATATGCCGAGACAAAAACGATCAAAAACAACACCAAGGACAAAACCTTTCTTTTCATACAACCACGCCTCCGTCCATTTCCGATTTCTCCAACAAAATTATACCCCCGCGGCAGAGAGAAATCAAGCCATCTGCGCTGTCCCACCGCTCTGCAAATCTTTTCTAAAAATGATAATAATTCTCATTTTTTGTATTGACAGGTGGGAAATTATGGTATATACTATAGTCAAGGAAAAACAAGTATAGTCCGGGAGAAGCCCGGCATACTGGTAGTATACAATCTGTAAGGAGGATCTTAATTATGAAGGAACTGAAAGGTACAAAGACAGAAGCCAACCTGATGGCTGCATTCGCTGGTGAATCCCAGGCCAGAAACAAGTACACCTACTACGCATCCAAGGCGAAGAAGGAAGGCTACGAGCAGATCGCAGCACTCTTCACCGAGACCGCCAACAACGAGAAGGAACACGCCAAGATCTGGTTCAAGCTCCTCCACGGCGGCACCGTAGCCGACACCATCACAAACCTCAAGGACGCGGCCGAGGGCGAGAACTACGAGTGGACCGATATGTACAAGACCTTCGCGGAAGATGCCAAGGCCGAGGGCTTCGATCACATCGCTTTCCTGTTTGAGCAGGTTGCAAAGATCGAGAAGGAGCACGAGGAGCGCTACAGAAAGCTGCTCGAGAACATCGAAGAAGGCATTGTCTTCTCCAGAGACGGCGACATGGTCTGGATCTGCAGAAACTGCGGTCACATCCATGTAGGCAAGGAAGCACCGGAGCTCTGCCCCGTCTGCGCACACCCGAAGGCATACTTCGAACTCCGCGCACAGAACTACTAATATTAAAGACTATGAAGCATCCGTGCGAGGAAACCCGCACGGATGCTCTTTTTTACGCCTTTACGCCACTTTTTTCTTTTTCAGTGTGGTGTGATTCGGGTCGTGCTCGCGGCGGATGCAGCGGTCCAGCCATTTGCCCCGGTAATAATACACGATGAACACCAGCGCCGTGATGACCCAGGTCACGGGGTAATTCATGGCCACCATTTGCATCGTATGCCAGATGGGCACGGCAAGGAACAGCCACACGATGCGCAGGCCGCAGACGCCGACGCAGGTGATCAGCATGGGCTGCAGGGCTTCGCCCGCACCGCGGATGGCACCGGAAAGGATCTCAATGAACACGAACAGGAAGTAGGACGGCACCAGAACGTGGAAGAAATCCACGCCGATCTCCACCACGGCTTCGTCCCCGGTAAAGAAGCGCAGCAGCGGCGCGCCGAAGACGTAGATCAAGGCGCTGACGGAAACGACGGCGCCCATGCACATCGCGAGGCCGCTGCGTGTGCACTTTTTCACGCGGTCGTAGCAGCGTGCGCCGAAGTTCTGCCCCACAAAGGTCGTGACGGAAATGCCGAATGCACCCATGATCATCCACACAAAGCCGTCCACTTTGCCGATGGCCGACCACGCCGCAATGGCGGTGGTGCCGAAGCCGTTGATGGCGGCCTGCACGAGCACATTGGAGAACGAATACGCCACGGACTGCAGTCCGCCCGGCAGACCGATGCGGATGACATTTTTCAGAATGGGCAGATCGAAGCGGATCTTTTTAAGCTCCACGCGGTAGGCCTCTTTTGTGCCCATGAGACGAATCATGATGAGCACGGCGCTGATCACAAGGGACAGCACCGTGGCAAACGCCACGCCGAACACCGCCCAGCGGAACACAACCACGAACAGCAGATCCAGAAGCACGTTCGTGATGCAGCAGGCGATGAGCACATACAGCGGCATACGGGAATCGCCGATGGCGCGCAGGATGCCGGTGCCCACGTTGTAGATCATGTTCGCCAGAATGCCGGCGTAATAAATATTCATGTAGAGGACGGCGTCATCCAGAATTTCTTCCGGGACATCCATCAGAAGGAGGATTGGCCGGGAGGTAAGAATGCCCACCACCATGATGACGAGGCCGCCCACAAGCGCCAGAGCGATGGAGGTGTGCACGGCTTTGGAGATGTTTTCGCGGTCATTCGCGCCGAAATACTGCGAGATGATGACCGTGGCACCGGAGGAAATGCCGATGAAGAAGCCCACCAGCAGGTTGATGACCGTACCCGTGGTGCCCACCGCCGCCAAAGCCTGCGTGCCCACGTATTTGCCCACGATGATCGTATCCACCGTGTTGTACAGCTGCTGAAAAAACGTGCCGATCAGAATCGGGAAAAAGAACAGCAGGAGCTGTTTCCAGATCACGCCGGTCGTAATGGAGTTTTCGTTTTTGACCATGTTTATACTCTGCCTTTCCGCCGGCCCAAACGGCGATGTCTTCGTTTTGCGCGATGCGGGCATCGCATTACAGTGTTAGAGGATGCCGCTTTGGGCAGCATCCTCTTTGCTTTCTGTATCAGTCTTCCACAATGGTGACCGGGTACTTTTTATCGGCCGGTCTCGGGTCGCCGGCGGCATAGCCGAGCGCCGCAACGCCGAACACGGTGTGCTCTGCCGGTACGCCGAACTCGGTGAGAATGGCGCGGACGGCGGGATTGTCGCAGGTGTCCTTGAGCTGATTGATCCACACGGAACCGACGCCCATGGCGTGTGCCGCAAGCATGATGTTCTGCATGGCGCAGGCGTTGTCCGCCTCGCGGCCCGGCTCGTTCGACGGGATGATGAGCGCGGCGGGGCAGTACATATTGTAATTCGGGTTGCCGAGGGCTGCGCCCATGGCTTTGGCGAGCTTCTGGATCTTTGCCGGGCTGAGCACGGCCACGAAATGCCAGGTCTGGCGGTTCATGGCGCTGGGCGCGTAGGTGGCGCACTGCAGCATGGTGTCGATCTTCTCACGCTCCACCGGGGTATCCTGAAATGCGCGGATGCTGCGGCGGGTCAGCAGATTCTGAATGGCTTCGTTATACATACAACTTTCCTTTCCGGCGGACGATCCGCCTCCCGTATTTTCACCCGGTCAGAACTTTTCTGCCAGGCTGTCTGCAATTTTTGTGAGGAACGCCGCTTCCTTTTCGGAGAAGCGGTCCTTGATGGGGCTGTCGAGGTCCAAAACCGCGAAGACGGTATCCCCGCGCATGACGGGCACCACGATCTCGGACTTGCTCGCGCTGTCGCAGGCGATGTGCCCGGGGAATGCGTGGACGTCGGGCACGAGCTGCGTGCGCTTCTCCGCGAGCGCCGTGCCGCACACGCCGCGACCGTTTTTGATGCGGATGCAGGCGGTCTTGCCCTGGAACGGGCCGAGGAGCAGGTTGCCGTCCGGCTGCACGGTGTAAAAACCGACCCAGTTGATGCGGTCCAGCACTTCATTGAGGAGCGCGGAGAGATTCGCCATGTTCGGCACGGTTTCCGGCTCATCCTCGATGAGCGCCCGCGCCTGCCAAACGGCTTCTTCGTATTTTTGATCCAGCGCCGCCGCGTCCTTTTCGGCGGGGGTCAGCACCAGATACGGATAGGTATGGCTGAAACGGTAGCCGAGCTGCTGCGCGAGCGCCGCACTTTCGGGGTTCGCGGCATCCCACGAGGCATACAGCCCGCGCTCGAGGCAATTGAGGATCAGCTGTGCCGCACAGGCGCGCGCCAGATGGCGGCGGCGATGATCTTCCCGCGTGCCGATCTCGATCTCAATGCCGCCGTTGTAGGCGGAATACGACGACGCACCGCAGACGATCTCGCCGTCCTTCAGCGCGAACACGCCGAGGGCCTTGGCCTGAAAAGCCTCATAATCCGGGAAATTCGAGATGAAATCCCGCATCCAGCCCTTTTTCTCGTCGATCTGCGCCCAGATTTCGGGCGTCATGCCGGAAAGCACATAGCCCGCGGGCAGCCCGGCAGCAAAGGCTTGCAGTTTTTCCGGCTCAAAGGTGTTGTCTTTCCGGAAGCCGTACCGCCAGCCGGTCTCCACGCGGCCGAGGAGCTTCACGCACAGGAAAAACAGCGCTTCATCCTGCGCGACGAGGAACAGGTCGTGGTCGGTTTCCTTTTTCACGCGGCGCAGGACGGCCTGCACGGCGTCTTCGTTCATGGCGGGCGAGGCGATAAACGCAAAATCGCCCAACACGGCACAGGCGGCAGTCAACGCGTCATCGGCCCAGATGTCGCCCATCACGCCTTCCACGGCGGACCAGATGACGGTCTCCGGCCAGTCGCCGAAGAGCGGCTTTGCGGCAGCCGGCACCGTCAGTTTTTGAATCACAACAGACATTTCAATAACTCCTCAGAAAGGGATTTACATATCCTTAAACAGGCTCGCGCTGTCCTTGGCGTAGATCACGCCGGAAATGACGGCCAGTGCCGTCGCCACAGCCATGCCGGCAAAGCCGAACCAATGGAGGGCGGTCTCCCAAACCGCATAGCCCGGCAGGGTGAACACGCCGAGGGCGTGCAGCTCCAGCACATACTGCGCCGCGAAGATCACGCAGATCGCGACGATCTGCGACACGGTCTTCGCCTTGCCCCAGTTGTTCGCCGGGATGACCTGGCCGTTTTCCACGGCGATCGTACGGATGGCGGTGACGGCAAATTCACGGAACATAATCAGCAGCACAAACCAAACATTGGTAAAGCCCTCCGCCACAAAGCAGATGAGCGCCGCCATGACCATGATCTTATCGGCGAGCGGGTCCATCAGCTTGCCGAAATTCGTGATGAGATTGTCCCGGCGGGCAATTTTGCCGTCGAGATGGTCGGTATAGGACGCGGCGCCGAAGATCAGCCCCGCGATGAGGTTGTGATGCGGGATGAAATCGGCCAGCGCGAAGAACACAAAGAACGGGACCAGCAGCACGCGCAGGACGGTCAGCTTGTTGGGCAGGTTCATTTTCATACGGTTGCCTCCCTTTTTGTTATACACGGACGCCGAAGAGATCGCAGTCGATGGCTTCGTCCACGTGGACGGTGACCATCTGGCCGAGGTACGGCTTCTTTTCCGCGGTGAAGAACACCTTGCCGTCGGTATCGGGCGCATCCATCCTGCTGCGGCCGAACCAGCACTCGGCGTAGCGGTCAAAGCCCTCGGTAAGCACTTCGATGTCGGTGCCCACATGGCGTTCGCCGAGGCGCTCCATAATGAGCATCTGAGATTCGTAAATCAGCTCCGCGCGGTGCGCCTTCACTTCCTCATCGATCTGGTCCTCCATTTCGCCGGCGATGGTGTCCTCCTCCTGCGAATAGGTGAAACAGCCGAGGCGCTCGAACTGCGCTTCCTTCACGAATTCAGCCAGCTCGGTGAAATCCTCCTCGGTCTCGCCCGGGAAACCGGTGATGAGCGTGGTGCGCAGGGTAACATCCGGCATTTTGGCGCGGATCTTCCGGACGAGCGCCAGAAGGCTTTCCTTATCGCCGCGGCGGTTCATAGCCTTCAAAACCTTGCCGGCGGCGTGCTGCAGCGGCAGGTCGATGTATTTGACGATCTTGTCTTCCTCGGCCATGACATCGAGCAGTTCGTCGGTGATGGCATCCGGGTAGCAGTAGAGCACGCGGAGCCACTGGAGTTTTTCGATTTTGCACAGGCGGCGCATGAGCTCGGCGAGGGAATACTTGCCGTAGAGGTCGAGGCCGTAGCGGGTGGTGTCCTGCGCGATGAGGATCAGCTCCTTGGCGCCGTTTTCCACGAGCGCACGGGCTTCTTCCTCGATGCTCTCCATCGTGCGGCTTCTGAAACCGCCGCGGATCATCGGGATGGCGCAGTAGGTGCACTTGTTGTCGCAGCCCTCCGCGATCTTGATATACGCAAAATAGCTCGGGGTGGAGAGCTCTCTGTCGCCGCACAGGGGCATCTTTTCTTTTTCCGGGAAGCTCTCGGTGAAGCCCTCATTCCACATTTTGGCGAGAAGTGTACCGATATCGCCGTTTGCGCCGATGCCGAACACGCCGTCCACTTCGGGCAGCTCCTTGTGAATTTCCTCCTGATAGCGCTCGGCAAGGCAGCCGGTGACGACCAGCTTCTTGATGCGGCCCTCCTTCTTGAGGGTGGCGAGCTCCAGAATTTCATCGATGGATTCCTGCTTTGCGCTTTCGATGAAGCCGCAGGTGTTGACGATGGCGATGTCGGCGAGCGCCGCATCGTCGTGCAGTTCGAAGCCTGCGTTTTTCAGGCTGGCCATCAGCATTTCGCCGTCCACCTGATTTTTCGCGCAGCCGAGGCTGACCATACCCACTTTAATTGCCATATGTAAAACGTCCTTTCGCACAGAATTCTGAATTTATCATAACAGAAAACAGACGGCTTTTCAATCGAAACCACCGTCTGTTTTCAGAAATTGTTGGGATGCAGTCCACTTCTCCGGCAAAACACGCAGAAAATCCCTCCGATCACTCGAAGGGGTCTGTGTTTAATACAGTAAAAATATCATCCATGCTGTAGCCGTACCGCTGCAGAGCGGCGATCGCACGGCGGCGGACTTTTTCGTCCTCCCACGCGGCGGGGTACTTCTGTTCCAGAATTTCGCGGATCTTTTCCACGGTCTCGTCCGTTTCTGGGGAAAACTCCTCCAGCACCACGGAGATAATCGCGTCGTCGATGCCCTTCTGCCGAAGCTCCTGCTTCACACGGCGCACACCGTACTTTTTGCGCGTGAACAATTCCTGCGCGAGACGGCGGGCGTAGTCCTCGTCGTCGATGAGCCCTAGCTCCTCCATGCGGTCCGCGGCGGCGTTGGCGGCATCGCGGTCGAACTCCGCGCGGGCGATCTTATCCGCCAGCTCCTTTTTGGAGTGCGCGCGGTGCTCCAGCAGGTACAGCGCCTTTTCGTGGGCGCGGTGGGCGGCGGAATCCTGCAGCAGCTGATAGAGCCGCTCGTCGTCGATTTCATCGCCCTTTGCGAGACCGCTGCGCAGCCAGGTTTCCGTGTCCACCTTCATCGCCGCTTCGCCGTCAATGAACAGCTGCGAGAGCCGGTGACGGCGGGGCTGGATATCGGTTATGATCATTCGTCGTCATCGACGGTGATGTCGATGTCCGCTTTGACGGTCTTCTTGGCCGGTGCTTTTTCCGCGGCCGCCGGGGACATGACCACCGGGGCGGCGACAGGCTTCACTTCCGGGCCCTTGCCGGGCTTTGCATAGAGCTTGGAGGCGTTGGCGCGCACCTTCTCCGCCACTTCCTCGAAGAGCTCCGGGTTATCGCGGAAGAAGTTCTTCGCGTTGTCGCGGCCCTGACCGATGCGCATGCCGTTGTAGGAGAACCATGCGCCGCTCTTCTGTACGATCTCGAGACGCTCGGCGAGATCGAGCAGATCGCCCACGCGGGAGATGCCCTGACCGTACATGATATCGAATTCGACCTCGCGGAACGGCGGGGCCACCTTATTTTTCACGACCTTGACCTTGGTGCGGGAACCCACGACCTCGGAGCCGCTCTTGAGCACTTCCTTCTTGCGCACATCCAGACGGACGGAGGAGTAGAACTTCAGCGCACGGCCGCCGGGGGTGACCTCCGGGTTGCCGTACATGACGCCGACCTTCTCACGCAGCTGGTTGATGAAGATCGCGACGCAGTTGGACTTGGAAATGGCGCCGGCCAGCTTTCTGAGTGCCTGGGACATGAGTCTTGCCTGCAGGCCCACATGGCTGTCGCCCATCTCGCCGTCGATCTCAGCGCGCGGCACGAGCGCTGCGACGGAGTCCACAACGATGACGTCGATGGCGTTGGAGCGCACGAGGGTCTCGGTGATCTCCAGCGCCTGCTCGCCGGTATCCGGCTGGGAGACAAGGAGGGAGTCCACATCGACGCCGAGGGCCGCGGCATAAACCGGGTCCAGTGCGTGCTCCACGTCGATGAATGCGGCGTTGCCGCCGGCCTTCTGGCCCTCTGCCACGCAGTGCAGCGCGAGGGTGGTTTTACCGGAGGATTCCGGTCCGTAAATCTCAATGATTCTGCCGCGCGGCAGACCGCCGATACCCAGTGCCATATCGAGGGACAGGGAACCGGTGGAAATAGCCTCCACCTGCATACCGTCGTTCTGGCCGAGGCGCATCACGGCGCCGTCGCCGAACTGCTTTTTGATCTGGGTCAGCGCGGTTTCGAGCGCTTTCACCTTGTCTTCGGGTTTGATTTCTGCTGTCTTTTTGGTTTTCTCTGCCATCTATATCTCCTCGCCTTTCTCCCGGAGTCGCCCCCGGATCATCGATTTTTCACTGCCTCTATTATACTAAATCCGAACGGAAAATGCAATAGATTTCCCGTAAAAAATCGAACATATTTTCTGTTTATGTTTGGCAAATCCTTTATGTCTTTCGGGGACTTTGATCCGGCTGCCGGGTTTTCGACAGGATTCACTTGACATTCCGCAATTCTTTCCCGATAATAGAAGTAAAGGATCACTTCCCCGCGAAGTGAAAAAACGGGAGGAATTATCATGAGCGCAAAGGTTTATTTTTCCAGAACGATCACACCGGAAAAGGTTCTGGAGCTGTACAAACTCGTCGGCAAGGATCTGCCGGGCAAGGTCGCCGTTAAGGTACATTCCGGCGAAAAGGGCAACCAGAACTTCCTGAAGCCCGATTTCTGGAAGCCGATGATCGAGCACGTGAACGGCACCGTCGTAGAGTGCAACACCGCCTACAACGGCGAGCGCAACACCACCGAAAAGCACAAGAAGCTGATCGAGTACCACGGCTGGTCCCACTATTTCAACGTGGACCTGCTGGACGCCGAAGGCCCCGATCTTGAGCTGGCCATTCCGGAAGGCAAGATGATTCAGAAGAACTATGTGGGTAAGAACCTCGTGAATTACGATTCCATGCTGGTGCTCTCCCACTTCAAGGGCCATCCCATGGGCGGCTACGGCGGCGCGCTGAAGCAGCTTTCCATCGGCGTGGGCTCCTCCTTCGGCAAGGCGTACATCCACGGCGCCGGTGAGCCGGAGAAGATCTGGACCGCTGACCATGATTCGTTCCTCGAGTCCATGGCGGACGCCGCAAAGAGCGTTGTCGATTTCTTCAAGGGCGAGCTCGTTTACGTCAACGTCATGAAGAACATGAGCGTGGACTGCGACTGCTGCGCTGTGGCGGAAGATCCCTGCATCGCGGACATCGGCATCCTCGTTTCCACCGATCCGATCGCGATCGATCAGGCCTGCATCGACCTCGTCTACGCCTGCTCCGATCCGGGCAAGCCGCACCTGCTCGAGCGCATTGAGAGCCGCAACGGCGTGCACACCATCGAAGCTGCCGCTGCCCTCGGCTACGGCACCCGCGAGTATGAGCTTGTAGAAGTGGAATAATGCACAGCTAAAAACTGCCGGACTCCAAAGTCCGGCAGTTTTCTTTTTGCGTTGACTTTTACACGGGGAAATTTCATGATTCCGAACTCATTTCGCCTTCTTTTTGCGGATGTTGGTGCAGTACCCGAAGACGGTTCCGATCACGCCGCCCACTATGTGCGCCATGTTGGAAATGTTGTCCTGCAGAAAAACACCGTTCACGATCTCCTGCCCGATGTAAAGAATCGCAACCACGATGGCGGTCAGGGGAATGTCGCCGGCCGAAAAGCTGGTGAAAGACGACAGCAAAATAAACGAGAAGACGATACCGCTCGCGCCAAGCAGGGCAACATTGGAAAACAGCAGGGCATTGAGCAGCCCGGTGGCAAACGCCGTCGCGAGCATGGCGTACAAAAGCGTCTTGGCGCCGTACTTTTCCTCCAGCATCGGGCCAAGCAGCAGAATGTAGATGGCGTTGCCGGCAAAATGCGACCAATCTGCGTGTCCCAGCACGTGGGTGAACAGACGCAGATACGCGAGAGGGTCCAGCCACGCCGAGCGGTATGTGGAAAACAGCAGCCGGGTGAGAAATCCGCTGCCGATTTGCCCCAGCAGCGTCGCTGCAAAGCAAAGCAGCACAAACGTCAGCACAACCGGTGCGTTGTATTTCAGCCGAATCCTGTTCTTCATAACATCCCCCCAAATGTCCCGTCTCTGCGGGTACTTTCCCGGCTTGTGTGCCTCACAAAACCATGACCAGTGTTCCGATGCCGATCAAAAGGCAGCCGATGATCGATTTCTTCGTGAATTCCTCATGCAGAAACACGAAAGCTAAAACCAGCGTAATGACGACGCTCAGCTTATCGATCGGGACGACCTTGGACGCCTGTCCCATTTGCAGCGCCTTATAATAGCAGAGCCATGAAGCACCCGTTGCGAGGCCCGATAGAATCAGGAAGATCCAGCTTTTTCTGCTGATCTCCGCAAGGCCGTTTTGCGCATGGGTCAGAAAAACCATGCCCCAGGCCATCACGACGACAACAACGGTCCGAATGGCCGTTGCCAGATTGGAATTTACGCCGTCTATGCCCACCTTCGCCAGAATGGACGTGAGCGCGGCGAACACCGCCGACAATAACGCGAACACAAGCCACATACAGAAATCCCCCTCTGTC
>JAFQWC010000081.1 GCA_017407665.1 Clostridia bacterium | reverse complement strand
GATGCCATCGTCTTTAAGCTCTACACCAGCCCGTCCGAGACCCAGCCCATCATCCTCACGGATAAGGGCACACAGGCAAAGAAGATCCAGAATGTATATGTGTACTGCCAGCTTCTTTCCCGCATTGAGTAAAATTCAAATCAACAGATAGCCAAAAGCCTGCCGGAAATAATAACCGGCAGGCTTGAGACTGTCGAAAAGTTTTTTCCAGTCTCGACGGATTTTGTACTTTCCAAAGAAAGCACAAAATCCTATCTGATTATACGCGAAAGACAACCCTGACGGTTTTCTTTCACACTATCTTTCCCTCCGAAATCTTTGGACAGAGGGTTTATTGACAAACTGAAGCCTGCCGGCGTAAAATCCGGCAGGCTTCTCTTGTGTCTATTTTGATTTATCCGAAGACGATCTGTTCTTCGAGGCTGTACAGCACGGCGCACAGGTCGATGGCGCGGGAGCGGTAATACAGCATAATGTTCTCCGAAACATTCACGGCGGCGACGGCGCCTTCTTCCTCCGCCTGATCGCGGATGGTCTGCAGCTGATCATTCTGCGCGTCCAGCCAGGCTTCCTGCTCCGCCTTCACGCGGCTCACGGTCTCCTCATCGGCGATCTCCAGAATGTGGATGTACGCGGCGTCGATCTGGTTCTTCCAGCTTTCCGCTGCGGCGTTGTTCACGTCGGCGATTTCCGTCAGGGAGCTTGCGAGATCGAGGTCATCGAGATAGCGCTGGTCGATGGGGTTTTCCATAAACGCAGCCACAAAAGCCTGATCGCTGCTTTCGGGCATGGGCAGGAGACTGCCGTGGAATTCCTGCTCGGTCTCTTCGCCTTCCGGGGCCGGGGTGGGCACGGCACCGGGCTCTTCCGGCGCGGGAGTGGGCTCCTCGGTGGGAGCGGGCGTCGTGACGGGAGTGCTTTCTTCCTCCGGTGTGACCGGGGCAGCCGGTGCGGTGCAGGCGGCCAGAGCGCTCACCAGAACGAGGCACAGGCACAGGGCAATGATCTTTTTCATATTTTTATCCATCCTTTCTGCGTACAGAAACGGTCTTTATCCGTTTGTTTTACGGATTTAGCCTACCATATCGGCAAAAATTATGCAAGCGAATCGTTCCAAATCCTTGCGAAATTCAGAAAAAATTCATATAATGAAAGTATACTGTAAGAATAACAGCTTGTCGATAAACCCCCGAACCAAGGATTTCGGAGGGAAAGATCGTGTGAAAGAAAACCGTCAGGGTTGTCTTTCGCGTATAATCAGGCAGGATTTTGTACTTTTTTAGAAAGTACAAAATCCGTCGAGACTGGAGAAAAGACTTTTCGACAGTCTCGAAAAAAAAGGAACGAAAGGACCTTGAGAATATGAAACTCTTCGAGAAAACACTGCAAAGCGAAACCAAATTTGAGGGCCGCATCATCACCGTAAAGCTGGACGATGTGGAGCTGGAAAACGGCACTAGGGCCAAAAGAGAGATCGTCTGCCACAACGGCGGCGTCTGCGTGGCCGCGCTCACCGCGCAGGACGAGATCCTTCTGGTGCGCCAGTTCCGTTATCCGTATAAAGAAGTCCTTCTGGAGCTGCCGGCCGGCAAGCTGGAAAAGGGCGAGGATCCCTTTGAAGCCGCCAAGCGCGAGCAGCTGGAGGAGACCGGCACCATGGGCCGCGAATACATCGCCCTTGGCAATCTCTACCCCACCCCCGGCTACTGCGGGGAGATCATCCGGATGTGGGCCTGCCGCGTGACGGAAAACCGCGAACAGCACCTCGATGAAGATGAATTCCTCGAAGTGGAGCGCATCCCGCTGAAAAAAGCCGTGGAAATGGTGCTGAACAACGAAATTCCCGATTCCAAAACGCAGGTGGGCATCCTGAAAGCCGCCGTTCTGGTGGAAAAGGGCCTGCTGTAATCTATAGAATATCAAAAGAAAGGCGGTGCGCCTTTGAAAAAGACGTTTATCACGCAGATGCCGGACAAAGCCGGTGCCTTTTTAAGCGCCAGCCGGATCATTTCCCACGCCGGCGGCAACATCACCCGCGTCAGCTACAACAAAGCCGTGGATGTACACATGCTGTTTCTGGAGGTATCCGCCACGGAGCATCAGCTGGCGCAGATCGAGACCCAGCTCAAGAACATCGGCTACATTCTGGATGCTTCCTCCCCCGGGCAGACCATCCTCATCGAATTCCGCCTTCTGGATGTACCAAATTCCGTGCGCCCCGTGCTGGAGCTGATCAACCGGTACAATTTCAACATTACGTATCTTAGCGGACAGCAAAACGACACCGACTATCAGAATTTCAAAATCGGCCTGTTCGTGCAGGAGGAAGGCAGCATCCGCCGTTTTTTGGAGGAAGCCGCCCGCCTGTGCGAACTGAAAGTTTTGGATTACGACAAAAGCCAGCGCACGCTCGACAACACCGTGTTCTACCTCTCGTTTGCGCGGCAGGTCTCAGATCTTCTTCACCTCGATAAGGACGCCGAAAACGCGCTCATTGACAATTCCAACCGCATCATGCAGAATCTGGACGAGCGTGACCGGTCTTCCCAGCTGACCTTCTCGTACATCGGCAAATTTGCAGAGATGCTCCACAGCTTTCAGGGCGAGAATTTCCGCCCCACCGTTTCCATGCGGGTTCTGGCGGACGGTTTCCTGCTGCACTGCATCGAGCCGCCCTGCGGCAGCAACAGCTATATTCTGGAAAAAGACGGTGACCTTTTGTTCATCGACTGCGGCTTTGCCTGCTATGCCCGCGAAATGCTGCGCCTGCTGCGGGAAATGTTCCCCGGCTTTGATACCCGCAGAAAGGACCTGATCCTCACCCACCCGGACATCGACCACTGCGGGCTGATGTTCCTGTTTGACAAGGTGTAGGTGAGTCCCGAAGCCTACCGGAATTTCGCGCTGGAAAACCTGAGCGAGCCGAATTTCCGCGAGCAGAACGCCCTGCACGCGCCGTATTGCCGCATCAGCAAGATCCTTTCCGGCTATGTCCTGCCGAATATGCACATGCTGGAGACCGTCGGTGAGGACATCATCGGCGACCCGCTGGTGCGCACGGGCAGCTTCACGTTCCACGGTCTGGAGCTCGAACTGTATGCCGGCAACGGCGGTCACAACCGCGGTGAGATCGTCCTGTGCGACCGGAAAAACCGCATCGTCTATACCGGAGACATCGTTGTAAACATCCGCGGGTTCTCGAAGGAGCAGGCGGCATTCAACGCGCTCGCCCCCTACCTGATGACGAGCGTCAATATGGATTCTCCCCGCGCCACAGAGGAGCGCCTTGCGGTGCAATCGGCGTTCAATCCGAAAATTTTCAGCTACTGTCCCGGCCACGGCGCGATCATGGAACCGAAAAAATAAAAATCAGCACGCAGAGCGTTTGGAAGCGCTTTTTGCGTGCTGTTTTTGTGCAGAGAAGGCTCTCTTTGTCCGGGGGGCTTTCTTTTTTATTTTACGGATTTGCCACTTCAAAAACGAGAAGTTCCAGATGCTCCTTGCCGTTGTTGAAGAGGCCGTGCTCGCCGAAGGGCTTGTTGACGATGACATCGCCGGGGCCCACGGCGTACTCCTTGCCGTCGAGATTCATGATGCCGCTGCCCTTGAGCACGATGTAAAACTCCTGGTCATCCCCGTGCTTGTGCATTCCGATGGAGGTATTGGGCGGCAGGATGGTGTGGTGGAAAAAGCGGACGGGCACCTTGAAATCCTCCGCCGTGAACAGCTCGGTGAAATCCAGCACGCCCTTGCCGTCGTGGCAATTTGGGAACGTGCCGAGGGGGGCGGTCATAAAATTGCGGATCTGCTCTGCCATGATTTTTCCTCCGTTACAGTTTGATCTCTTCGCCGCATTCCGCAGACTGCGCTGCCGTCTGCATCCAGCGGAAGGTCTTGTAATTGTCGCGAATGTCGGATTCGCAGAATGTATTTTCCTGCAGCGCGCGGATAAAGCCGCTCAGAAGCGGTGCACGGGTGTCTCCACCATCGGGGAACTCCCATACCTGCTTTTCGTTTTCCGCCGTGTACAGCGTCACGGTGGTGCCGCAAATGCGCAGCACGGCCTTGTCGCCCATGATCTCCCAGTCGCCGTACCAGTCCGTGGTGGAAACGGGCGATGCCAGCGTGCCGTTATACGCAAAGAAGATGTCCTCCGTCATTTCGGAGGCGATCTCCGCGCTGGCGGGACGCTGCTGATACCAGCAGTGCGGCGCGCCGTGCTCCGTGCAGGTGACGGTCAGCGGCTCGGCGCCGGTGAGATACCGCGCCAGATCCAGATGGTGCACGGTCACGTCATTTAAGAGCGGATGCTTGAGGCTGCCGTGGTAGAACATGGAATAATCGGGGTGGTAATGGGTGAACCGGCAGTTGACGCGCCGGATCTTGCCCACGACGCCGTCCAGAAGCAGCTGCTTTGCGCCGCGCATGACGGGACGGTAGCGGTAATTTTCCGCAATGCCGCAGGGCCTGCCCTGCTCTGCGCACCACGCGGTAAAGTCCGCCGCCTCCTTGAGATCGCTGCAGATGGGCTTTTCGCACAGCACGGTGATGCCTTTTTCCATCAGGCCGCGGGCCACGGGAATGTGCAGGTGGGGCGGCAGCACCAGAATGACCACATCTGGCTTCTGCTCCGCGACGGCGGTGTCGAGATCCGTGTACTTTGCCACGGGCAGATCCACGAGCGCCAGCGCTTCCTCGCTGCGGTCCACCACGGCGACGAGCTCACCCTCCGGATTTTTCGCCGCCACATACGCCCAGCTTCGGCCGTAATTGCCCAGACCGAGTACCAAATACCGTGTTTTCTTCATGTTTCATTTTCCTTTCCATACAACTTTCCGTCCCCGCGTTTACGGCAGGATCCGGTTCATTTCCGTTTCGTTGAAGGTGTAATCCGCGGTGTCGAGCTCCTCCTCGAAGAAGCGCAGGATCTCCTCATAGGAGGCCTGCCGGCTGTCGATGTACCCGACGTTGCCGTTGAAAAGGCCCCAGTTGTCGCCGGTGTTCATGGTTTTGTACGTCCATTTTACGTAGCTGATGTTGTTCTTCGAATACTGCCGGCAGGCGTACGCCTCCTCGGCAAAATTGTTGAACTCGCCGACGAGCACCGCCACGTCCCAGTTTCTGCGGGCGGTTTTGAGCTCGTTCACGCGGTAGCGGATCATACCCTTGTCCGTGTCGTACAAATGGAGCTGATAGAGCATATTTTCATAGCCCATCTCCTTCGGGTCCGGCAAAACGGACGTGCTCCAGATGCCCTCCAGCGAAATGAGATGCGCGCTGTCCACGCTGCGCACGGCGCGGTACAGGCGGTCATACGCCGCGTTGGTGTTTTTCACAGCGTCCTCGCTTTCCGCCGGCCAGTTGTTCACACCGTAAGTATCGCCGTTGTTCTGCGGCTCGTTCAAAAGGTCATACGCTGCGACGACCGGGCTGTCCTTGTAGCGGTCCGCGATGGCCGTCCACAGGCGCTCCGCCATTTCCATGCACAGTTCGTTCGTGTAGAGCACATTGCGCCCCGCCTTGCCGGTGGAGTGGTTCGTGCTCTGCCCGCCCGGTGCGCCGTGGAGATCGAGGATCACGTAGATGCCGTGCGCGCCGCACTGCTCGATGAGCCAGTCGAGCCGCTGAAAACCGGGGTTGTCGTCCATGTTTTCCGTCAGCCACGAGCCGTCCTCCCGCATGAAATTCCGGTACCAGAACGGCACACGCACGCAGTTAAAGCCCAGCTTCTCGATCTGCTCAATGTCCTTTTCCGTGATGAAATGGTCCTCATACGCTTTCACGAGCGCAGCAGTCTGCTCCTCACCGAAACGCTGTGTCCAGAGCTCCAGCGTATCGTACTGCGCCCAGTGCCCGCTGTAGCCGGTGATGGCGTTCATCCACGTTTCCTGCAGCATCCAGTTGCCGAGATTGATGCCGAACAGCAGAACTTTTTTGCCGTTTTCATCCACAAGGTATCCGTCCTCCACGGACAGAATCCCCGCGATGGGCGCATTTTTATTCGTATAGTCCGAAAGCGCTTTCGGCGCCGTCTCCCCGCATCCTGCCATGGAAAGCAGCAGCAAAAGAGCCAAAAGCAAAGCTGTAATCTTACGCATGAATGATCTCTTCCTTTTGTTGATTTCTGTTTTCAGTATAGCAAATCCCCCATGCCGCCGCAAGAGCGTTTTTGGGAGAATCCAAACCGCGGGGCACACAGGCTGACTTTGAAACGGCACCCCCGCCCGCTGCGGCGGGAGCGGATAAAAAAGGAGACCGCACCCCTACAGGCACGGTCTCCGGTATTTATTTATTCTTCGCTTGTGTCTTCGGGTTCATCGATCTCCGTGATATCGGCGGCGCCTTCTTCGGCGGTGCCGTCATCTTCCACGGCGGTGATCTCCTCGCCTTCCTCATGCGGGGCGCGGGCGGTGGTGATCACGCGGCTGCCCTCTGCCAGACGCATCACACGCACGCCCTTGCTGGGTCTTGCACAGATGCGGATGGACTTGGCTTCAATGCGGATGATGATGCCGTCATCGGAAATGAGGATGAGGTCGTCTTCCACATCCACCACCTTGATGGCTGCCACCTTGCCGTATTTTTCCACGTGGTAGTTGAGAATACCCTTGCCGCCGCGCTTCTGCAGGCGGTAATCCTCCGGCGCGGAGAGGCGGCCGAAGCCGGTCTCGGAAACGGTGAGCACGTAGCCGTCCGGGCGCAGCACGCTCATGCCGACCACAACGTCGTCACCGAGGAGACGGATCGCGCGGACACCGCGGGCCTGGCGGCCCATCTCACGCACGTCGTCCTCATGGAAGCGGATGGCCTTGCCGTTGCGGGTCGCGACGAGCAGATCGTCATTGCCGCTTGTGATGCGCACCCAGCTGAGCACGTCGTCGTCCGCAAGATCCAGCGCGATGAGGCCGCTCTTGCGCACATGGGAGAACGCGGCGAGGGAAACGCGCTTGATCACGGCCTTCTTTGTGACCATGACGAGGTACTTGTCTTCCTCAAACTGCTCCACGCGCAGCATGGAAGTGATGTGCTCATCCGGCTGCAGGGGCAAAAGGTTCATGATATTCATGCCGCGGCTGGTTCTCGCACCCTCCGGGATCTCATAGCACTTGAGCTGATAGACACGGCCGCGGTCGGAGAAGAACAGCACGTAGTCATGGCTGTTGGCGATGAACAGCTCGGTGGCGACGTCTTCCTCTCTGCGGGACATACCGGACACACCGCGTCCGCCGCGGCGCTGGGTACGGTAGGTATCGAGGGTCTGGCGCTTCACATAACCGAAGTTTGTGAGGGTCAGCACGCAGTCTTCCTCCGGGATGAGGTCTTCGATGTCCATTTCACCGCTGACCGCTGCGATCTCGGTGCGGCGCTCGTCGTTATACTTGCGCTTCATCTCGATGGCTTCGTCCTTGATGATCGCAAAACGGCGGGCCTCGCTGCCGATGATGTCGATGTAATCGGCGATCTTGAGACGCAGACCTTCGAGCTCTTCCTCGATCTTGATGCGTTCGAGGCCGGTGAGCTGACCGAGACGCATCTGCACGATGGCCTGTGCCTGCACGTCATCGAGACCGAAGCGGTTCATGAGGGCTTCCTTGCCTTCGGGAATGGACTTTGCGCTGCGCAGAATGGCGATGACTTCGTCGATGAAGTCCAGCGCGACCATGAGGCCTTCCAGAATGTGTGCACGCTCCTGGGCCTTCTTGAGGTCAAAATTCGTGCGGCGCAGCACAACTTCGCTCTGGAAACGGATGTATTCGCCGAGGATCTCCTTCAGGGTGAGCGTCTTCGGCTGGCCGTCGACAATGGCCAGCATGATGACACCGAAGGTGACCTGCATCTGGGTGAGGCTGTAGAGGTGGTTCAGCACGATCTGCGGGGAGGCCTCGCGCTTCACATCGATGACGATATGCATACCGTTGCGGTCGGAGTGGTCGTCGATGTTGGAAATACCGTCGAGGCGCTTTTCCTTGACGAGCTCCGCGATGCTTTCAATGAGGCGTGCCTTATTGACCTGATACGGCAGCTCGGACACGATGATCTGGCTGCGGCCGTTCGGCTTTTCCACGATCTCTGCGCGGGCGCGGACGTAGATTTTGCCGCGGCCGGTACCGTACGCGGCGCGGATACCGCTGCGGCCCATGATGATGCCGCCGGTGGGGAAATCCGGGCCCTTGATGTGCTGCATCAAGCCGTCGAGGGAAATATCCGGGTCATCCACCATGGCGCACACGCCGTCGAGCACCTCGCCCATGTTGTGCGGCGGGATGTTCGTCGCCATACCGACGGCGATGCCGGTGGAGCCGTTGACGAGAATATTCGGGTAATGGGAGGGCAGAACGGTGGGCTCCTTGAGGCGGTCATCGTAGTTCGGGGTGAAATCCACGGTGTCCTTCTCAATGTCCTTCAGCATATCGACGGAGAGCTTGCTCATCCTCGCCTCTGTGTATCGGTACGCTGCAGGGGGGTCGCCGTCCACGGAACCGAAGTTGCCGTGGCCGTCCACCAGCATATAGCGCATGGAGAAATCCTGCGCGAGGCGGACCAAAGCGTCGTAGACCGAGGCGTCACCGTGCGGATGGTAACGGCCCAGCACGGTACCGACGGTGTCCGCGCACTTTCTGTAAGCCTTTTCCGGCCACAGGCTGTTCTCGTACATCGTGTACAGGATGCGGCGGTGTACGGGCTTCAGGCCGTCCCGCACATCCGGCAGCGCACGCGACACGATGACCGACATGGAATAGTCCAGAAAGGAGCTTTCCATGATCTCTTTGAGGTCAACCTGTATCAGATTTTCCTTTTTTTCTTCTGTGAAATCCATGGTTCAAGTCCTTTCGCTTAGATATCGAGATTCTTGACGTACTTGGCGTTCTTTTCGATGAACTCACGGCGGGGTTCCACCTTATCGCCCATGAGCACGGTGAAGACCTCGTCGGCAAGCGCCGCGTCACTCGGGGTGACCTGCAGCATCACGCGGGTCTCCGGGTTCATCGTGGTCTCCCAAAGCTGGTCGGAGTCCATCTCACCGAGACCCTTGTAGCGCTGAATGTCGTAGCCGCTGTTCAGCTCATTCATGATCTGGTCGCGCTCCGAGTCGGAGTAGGCGTAGTAATGTCTCTTATTCTTCGTCACGCGGTAGAGGGGCGGCTGTGCAATGTACACGTGCCCGGCCTCGACCAGCGGACGCATATAGCGGTAGAAGAAGGTGAGCAGCAGCGTGCGGATGTGGGAGCCGTCGACGTCGGCATCGGCCATAATAATAACGCGGCCGTAGCGCAGCTTCGTGAGGTCAAAATCCTCACCGATACCGGTGCCGAGCGCCGTGATGACCGGCATGAGCTTGTCGTTGCCGTAAACGCGGTCGAGACGCGCCTTTTCCACGTTCAGCATCTTGCCCCACAGGGGAAGGATCGCCTGGAATTTGCGGTCTCTGCCGCCCTTGGCAGAGCCGCCTGCGGAGTCACCCTCGACGATGTAGATCTCGGTCTCTTCCGGGTTTCTGGACTGGCAGTCCGCGAGCTTGCCGGGCAGCGTGGCGCTTTCCAGCGCGGACTTGCGGCGCACGAGCTCTCTCGCCTTTCTGGCAGCCTCTCTCGCGCGGGATGCCGCCATCGCCTTATCGAAAATGGCACGGGCCACAGCCGGATTTTCCTCGAAGAAGGTCATCAGCTTTTCGGAGAGCAGGGAGCTGATGAGGCCGGTGATCTCCGTGTTGCCGAGCTTGCCCTTCGTCTGGCCCTCGAACTGGGCCTCCTTCACCTTGACGCTGATGACGCAGGTGAGGCCCTCACGCACGTCTTCGCCGGAAAGGTTCTTGTCGGCGTCCTTGAGGATGTTGTATTTTCTCGCGTAATCGTTCATGATGCGGGTCAGCGCACGCTTGAAGCCGTCTTCATGCGTACCGCCGTCCACGGTGCGGATGTTGTTCGCAAAGGAGAGGATCAGCTCGTTGAAGCTGTCCGTGTACTGCATCGCGACCTCGCAGGTGGAGTTGTTGTCCGCGGCCGTCGCGGAGAAGTACATGATTTCCGGATGCACGCGCTCCTTGTTCTTGTTGAGGTAATCGACGAAGCTCGAGATGCCACCCTCATAGTGGAACTGCTCCTCGCGGATGTTCTCCGGGTCGCGCTCATCGGTGAGCACGATGTTCACGCCGGCGTTGAGGAACGCCTGCTCTCTGAGACGCTGCTCCAGCACGTCAAACTCATAGACGGTGGTCTCCTTGAAGACCTCCGGGTCCGCCTTGAAGCGTACGGTGGTGCCGGTCTCTTCCGGGTTCTCGATGGGGCCCACATTTTGGAGATCGTACACGGCATTGCCGCGCTCAAAGCGCTGGCGGTACAACTGGCCGTTCTGGCGCACCTCAACCTCCAGCCACGTGGAGAGGGCGTTTACGACGGACGCACCCACGCCGTGCAGGCCGCCGGAGACCTTATAGCTGCCGCCGCCAAACTTGCCGCCGGCATGCAGGATGGTATATACAACGGTCACTGCCGGCAGACCGGTCTGCTGCTGTACGCCGACCGGGATACCGCGTCCGTTATCCTTTACGTAAATGATGTCGCCGGGCAGGATCTTGACATCGATGCGGTCACAGTAGCCGGCGAGCGCTTCGTCGATCGCGTTGTCCACGATCTCATAGACGAGGTGATGCAGGCCGCGCGGACCGGTGGAACCGATGTACATACCCGGGCGTTTCCGGACAGCTTCCAGACCTTCCAGCACCTGGATCTGGTCCGAGCCGTAATTCGTATCCACATGTGTCATTTCGTTAATTTCCATGGGTACTTTTCCTTTCTGTCCACAGGGTTATCTATAATATATAGTATACCATAAAACGCTTGATTTTACAAGAAAATTTCCGGTTCCATGCGTCAAAAATGCGCGCATTTGTCCGGTGAATATTAGTGATATTTTATTCGCTTTAAAACTTGCGAAGCAAATATCACTCGGCATTAGCCGAATATCACTGCGGAGCAATATCACTCGCCAAAGGCGAATAAAACTGGCGTTGTATCCTTACGGAGTACAACGCCTGTGCACCTTTTTTCTCATTTGCGGGTATTGAAATTGCCGCGCTTTTCCGTGCCGTACCGGCCGGAGTTCATATCCGGAAATTTGGCATCCGGGCGCAGGGCTTTCTGCGGCTGGTGCGCAAACGGTGCGCCGGCCGCCTGACTGACCGGCGGATTTTTCACCGGGCGCTGCACACGCTTGATCACCGGGCGTTTCAGATACACCGTAAACAGGCTCAGAATAAAGAACAGGCCGAACGGGATGAAGATATACAGGCAGGTCCAAAGCTGAATATCATCCAGTACGAATTTGTGGAAAAAGTAAATGCACACGCCGGCGCAGATCGCCAGCACGGAAAATACGTAGACAAGCGGAGAAAGATACACGTTGGAAATGCCGCCGCAGCGCGGGCACTTGTACTCGCCCTCGCGCTTGAGGCGCCAGGTGCGGACCAGATTCACACGCTTTTTGCAATACGGGCACGTGGGAATTCCAAAATACTGCATAGTTTCTATCCTTTCCTTTTTCATAAACTCTCTTTTTCAGGTGGATTTGCGAAACGGCACGCCGCGCAGCTCCGCGCGGGAACGCCGAAGCAGCGTGGTGGGTGCCACCTGCGTGATGTACACCCGCTGTCCGCAGACGAAATCGCGGCAGATGACGATGGAACGCGGCAGATCGTAGCACACATCTTCCACCAGGTTATCCTGCTGCGCGCGTTTGAGGAAATCGCGCATCGTTTCCGTGACCGAAGTATTTTCCAGATCAAAGATCCCGATCACGTCTTCTTCGCGCACGACCACGCCAAGCCCCAGATGGATATACATCGTCTCCCGCCTTTCTGCGTTCAATTGCGGTTTTCACCGTTCTGCACGGCACCGTTTTCCACGAAGAACCCCTTGCCCTTTTCCATCAGGCGCACGGTCTCCGGGTCACAGCAGGTGATGAACACCTGCCGGCCGTCGAGGTGGTTGAGAAGATAATCCCGGCGGCTCATATCCAGCTCGCTCATCACGTCATCCAGCAGAATGACGGGGCGCTCGCCGGTTTTTTCAAAGAGGAT
>JAFQWC010000080.1 GCA_017407665.1 Clostridia bacterium | reverse complement strand
CTCGGCTTCTTTTTCGTGATATTTGGCGTTCAGCACCTCATGCTTCACGCCGCGGCGGCGCAGCATGGCGCTGAGCTGCTCGGATTTCTCAATCGTAATGGTACCAACCAGCACGGGCTGTCCCTTTTTGTGGTGCTCCACAATATCGTCGATGACGGCGTTGAACTTCGCCATTTCGGTCTTGTAGACCACATCGGCGCAGTCCTCACGGATCATCGGCTTGTTGGTCGGGATCTCCACTACGTCGAGCTTATAGATCTCGCTGAATTCGGATTCCTCCGTCATGGCGGTACCGGTCATACCGGAGAGCTTGCTGTACTGGCGGAAGAAGTTCTGGAAGGTGATGGTGGCCAACGTCTTACTCTCGCGGGCGATCTTTACATTTTCTTTGGCTTCAATGGCCTGATGCAGACCCTCGTTGTAGCGTCTGCCGTACATGAGACGGCCGGTGAATTCGTCGACGATGATGACTTCGCCGTCGCGCACCACATAGTCGATGTCGCGCTTCATGATGCCGTACGCCTTGATGGCCTGGTTCACATGATGCTGGATCGTGATGTTGTCCGGGTCGGTGAGGTTATCGATGGAGAAATACTGCTCGGCCTTCTTCACGCCGCGCTTTGTGAGGGTGCAGGTCTTCTGTTTCTCGTTGACGATGTAATCGTAATCTTCGTAGATCGCGTCGTTGTCTTCTTTATCGTTTGTCTCTGTGACGCGCACGGGGCGGAGGGTTTTGGCGAAGCGGTCGGCCACGGAATACAGCTCCGTGGATTTATCGCCCTGACCGGAAATGATCAGCGGGGTACGGGCCTCGTCGATGAGGATGGAGTCCACCTCGTCCACGATGGCGTAGTGGTGGCCGCGCTGCACCTTGCGCTCCTTGTAGGTGACCATGTTGTCGCGCAGGTAATCAAAGCCCAGCTCGTTGTTTGTTGCGTAGGTGATGTCGCAGTCATACGCCTTTTTCTTTTCTTCGTGATTCATGCCGGGAATGGCAAGGCCCACGGTGAGCCCCATATAGTTGAACACACGGGCCATCATTTCACCCTGATAGCGGGCGAGGTAATCGTTGACGGTAACGATGTGCACGCCTTTGCCGGAGAGGGCGTTGAGGTAGGCGGGCAGGGCAGCGGTAAAGGTCTTGCCTTCACCGGTCTTCATTTCGGCAATGCGGCCCTGATGCAGAATGATGCCGCCGATGACCTGTACCGGGAAGGGCTTGATGGAGAGCACGCGCCACATGGCTTCGCGGCAGGCGGCAAAGGCCTCGGGCAGGATGTCGTCCAGCGTGGAGCCCATGGAAAGCCGCTCTTTGAGACGGGCGGTCTCGGCCTTCAGGTCGGCATCGCTCATGTTGGTGTATTTTTCGTCGAGGGCAAGCACTGCTTCCTTGAGCGGTTCAATGCGCTTGAGTTCGCGCTTGCTGTAGCTGCCGAACAGCTTGGTGAGTAGACTCATTTATATTGCATTCCTTTCTTCGGATGGAATTTCTCCTTTTTCGCGCAGAGTACATACAAAATCAGTATAGCACGGTATGTGTGCAAAAAGCAAGGAATCATGCGAATATTCATAAAAACTTCATGTGGACGAAATAAACTCTTGATTTTTGCAGGAGAATGTGCTATACTGGGCCCAAATTTTAGCGCGTATAAGTGCTAAAGTGCTGAAGTCTGACGGCAGATCGCAGCGAAGAAACGCGCGGTGCCGTCCCAAAGGGGAAATCAATATGGAAAAACAGACAGTCATCTGGATCGTCATCGGCGTTTACGCGCTTGTGATGCTGGGCGTGGGCATTCTGCAGTCCCGTAAGGGCAGCGGCGGCATGGAGTCGTTTACCGTGGGCGGCCGCAATGCCGGTGCGTGGATCTCCGCACTGAGCTACGGTACGGCGTATTTCTCGGCCGTTATGTTCATCGGCTATTCCGGCGGTTCCGGCTGGAGCTTCGGCCTTTGGAGTGTGCTGGTCGGTATCGGCAACGCGATTTTCGGCACACTGCTCGCCTGGCTTGTTCTGGCGGAAAAGACCCGTGTGATTACCCGCCGCTGGCAGATCAAATCCATGCCGCAGCTGTTTGAGGAACGATTCAAGTGCTCCGGTATGCGTTTGTTTTCCAGTATTGTGATCTTTATTTTCCTGATCCCGTATTCCGCATCCGTGTACAAGGGCCTCACCAGCGTGTGCTCTGTGATCCTCGGTGTGGATGAAACGGTTTGTATGATCGTCATCGCCATCGCTTCCGCTGTGGTTCTGATCCTCGGCGGCTACATGGCTACCTTAAAAGCCGATTTCCTGCAGGGTCTCATCATGATGGTGGGTGTCACGGCGCTGATCATTCTCATCGTCGCTTCGCCGCAGGTGGGCG
>JAFQWC010000015.1 GCA_017407665.1 Clostridia bacterium | reverse complement strand
TCTCCGGCGAAGGCCGTGTAGAGACCGGTATCGAAGTTGCGGACCAGCTGAAGGCTGTTCTGGGCGTTGAGAAGTTTGACGCTGTGATCCTTGCAAACGGCGACGCATTTGCCGATGCTCTGGCCGGCAGCTATCTGGCTACCGTAAAGAACGCACCGATCCTGCTGCACCGCAACAGCGGCAAGGGCGACGAGCTGAACGAAGCTTACATCAGCGAGAACCTCGTTGCAGGCGGCACGATTTACCTCCTCGGCGGCACAGCTGCAATTCCGGAGTCCGTGGAAGAGAGCCTCAAAGCACTGGGCAATGTTGTCCGTCTGAAGGGCGATACCCGCTTTGATACCAACCTGGCGATCCTCGAAGCTGCAGGCATAGCTGCTGACGATGAGATCCTCGTTACCACCGGTTGGGAATTCGCAGACTGCCTGTCCGCATCTGCAAGCGGCAAGCCGATCCTGATGCTGAACACCATCAAGGGCGAGCTGACCGAGACTCAGATCGCATTCCTTGAGAAGTATGCTGAGAACGATTTCACCATTATTGGTGGTACCGCAGCCGTCAGCGAAGAGATGGAAACTGCGATCGAAGCGATTGTCGGCGAGACAACCCGTATCTCCGGCAGCACAAGAGAGGAAACCTCGGTGAAGATCGCAGAAGCTTACTTTGAAGATCCGGAGTGTGTATTTGTGGCATACTCCCGTAACTTCCCGGACGGCCTGTGCGGCGGCCCGCTGGCTTACGCCATGAATGCACCGCTGCTGCTGGTCAACGCCGGTAAGGAAGAATTCGCTGCAGCTTACGTTGCAGAGGAAGGCATTGCAGTCGGTTACGTACTGGGCGGCACAGCGGTTCTCACCGATGAGACCGTGAAGACCGTTTTCGCACTGCCTGAAAACGCTGTGATCGCACAGAAGTAATCCCTGCAAAGCACAAATTAAACAGCAAGAGCCCTGCTCGGTCTTGTACCGGGCAGGGCTTTTCGTGTGCATACGGTATGAAAAACCGCCGAAACGCGGCCATGCGGTCGGGTGTCTCGGCGGCTCTGTTTCTGTATAGAAGGGTTCTCAACAATGAAAAATGGTTCTGCTGCAGAGAGGAGCAGCATTGCGTGATTCAGGCGATCGACTTCTGGATCAGATCCACAAGATCTCCGATGGTGATGATCTTTCGGATCCTGCGCTCCGGAATGCGGATGTGGAATTCTTCCTCCACGTACGAGATCAGGGTCAGAATATCCATGGAGCTGATGCCCAAATCGTCGATCAGAGCCTGCTCTTCGGTGAGGTTCGTCGTCTCCGTCATGAAAAACAGCAGATTAGACACAAAATTCAAAATTTCCGGTCTGGTCATGTGTTCATCCCATTTCTGTGTAGTTTGCCGATGCCGGTTCTGGACAGCGGCTGATCCAAATACCGAACGGTGTGAATGCGAAACGGCAGGGGCACATCACTGTTATACCGGGCGATGCGTTCCGCGGCTTGTTCACGATCCTGCGCGAAGACATCCGCGCACAGCACCTGTCCGTTGTGGTGGATCATGCATTCGGAGATGGCTTTGCCGTCCATCAGCTGCCGTTCCAGCTCCTCCGGGTTGATCTTCTCGCCGTTGGGCATCACGATCAGGTTCTTTTTTCGGCCGGTAATAAAATAGCGGCCCTCCGCGTCGCAGAAACCGAGGTCGCCTGAGTGCAGCCATCCGTCTTCGATGACTTCCTGCGTGGCGGCGGGGTCTTTATAATAGCCCTTCATCACGGCACGGCCCTTGAAGAGCAGCTCGCCGTCTTCCACACGGCAGGCCAGTTCGTCGCTCAAAAGACCGACGGTGTTGGGGTGCGCGGCGTCCCACTGTCCCCACGTGCCCACGCCGGTCGTCTCCGTCATGGCGTAGCCAATGTCGATCGTGATCCCTTCGCGGATCAGCGTGCTGCAGATATCGGGGTGCACGGACGCACCGCCGATGCAGATGCGGCAAAGGTCGCTGCCGAGAAACTTGGCGCGATCTTCTTTTTTAGGGGCATTTTTCAGGATTTTTGCTACGCTTTCCGCCATCATCGGAACCAGATGCACGTACGACGGGGAAAAGGCGCGCAGATCCTGAAACAGGTACATCGGGCCGCGGCTCAGGCACATGGTTCGGAACCGGTACAGCATCGCGAGCATACCGCGCAGGCCGGCGATGTGATACAGCGGCAGAACGGACATGATCTTCTCCATGCCGTCCGCGGAAAATACGCCTTCCGCGCTCACAAGGCTGCTTTCGAGATTGATGTAGGTGATCTCCGCAGCTTTGCTCTGGCCGGTGGTGCCGTTTGTGAAGAGCAGCAGCGCGGTGTCTTCCGGCTGCGGGCGGGGTGCATCGGCGATGGAAAATGCCGTCTTCGCGTGCATATCCGCGTAATCGATGCCCACACGTGCACCTGCGATTTTTGCCACCGCGTCGGTTTCACCGCACACGGCGTACACGTCCGCCAGTGCGCACTGCGCCTGCTGTACATCGGCGGGCAGGGCTGGATTGAGCGGTACGCCGACATTGCCGCTGACGAGGATCGCAAAAAAAGCGACGAGCCATTCGTACCCGCTGGGGCCAACGAGCGCAATGTGCCGGTGGACAATGCCGTTTTCCGCCAAGCTGCCGGCGGTATCCAGAATATCACCGGCGAAATCCCGGAAGGAAACATCCGTGATCTGCCGGCCGTTATATAATTTCAGAGCGGTGCGGTTTTGATCATCGGCGAGGAACCGATCGATCAAATTCAGCATGCAGGAGTTTTTGTTCATAATAGATCTTTTGCTTTCTGTATTTTCGTTTTTTCGCGCGTTTCATGACCGCGCAGAAGACGGAGATGATGATCGCCTTGATGAGCAGCGCGGCTAAAAAGCCGAGATTCGGGTAATCCTGCGTCAGTCGGATAAAATACCCCCACGGCAGGCACTTCTGTTCCACGCTGTGAATGCAGAGCACCCAATAGGAACAAGCGCCGATGTAATGCAGAAAATCGAGGCAGCGCCATTCCAGTGTGCCGATGTGGATGCCTGCAACGAGGATCAGCAGGGTCAGGAGCATGACGCCGAGGTAGTCCATCGGGAAGAACCGGAAATCGCCGTAGCACAGATCAAAATGACCGAAGCAGGCGTAGGCACCGGAGGCGGTGAACCAAACGGCGTACATCCATTTGTGCGGCAGCTTCTTTTCCAGCAGCCGGTATTTTTTCAGCAGATAGCCGATGTAAAAATAGCTTGCGGCGATCAAACCGTGCGGCAGGCAGAAATACGTGAAGTCCAGCAGGAACAGGACGTAACCCAGCGCGGCACAGCCCAGAATGAGCAGGATCTGCTCCGCGGTTTTCTTGCGTCTGAGGATCAGATGCGTCAGATTGTGCGCCCAGAACATGGCGAGCAGGAACCACACGATCGCGCAGTGTGACAGCGTAATGCCGAACAGCACCTTGCCGGGGATCGGAACGCCCAAGAGAAATGCCAGGAAAACGGAAAGACCGATCCCGATGGCCTGCGGGACATCCTGTGTGCGGATCAGATCCAGTGCGGGGAGTGCGACACAGAACGCAGCCATCACAAAAAAGTATGGGAACAGCAGGGATTTGAACGTTTTTTTCAGCGTGGTGCGAATGCGCCCGGCAACAAGCCCGTAGCCGCTGATGACGAAAAACAGGGGAACCAGGGTGGTTTTCATCAGGGAAAGCACGGCAAACAAGGGGAAAAACCAAGTCAGCTGCAGGGTGTCGAATTCTACCGCGATATGCCCGATGATGATGCTGGCGATCGCAACGCCCTTGATGAAATTGAAACTGCCCAGGCCCAATTTGGTTGTTTTGGTAACGGAGTTCATCTTTTTCTCAATCCTAAATAAAACTCGAGATCCGGATCCGTGCGGAAAACGGCAAGGAAGGCGGACCGGACAGTATCGGTGGTTATTGGTCTTCGTCCAGAATCTGAACCATCTGCATCAGATACTGGACCGTGTCCTGCAGCGTATCCGAGCAGACTTCTGTGTTTTCTGCGAGTGTGTCGTAATATTTGAGGAACAGACCGCGGACCTTGTCATCGCACAGAACGCTCAGATCGCAGGTGGGTGCGGTGCGGACAATGCGCAGATAACTGAAGGAGTCGGAAAGAAAGAGTGTCGGGGGCGGCAGGGGACTTTGGGAAGCCGTGGAATCGCTCCGGATGATCCGGAATTCGATGTGCGGGTTGTTTTTCTGAAGCGTCAGAATATGCTCCAGGCATTCCAGACGCCGTTTCGCCGGAATGGTCATTTTGATGCCGAAGAAGTCCACGATGCCGGTGATGACAAAATGCTTCAGCCCGTCTTCGTGCAGGAAAACTTTGATCTGTGCATTTGCGCTGATTTTGGACGAAGCCCGATGGATCTTTGTGAGGGTCTGCAGATCCACATCCGGGTGGTTTTCACAGTATTCAGTGGCCAGATCCCGGAACAGCGCATCGGACAGAATATGTTCCGTGACATGGTGAATGACCCAGCGCTGGTTTCTGGAGAACGCATACTGCATATATTTGTTGGACTGCACCATTTCCGGGAAAGTGGTGTGGCGCACCACAAGCTGATCCCGGTTACAGAGGCTGTGCAGCTTGTCGTACAGGATATCGCAATGCTTGGGGTCTTCCGTTGCCGTTACGGAGAAGCAATGGCTCTTATCCAGAATGAGGCCGGAAAGCGCATATGCTTTCTTGACGGTGAACATGATCTTACCGCGGGACTGCGGGCTGGAATACAGCTGAAAATCAATGTTGGCCAGACTCGTCAGCAGATTCTGGATGAACAGCACGTAATGCGGATTGTATATATCCGGCAGATCGAGATTCAGAAGCAGAGAAAAACGCACGCCCGGGAAACTGAACTGTGCCACGTTTGTGCGGTCATTGTTGCTGAGGTCCGGCAGGATCAGCTGGTACTGCGGATCCAGCATCAAAATATCCGCGGCGAGGATGACGTCCAGCGACTTGACCTGACGCAGCGCGGGGTGGCGCATTTTGCCCATGAACTGCAGCATGGTGAGTTCCGGGTAATACGTGCTGGTGGCGTTGGAACCGGCGGATGCGTTCTCTTTCTGGTTGAGCATATATTCGTACTCGGCGGTCAGGTTGTCCAGAATGGCGCCTTCCAGATCGCGTTCACGCTGAACCTGGTATTCGGAGTACAGATTTTCGCGGCCCTCGTCGTCGAGAGACTGCACGATGCAGTGGCTCATTTCCCGGAACAGCTTTTCGCTGACCTTTTCCGTGGGCAGAAGGGCACCGGTCACCCACTTGCTGATGTAGGATTCATCATATCGCAGGGCTTTGGCAAGCACGGAGTTTTTCAGTTTGGCGACAGCCATCAGATGTTTCAGCAGGTCGCTGAATCGGTTGCTGTTTTTCATAAGTGCCTCCTGTGGGTGAAGATCATGTGCCGGAAACCGGATTCCGGCCGGAACGGCTCAGAAAATATATACATAAATATTGTATCTTTTTTAAGTGAAAATGTCAACGAAAAAGGGGAATCTGTCGAATATGGACAAAAATATCGTCCGGACCGGAAAAATCACCCGAAGGCCGCTTTCCTTCGGTTTTTGTTGAAAAGGACAAGTCGTTATGATATAATTAATTCTGTATAGGATTCGGCACAGCCGAAGAAAGCAAAGCCTGCCGATGCGGCGGCAAAGAAAGGGGATTCTATGAATCAGGAGAAGAGCCGGGTCAAGCGGTATCTGCGTGAATTTTGGAAATACCGTGACCTGCTGAAATTGTTGGTGGAAAAGAATATCAAGCTCAAATACCGGCGCAGCTGGCTCGGCTATGTTTGGAGCATTTTGAATCCGCTGCTCATCATGATCGTCATGTCCGTGGTGTTTTCCACCATGTTCCGGCGCAATATCGATAACTTCCCGGTGTACCTGTTCTGCGGACAGCTTCTGTTTAACTACATGAACTCGTCCACCAGCCAGTCCGTGTTTTCCATCACGGGCAACGCGGCGCTGCTGAAGAAAACCTATCTGCCGAAATATATGTTTACGCTCGCGCGCGTGACAAGCGGCCTTGTGGACCTCGTCTTTTCGCTCGGCGCGCTGGTCATCGTGCTGATCGCAACACGGGTGCAGATCACCTGGAACATTCTGCTCTTCCCGCTGGTGCTGCTGCAGCTGTACGTGTTCTGTATCGGCCTCGGGCTGTTCCTCGCGCAGGCCAGTGTGTTCTTCAAGGATACCCAGTTTATCTACAGTGCTTTTATGACGGCGTGGATGTATCTGACGCCGATCTTCTATCCCATCGAGATGCTGCCCGATGCGCTGGCGTGGTGCATTCAGCATCTGAATCCGATGTATTTTTACATCGCGCAGTTCCGTGCCATCGTGTACGCCGGCACACTGCCGGATCTGCAGCTTGTGCTGCTGGGTGTGGGCACGGCGCTTTTGATGCTGGTTTTCGGTGCGTGGAGTTTTATGCGGTCCAAGGATCGGTTTATTCTGTATATTTGAGTTTGGGAGATTGCATATGGCGGAAAAACGGGTAATGGTGGATGTGGATCACGTAACGATCCGGTTCAATCTGGCCAGCCAAAAAGTGGACAACTTAAAAGAATATGTCATCAAGCTCATCAAGAAGGAATTGATGTTCCAGGAGTTCCTGGCCATCAAGGATATGAGTTTTCAGGTGTATGAGGGCGAGTCCGTCGGTCTCATCGGCAGCAACGGTTCCGGTAAATCCACGATGCTCAAGGCCATCAGCGGCATTCTGAAGCCGTATAAAGGCAGCGTCACGGTGAACGGCAGCGTCGCCCCGCTCATTGAGCTCGGCGCCGGCTTTGATGCCGAGTGCACCGCCCGGGAAAACATTTTCCTCAACGGCTGCGTGCTGGGGCATTCCCGGAAATTCATGCAGGAGCATTTTGACGAGATCGTCGAGTTCGCGGAGATCGAGCAATTCCTTGATTCCCCCATCAAGAACTACTCCTCCGGTATGAAAGCGCGCCTCGGCTTCTCGATCGCCACCATGGTCAAACCGGATCTGCTGATCGTCGACGAGATTTTGTCCGTGGGCGACTACAAATTCCACCAGAAGTGTGAAAAGCGTATGCGGGAGCTGCTGGACGGCGGCACCACGCTCTTGTATGTCTCGCACAAAATCGAGGAAGTAAAGCGGCTGTGCAAGCGTGCGGTGTGGATCGATCGCGGCGAAATGCGGATGATCGGCGACGCCAAATCGGTCTGCGATGCCTACATGGAAGAAATGAGAAAATAACCGGAATCCACGCGGTTATGCAAAGGATCCCGCAAAATAGTCTGTGAAATGCAGAGGGGAGAAACCGTGGAAAATCCTGTTGTTTCCGTTATCCTGCCCTGCCTGATACACACGCCCGTACGGCTCTGGTGAGAGCGGTACGGGCATTTTTGCGCTTTGGGGGCGGAAAAACGCGATTCTGGATGAAAAATACACTCATTTATGTGCAAGGTGAATAAACAAAGCTTGTTCAAAATAGAATATCTGTATAATTTGCAATTGGTGATTGCATTGTCAGGATAAATGATATATAATTAAAGATACAATTCAGCTTGAAATTGTGAAATATTCATATAAGGGGTGTTTTCATGAACACGTATCAGGCAAAGAACATCATCAATGCAGCTATGGCAGGCCATTCCGGCGCCGGCAAGACCTCCCTCGCTGAGGCAATGCTTTATCTTGCAGGCGCATCTGACCGCCGCGGCAAGGTTGGCGAGGGCAATACAGTTTGTGACTATGACCCGGAGGAAATTCGCCGCAAGACATCGGTTTCCACGGCAGTCGCACCGTACGAGTGGAAGAATAAGAAGATCAATCTGCTCGACACCCCGGGCCTGTTTGACTTTGCAGGCGGCCTGAATGAGGCTGTCCGTGCCGCTGAGTCCGTCATCATCGTGCTGGCCGGCAAGAGCGGTGTTTCCGTTGGTACAGAAAAGGCTTTCGCAGCTGCTGATAAGCGCGGCCTCGCCAAGTTCTTCTTTGTGAACGGCCTGTGCGACGAAGGCTCCGACTTCTACGGCGTTTTCGAAGAGCTGAAGGCCACCTTCGGTCCGTCCGTCTGCCCGATCGTTATCCCGTATTTTGAAGACGGCAAGGCCGATAAGTACATCAATATGCTGGAGTACAAGGCATACGATTACTCCGGCGGCAAGCCCGTTCAGGTTCCGATGCCCGACATGGGCGCTCGCCTGGAGGGTCTCCGTACAGCCATCTACGAAGCCGTTGCTGAGACCAGCGACGAGCTGTTTGAAAAATATTTCTCGGGCGAAGATTTCACACCGGAAGAAGTCATCGTTGGTGTTTCTCAGGGCGTTAAGCGCGGCACCATCTCCCCGGTATTCTGCGGCGATGCTATGCTGATGCGCGGCATGGAGCAGTTCATGGACGGTCTGTGCTGGCTGGCCCCGACCGCTGCCGACAAGGCCGGCGAAGTGGCCGTGGATGTGGACGGCAACCCGGTTGAGCTGAACGTCAACGAAGACGCAGCCGCGGCTGCCATCGTCTTCAAGACCGTGGCCGACCCGTTCATCGGCAAGCTCTCCTACGTTAAGGTCATCTCCGGCAAGCTCTCCACCGAGACGCAGCTTGTCAATATGCGCACCGGCAATGTCGAGCGTATCGGCAAGACCGTTATGATGTGCGGCAAGAAGCAGGAAGACGTCAAGGCCATCGTGGCCGGCGACATCGGCGCCATCCCGAAGCTTTCCAACGTCAATACCGGCGATACCCTCTGCGCACCGACCCGCAAGGTCGTTCTGGATCCCATTGAGTATCCCACACCGGAAATGAGCATGGCCATTGTTCCGAAGAACAAGGGCGATGAAGATAAGATCGCACAGGGCGTTATGCGTCTGGCAGAAGAAGATCCGTCCATCGGCTTCGTCAACAACGTGGAGACCAAGGAAATGGTCATCTCCGGCATGGGCGAACAGCACCTGGATGTCATCGTTTCCAAGCTGAAGGCCAAGTTCGGCGTGGATATCACCCTGCGCAGCCCGCGTGTTGCTTACCGCGAGACCATCCGCAAGACCGTCTCCGTACAGGGCAGACATAAGAAGCAGACCGGCGGCCACGGCCAGTTCGGTGATGTTTGGATCGAGTTTGCTCCGTCCGATGCAGAGGGCCTGGAGTTCGCAGAGCGCGTCGTCGGCGGCGCCGTTCCGAAGGGCTTCTTCCCCGCCGTTGAAAAGGGTCTGCGCGACTGCATCGCCAAGGGCCCCCTGGCCGGTTACCCGGTCGTTGGCCTGAAGGCCACCCTGTATGACGGCTCCTACCATCCGGTAGACTCCAGCGAAATGGCGTTCAAGATGGCCGCCTCCATCGCTTACAAGAACGGCATGCCGCAGGCCAGCCCGGCACTGCTCGAGCCGTACGGCACCCTGAAGTGCACCGTGCCGGATGCCAACATGGGCGACATCATGGGCGAAGTCAACAAGCGCCGCGGCCGCGTCATGGGCATGAACCCGGCAGGCGCAGGCTATCAGACCGTTGAGGCCGAGGCCCCGATGGCTGAAATGCACGACTTCAGCACCTATGTCCGTCAGGTCACTCAGGGCAGAGGCGCCTTCACATTCGAGTTCGTCCGTTACGAAGAGGCTCCGGCCAACGTGGCACAGAAGGTCATCGAAGCTGCAAAGGCAGCCGGCGAAATCGAATAATCCCCGCATACATACTTTCACCCCGCAGTTCACCGCTGCGGGGTGATTTTTTGCGCTTAATTCCCGTAGAGAACCATTCTGCGTATCAACGGTGGTATACTCACACTCAATTTACCGAGTGAAGGTGGTGATTCCATGCTGGAACAGTCCGTTCTCCCCCAACAGGATACCGATCCGCAGCAAGCTATAATTTGTAATGGAGCGTGTATTTATGTTGAAAAAAGAAAATTTAATAAACGAAACGCTGTTGGCCGGGTACAACGCCGGCATGGAACGCGGCCGTTTACGCAAAGGCTTGGGGCATATTGAATTTGCCCGTACCAAAGAGCTTTTGCTGGCCGAGCTGCCTGCGCTGCCCGCGGTGATTTATGATGTCGGCGGGGCATACGGAGAGTATGCCTGGTGGCTGGCATCGCTTGGCTACGAGGTGCACTTGTTTGACCTCTCAGAGACGAACATCCGGATGTCCGCGGAATTGGCAGGGGAATACCCCGGAGTTTCGCTGGCGGATGCCCGGGTTGCCGATGCCCGCCGGGTTCCGCGTCCGACAGCTTCCGCCGATGCGGTTTTGCTGATGGGCCCGCTCTATTCCATAGAGGAAAAAGCGGAACGCATTGCGGCGATACGGGAAAGCCGACGGCTGCTGAAACCGGGCGGAAAACTGTTCACAGCGGCGATCACGCCGTATGCGACGATGCTCTGGGCAACGAGTGTTTTCGGCAGGGAGAACCGCCTGCTGGAAGAAAAAGCCTTTATGCACATGGTGGAACACGAGCTGTGCACCGGAGAGCACATTTGTCCCACGGAGGAGACCGAATATCACGGTCATCTGACCCGCGCCTATTTCCATAGTCCCGCGGTGCTGCGCGAGGAATTGACCGCAGGCGGATTCAAAAACCACGCCGTGCATGCGGCGGTGGGCGCGGCATGGATGGCACCGGAATTGGATCTGCTCTGGGAAGATCCGGTCGCTCGGGAAGCGCTGCTGAACACGGTCAGACTGGTGGATCTGCGGGAAGATCTGCTCGGATTTTCCACGCACCTGCTCTGTATATCGGAATACTGAAACTTCACCCCGCAGTTTGCCGCTGCGGGTGTTTTGTGTCCTGTGTTTCATTATTACTTATTTTTTTAAGTAATATTCTTTTGCGGAATTATTTGGCTTTTCGGATGTGCTATACTGGAAGCGAAAGGTGGGGAATCCCCTTTCACGCGGTGCAGCCGCGGGGAGATGCCGTGCGTTTCGTTTAGGAAACGCCGTATATGGAAAGAGAGGTTATGGTATGTTGTGTACAAAATGTGGTGCGTCGTTTGACAATCCCAACAATGTCTGCCCAGAGTGCGGTGCGAAGTTCGAGGCCATCCCGGCCATCCGCGCGCAGCAGGGACCGGAAAATACCCGCTTTGCCGGTGTGCAGGCCAGCAGCGAGGTCATCGGCCGCATGGTGGACGCGAAGTATCGCAGAGGGGAAGAGAAGAGCCGCATTCCGAACTGGCTGTGGGGCGTCATTGCCGCAGCTGTGGGCTTTACCGGCTGGTGGCTGCTCACCCTGCTGATGCGTCTGTTTGGCTGATCGATACACAATAAAATCTACAACCGGCGGACAGTCTTGCGGCGTGTCCGCCGGTTTTTCTGTGTTTTGTCCGCTGTACGGAAATTCCCTTGACAAACCACGCCCGCCCGCGATAGAATGGAACATACCCTAAAAACGGAAAGAAGGAAACCACCATGGCTGATATCAAAGCTTTTCACGCTATGCGATATACAAAGAAGGCCGGCGACCCCGCCGAGCTTACCTGCCCGCCCTACGACATCATCAGCGAAGCCGAGCGCACCGCGTTCCTCGCGAAAAACGAGCACAATGTGATCCGCCTCGAGCTGCCCAAGGGCGAAAACCCGTATAACGGTGCGGGCGAGACCCTGCGCAATTGGCTCAGTGACGGCATCCTGCAGTGCGATGAGGACGCCGGCATCTACATCTATGAGGAAGAATTCCTCACCGCCGTCGATCACGGCGAGAAGAAGTCCCTCAAAGGCATCGTGTCCCTCGTCCGCGTGGAGGATTTTGCCGCGGGCGTTGTGCTGCCGCACGAGGAGACGCTTTCCAAGGCGAAGCAGGACCGCTTTGAGCTGATGAAGGCCACAAACTGCAATTTCAGCCAGATCTACTCCCTGTACATCGACGAAGTGGGCGAGACCCAAAAGCGCATCGACCGCCTGTCCGCCGGTACGCCGCGCTATGAATTCTCCGACGGTCTCGTCACCCACCGTCTGTGGATCGTCAACGACAAGCTCGCGCTGGAAGCCTTCCGCGCCGATTTTACCGACCGCAAGCTGTACATCGCCGACGGCCACCACCGCTACGAAACCGCCATCAACTACCGCAATTACTGCCGCGAGAACGCCATTTGGGCGCCGGGCAGCGAGTTTATCATGATGATGCTGGTCGATATGGCGCACCCGGGCCTCGTGGTGTTCCCGACGCACCGCCTCGTCCGCGATTTTGAAGATTTCTCCGCCGAAAAGGTGCTCACCGGCAGCGCGGAATATTTCGATATCACCCCGCTCAGCGGCGCGGAGGAGATCGAGCCGCAGCTGAAGGCTGATTACGACGCTGGCAAGAAGGCATTTGTCTTTGTCTACACCAAGGACGGCGCCCCGGCGTACGCCAAAATGACACTGAAGGACCTCGCTGTCATGGCGGAGCTGCTCCCCGAAAAGAGCGACGCCTCCCGCCAGCTCGATGTCAGTGTGCTGCACACCCTCGTGCTGGAGCGCATTCTGGGCATCGATAAGGAGAACATGGCGAACCAGAAGAACCTCACCTACACCCGTTCTCTGGAGGAGGCCCTGCAGTCCGCCGCAGACGGTACCAGCCAGTGCGCGTTCATCCTGAACCCCACCCGCGTGGAGGAGATCGGCGCTGTGGCCGCCGCCGGCGAAAAGATGCCGCAGAAGTCCACCTATTTCTACCCGAAGCTCATCACCGGCCTCGTGATGAACAATCTCGAAGCCCCGATCGAAGACTAAAAAGCGATCCCCGCCGTGCCGGCTGGCACAGCGGGGATTTTTGCGTGAGAATTTTTATTCGTCGGGTTGAAACCAGTCCGGTGTATGGGTATAGTATGCATCCAAATTAGACAGGTGTGTTTTTTCGAATTCTGCAACCGTACACAGAATATGTTCCAGAAAACGATCCAGTTCCGCTTGATTGGTCGGTGTTTGATTCCCAGCGCCCAAAGGGTGTTTGAAGCCGAGGCCTTGAAAGGTAATCCATACCCCCGTGTTATAGCGCGAAGGGCCGGCATCAATACCGATACACAGAAAATTTCCGTTGGGCGTTCGCTTTTCCAACGCGTATGTGCAGCCCTTTGAGATAGCCCGTAAAGCGAATCCGGCTTGTTTGGCCATTCTCTTTAAGGGGCTGGCTAAGGAATAATTGGAAGGGAATTTGTTTTGAGCAGGGATATAAGAAAGATTGTCAGCGAAAAATGCGCGACACTGCGTAAGTACAGGCTCGCTTTTTTGATGAATGTCGGAAAGCTGTGCCTGTTCTTCTTCTGCCAAATGTATTTCCAAAGAAGTATGGACTGGAACTTTTGGTAAAAAGGAGCGAAGTGATTCGCAATAGTGTTCTGCATCGTATATTTTTCCGTCATGGAGGATGTCGATGGAAAGGTCTATATAGTTGTGGGATAAAATATCCCGATGCAGGTGGAGTCCGGACCCAAGCAGTGGGTCAGCCCACATAGGAGAGGCGTGATTACGTTGAAACGATGTCGGTTGGCCGAAAAAGTTTATGTCGTAATAAAATAAGGACGTATTTGTAAAACCGTACTGACGATGGATTTTCTTCATGAGAGGAAGAATCGGCTTATCCGAGGTGATTCCGCCGCCGTCGATATTGCTTATCCGGAATGTGTCTCTGTCAAAGCATAAGGTGCCTAGTTCAGGGAGATCTTTCAGCAGTTTTGCGCATCCGCATTTGGCGGTCATCTCATCGGGGGTTTTATCATAAGGAACCGAACTCTCGAAATTATACAGAAAAACTTCGTTGGTCAGGTCATTCTCATCCATGAATTGATGGATAATGGCAGGCCAGTCTGCAAAGGGAATTTTGGTGCCGATTTGAAAACGGTATTTTTTGATCACACGCATAAAATCAACCCTTTAACATAAAGTTTCTACAATTATACTATACGGAAATTCCCTCTGTTTTTCAAGTGAAACCGTGTGTGTCGGAGTAATAATGTGTCTTGTCCTAACCAAAACTGTTCCGCGCTTGTTTGCCTGCGCTTCTTGTGGTATGATAGAAAAAATGAGAGAATGGAGTGCTTGCTGTGAAGGAACGTCTGACGTATTTTTTCGGTGTAGGCAGTGAACCGGAGTTTGCCATCTTTACCCCCGCGCATTTCATCCCCGTTCTGCTGCTGTTTGCAGCGCTGTTCCTGCTGTACCGGTATCGGGAATCGCTGCGGGATTTCCGGCACGAAAAGGACCTGCGCTATGTTCTGGGCTTCCTGCTCATCATCTGCGATATGTCCTATTACTGGCGGTTTGCGGCCTGCCCGTGGCTGTCGCCCGGCCCGGCCGAGAGCCTGCCCATCGGCGTGTGCGGGTGGTCCGTCATCTTCTGCGCGTTCATGATGATCGGCAAAAGCCAGAAGCTGTTTGATATCGCGTATTTCTGGCTGCTGACCGGTTCCCTGTTCGCGCTCATCACACCCACGCCCCTTACATACTGCGGCCCCACGCGGTTTCGCTACTACCAGTTCTGGCTGGAGCACACGCTGGGGTACATCGCCATTTTCTATATGATTTTTGTCCACAAGCTGCGCCCCACCGTCCGCTCCATGATCCGTTCCTACTGCGCGCTTTTGGGCATGGCGGCCTTTGCGGCGTGGGTCAATTCCATGATCCCCGGCGCAAATTACCTCTACATGGCGCGCCCGGAAAGCGCACCGTCTGTGCTGGATATTCTCCCGCCGAACTACGCCCTGCGCGTGGCGATCATCGTCGCGGTGATCACCGCCATGTTCGGTCTGGCGTACCTGCCGTGGTACCTGAAAGACCGCAAAGCGAAGCCGGGATCGAAAGCGAAATCCGCCTGACGCTGCGAAATGCAGAAAAGTCTTTGCGTGAAAGGGAGTACGGGTATGCGGAATTTTGGAATGCCGACACTCATTGAAAACCAAACTTTGGAGCAGAATATCGCGCTGTGCCGGGCGCTCGGCCTGTCCTTTGTGGAGCTGAACATGAATTTCCCGGAGTATCAGATCGACAAACTCGAGGATACGGCGCGGTTTTACAAGCAGGCCGATGAAGCCGGGATTTATTATACACTGCACCTGGACGAAAACCTGAATATCGCGGATTTCAACCCGCTGGTCAGGGACGCGTATCTGGAAACGGTGCGGCGTACCATAGAGGTGGCAAAGCGCTTTGCGGCGCTCAAAAATAAATACGGCGATCCGGCACAGCCGGTGATCATCAACATGCATATGCACCACGGCATCTACATCACCTTGCCGGATCGGAAAGTGCAGATGTACGAGCGCGATTTTGAGACCTACATGGCGGCGTTTCGGCATTTCAGTGCGTGCTGCGCGCGGTGGATCGGCGATGCGGACGTGAAAATTGCGATCGAGAACACGGACGGCTTCAAGGCATACGAAAAAAGGGCGATCGAGTATCTGCTCCAAAGCAATTGCTTCGTTTTGACCTGGGACATCGGGCACTCCAAGGCCACCGGAGAGGCGGATCTGGACTTTATCCTGTCGCATCGGGATCGGCTGCAGCATTTCCACATTCATGACGGCCGGGAAAATCCCCCGAAGAACCATCTGGTCTTGGGCGACGGGGAGATCGACCTGCGTGCGCGGATCCGGTGCGCAGACGACTGTCATGCCCGGTGTGTGCTGGAGACAAAAACCATCGACGCGCTGAGGAAATCCGTGGCGTGGCTGAAGCAAAGAGAGCTTTTCTGCTGATAAAAGTCCACCCACAATAAAGTCTATTAAAAAAGCACTGCCGGAGCAGTGCTTTTTTGCGTTCATGATTACTGGAATGCTTGGTTGCGAAGGGGAGAAAGCTCCTCCGCATCGCATGGGGTCACAAGATTTTGGTAAAATTCATTTTCGGAAGATGCGGTACGGTTTGTAGTGAATGCAGAGTAGAGCTCCTGCGCATCTCCTTCGGGCTCATAAGCAAGAAAGCAGTCCGTAATTTCAATGTTTTCCGTTCTTACGATCTTGCCGTCGGGGTTGATGTATTCAGAAAAATAATCCTGCAGATAGAGCGTGGCTTTTTTGTCGGCTTCATCAAAAGACTCTGCAGAAATACTTAGTATGATTTCTTCGTAGAAAAGTCGGTCGTGCGACCCGACGGAAATCGTGCGGATTGCTTTTACGCCGTAAGTCATGGAAATACCTCCGGATTCAATTTGGTCGGTTCAGTAATACAACTTCATCAACCGGATGAGTTCCTCTTGGAGCTTCTGTTTCATCTCGCCGTGCTTTTCTTCGGAGTATTTGGCGGCTTCGGAAAAGCGGTCCTCACGCGGATACAGGCAGACGGGGCGGCGCTTGTGGTCTTCCGGTTCCCAGTCGTACCGCGCTTCAATATGCGTGTGCAGATAATGGTCGGCGTTCATCAAAGTAGAGTAGTTGAGGCGCAGCGGCTTGCAGACATTTTGGATCGCGTCACCGAGGATGGTCATGTCCAGCAGGTACTGCTTGCGGTCCTCCAAAGACAAATCATTCAAAGACCCGGCCTGCGGGTAAGCGAGCAGCACGCAGTACCCCGGCAGAAACTGATAATCGCCGATCACAGCGAATCCGCTCTTCATTTTGGCCAGCACCATCGGGTTCTCACCGCGCACGGCGGCACCGATTCTGTCCTGTTTCCAGTTTTCCATTTTCATATCTCCTTTTTTATTTTCAGATCGTCAGATGCACGACCGCATGGATCTTCTCGAGCAGCGCGGTGTCGAAATCCTCAAAAGCGGCTGCTTTTAACGTGACGCCGGTCAGCGTGCGCAGCCAGACCGCGGCTGCCGCGTAGCGGCCGTAATCGAGGGACAGGTGGAAGCCGTCCCGGCATAGGGATTTTCCGCCCGCAGCATAGTCAAATTCCGGTACGCACCGGCGCAGTGCCTGCACAACCGTGCCCACACGCAGCAGGGGCGCCGCAATGCGTTCTCCGGCCCATGCGCTGGTGCGCAGAATGGCGTCGTACATCTTGTTCTGGTCGCGGTCGTAATTTGCAAAGCCGCCGTGGTCGGAATCCGTCTCGTACGCCCAGGTCTGGTGGAAATACAGCTGTACGTTCGGCTGTTCCGCGCGCATAGCTTCGGCGAGCGTCGTGAGGTACGGCTCGTAGGTTTCGGGTCTGCCGCTGTCCTGACTGACCTGCTGCAGTGTGATGACGTCCCACGTGTTCATGGCGAGTGCTTCCTGGATGCTGACCTTGCGCCCGGTGACCTCTCCGTTGATCTGCAGATCATACAGCGGTGCGCTGTTCTGCCAGTTGCGGTGGTGGGTCTCCAGACTGCAGCCGCCGATGTACAGATTCACCGCCAGAAGTTCCACGCCATGCTGTGCCGCAAGCTGATGCAGCCAGCGCTGTGCGTCCTGTGCGAAACTGTTGCCGATCGATAAAACGTTCATATCTCCATCCCCGTTTCAGAAAGTATGGTTTTATTATAATCCGTCAGCGCTCTGTTCGTCAACCGTGCAATGCGGACACCCGCCCAAACCGAGGGGGAAAGGCCCGTTTTGGCCCCCGGAGAAGCCAAACCCGCGCACAAAATTTGCGGATCCCCGAAAATTTTCACAAAATAGCCCTTGCCTTGAACCTGAGTTCAACGTTTACAATAGAAACAAAGGAAAATTCAAGGAGGAAATCTTATGATCTACAATTCGCTTTGCGGCGAAAACATCTCCCGTCTCGGCATGGGCAATATGCGTCTGCCCGAGAAATTCGGCGAGGGCCGCCCGGTCATCGACTTTGAAAAGGCACAGGAAATCATCGACTACGCCATGGCGAACGGCATCAACTACTTCGACACCGCCTACGTCTATCACGGTGGAGACAGCGAGAAATTCCTCGGCAAGGCACTGAAGAATTATCCGCGCGAAAGCTACAAGCTGGCAACCAAATTCAGTTACGGCGCAAACCCGGATTATAAGAAGGTTCTGCAGGAGCAGCTGGAGTATCTGCAGACGGATTATATCGATTTCTACCTGCTGCACGGCCTCGGCATCGGCGGCAACTGGAACGATTTCCGCGATTGCGGCTGCATCGACTATTTCATGGAAATGAAGGAGAAGGGCGTGATCCGTCACCTCGGCTTCTCTTTCCACGGCACCGTGGATTGCCTGCGCGAGATCGTGGCACATCACAACTGGGATTTCTGCCAGCTGCAGATGAACTACTACGACTGGCTCCATGCCGATACCCAAAAGGAATATGAGATCGTCACGGAAGCCGGTCTGCCCGTGGTCGTCATGGAATCTCTCCGCGGCGGTCTGCTGGCGTCTCTCTCTCCGGAGGCCGAAGCGATCCTCAAGGCGGCGCACCCGGATTGGTCCACCGCAAGCTGGGCTCTGCGCTGGCTGCAGCGTCACCCGAATGTGAAGGTCATGCTCAGCGGTATGTCCGCTCTGGAGCAGATCGTGGACAATGTTGCGACCTGTGAAACCGACAGCGCGCTGACCGACGCCGATGAAGCCGTGCTGTTTGAAGCCTGCGAGCAGTTCCGCTCCAATGTGCTGGTTCCCTGCACCGGCTGCCGCTACTGCGTGGATACCTGCCCGACGCAGATCAACATCCCCGAGGTCCTCAAGGTTTACAATGACCACAAGGATATCCCCTGGACCTTCATGGGCCTGATGCGCACCGGAAGCAAGGGTAAGCCGATGGATTGCGTCAGCTGCGGCCTCTGCACCGAGCATTGCCCGCAGAACATTGATGTTCCGCACTACATGGCTGCCCTCACCGATAAGCTGATGCCCGGCCGCAAAAAGTAATCCACAGGGAAAATAACGGTTAGACCCCAAAACATAAAAAAGCAGAAGTATCCGAACAAACCCGGATGCTTCTGCTTTTTGTATTCTCTGTGTTTTGCGGGGGATCAGTCCCCATCGAGCGGATTTCTGCCTTCCGGGGCGTTTTCGTACAGATCGGCCGTCCCGGCTTTTATGGCGATATCGTAAAGCATGCATTTGTAATCGATGATCTCGAGCATCTTCTGCAGATGCTTGATCTGCTCTTCCACGGTGCGGCGCTGGTTCAGGAACATCTCATAGCGCTGCTGCATGGTCGATTCTCCCTGCTGAACCCATTCGAAAAATATGCGGATATCTTCGAGCGTCATGCCGGTGCTTTTCAGGCACTCGATCAGGCGCAGGGCCTTCAGGCTTTCCTCGGAAAAAACCCGGTACCCGGAATCCTCGCGTGCAACGAAGGGCAGCAGGCCCTTCCTGTCGTAATATCTGAGTGTGCTTGTGGGAATTCCCATCATTTCGGAAACTTCCTTGATCGTATAGCACATAACCGGTTCTCATCTCCAATTGCCGAACGTTGAACTCAAGTTAAAGGTTACAGGGTATTGCCCGAAAAGTCAACAGGTGCGTATGAAAAAATGGCGGACGATGGGGTTCGAAGTCCCCGCGGTGCGTGTCCGTCCGGCGTTAAGCCCCGCCGGACAAGAAAGAGAAGTCCGACCGCGGGGATCGGACTTCGTGTTGTTAGTGGGTATACGGAGCAGCTTCCGCGGGGCATTCCCGGCAGAGATTCTTTACCCGCGCTGCGGTTTACCGTTTTTGTATGTGCATTTCAGCACGATCAGACCGATGACCAGCACGGCGGGGAAAACCGCGCCGACAAGCAAGCCGGTTTTCAGATCGCCGCCGGCCGTTCCCGATAAGCTGCCGACCAATGCGGGGCTCACGGTGGCGCCCAAATCGCCGGCTAATGCCAGAAACGCGAACATCGCCGTGCCGCCGCGGGGACATTTCTGCGAGGAAATGCTCAAGGTGCCCGGCCACATGATGCCGACCGCCATGCCGCAGATCGCGCAGCCCGCCAGGCCCAGAATCGGTATCGGAGAAAGCGAAGCCGTCAGGTAGCACAGTACGCACAGGGTTCCGCACAGCAGCATGACTTTTGTGAGATCCAGCTTTTCGCTCATTTTGCCGTAGATCACGCGGGTGATGCCCATAAACACCGCAAACAGACACGGGCCCGCCAGATCGCCGACCGTTTTGGAAACGCCGAGGGCGGACTCTGTGAATGCGGATGCCCATTGCGCCATGGATGCCTCGGATGCACCGGCGCAGACCATGAGCAGGATCATGAGCCAGAACAGCGGTATGCTGAGCAGCTTGCGGACCGGCAGGCTCTCGCCCTCCTCCAGCAAGCGCTCGATCGGGCAGGTCATGAAGTTGAAGGTGTTGATCAGCGGGATCAGCGCCCAGATCAGCGTGAGGATCTTCCAGTTTTCCACGCCGAATATCGCGAAGAAAACCGTTGAGCCCAGGATCACGCCGACCGCACCCCAACAGTAGAAGGAATGCAGCAGGCTCATCATGCCGTCCTTGTTTTCAAAGGGACAGGCCTCCACGATGGGGCTGACCAGAACTTCGATCAGACCGCTGCCCACGGCATACAGCACAACGGAAATGAGTATCCCCACAAAGGGCACCGGCAGGATCTCGGGCAGAACCGCCATCAGCGCCAGTCCCAAGGCGGACAGCACCTGCGAAGCCGTTATGCATATCCGGTATCCGATCTTGTCCGCGAATTTGGTGGCGGCGAAGTCGATCAGCAGCTGGGTCAGATAGAACACAAAGGGGATCAGGGCGATCTTTTCCAGCGAGATCCCGTACGTGTTTTTGAACGTCAAAAACAGAAGCGGGGCAAAGTTTGCGGATATGGCCTGCGTGATAAAGCCGAGATAGCAGGCGGCCAGTGTTTTTTTATAGTTCGGTTGTTCGGTCATAACACGATTCCCGTGCGGATCACTTGCCTGCGCGGATATTCTTTACGGTTCTTTTCTCGATACTGAGATTCTCATAAATCCGCATACCGCCGTTGCCGACCGGTGCCTGTGCCAGAAGACCGACTTTCACGACGGGCTCCACCGGAAGATGGAAATAACGCATCATATAGAAGTTCTCTCCATCCACAGAGTAATGGAATGCAAAATTGTTGCCGACTCTGCAAACCGGCAGCCAGGCGGTGCTGCCTTCCAGATTGCATCCGTTGGCGTCGTCGGAATCTCCCTTTGTCACCACGCTGACAGCCGCGTGTGTGCCGAAATCGGTCAGCTCATAACAGCATTTTGCCCAGCAGGTCAGATCTTTCATGACCATGACGGAAGCGGAATCGTAGGTATCCTTAAAGTCGTGGGAAACCTTGACTCGGAGTACAAAGTCGCCTTCTACCTCTGTGTGGTAGTACGGGGCATTGCAAAGGGACTCGGGCAGGATGCCTTCCTCGCACTCGTCAATGCTGCCGCAGAAGAAATCCGTCTGCGCCGGAGCATAAATCTCAATTCTGCCCTCTGTCTGATGGATTGTGCTTTCGTTTAACCACTTAAATTCCATGATACTTTTACCTCCATTATCGTTTTAATTGTATTATATTATCAGAAACCCCGGAAAGAAAGACACAAAAGCGCCAAGGAAAAGCACTATTTACCCAGCTTACGGTTTTTGCCCGGCGCATAGCCGTACATTCTCCGAAATTGCCGGCTGAAATAATTGACCGAGTGAAAACCGCAGTCAAAACTGATCTCCTGCAGCGTGCGCGTGGTCTCATGCAGCAAACGCTGTGCGTTCTGCAGACGATACTGAATGAGAGCCTCCACGGGCGAACATCCCATGTAGGTATTGAAGCACCGACCCGCTTCGCTGCGGCTGATGTTTGCGGCCTTTGCGATGTCCTCCAAAGTCACCGCTTCGGTATAATGCGCGTAGATATAGGACAGCATTTTCTGAATGCGTATCTGCGCATTGAGCTGTATGCGCGACGCGTCGGATTTTGGCAGCGTATCCACATTGCGGAAGATGTATTCCAAAATGCAACTGATGCTGCGCTGCACGACCATCTCATAGCCGTCCGGCTGCCCGTGCATCGCGCGGTAAATGTCGTCGATCAGCCTTTGAACCTCGTGGTGCAGAGGCTCCGCTTGCCGAAAGGCCACAAAGGGCAGCGCGTCGCATTCCAGAATCGGCCGGATGTATTTTTGATAGATCGCACCGGACTCCGGGGCGACCACCGTGCCGGAAAAAACAATATTCGGCATGGGGTCGGGCACATCACCGGACACCTGCCGGATGCCGTGCAGCATATTCCGGTTGACGAAGATGCTGTCCCCCGGCGCAAGAAGGATGTGCTCCTGTCCGACCTGATAGTCGAGTACACCGCTTTTGGCCGTGGCGATTTCAAAGTATGGGTGCCAGTGCAGCGGCCCCGCACGCCCCGGCAAAACGGCCAGTTCGTCACGGTAAAAGGTGACGGGGAAGGCGGTGTTGTCGTGGGGGATCTGCTCCTGCAGCTGATGGTCAAGTATAATTGACATACCGTAATCCTCACTGATGAACGACGCTTGAATTTCCCGGTGGTCACGCCGCGTATCGCGGCCGCCCGGTTTCGTCCTGATAACAGTATAGTCCATTCCCGGAACGAGCACAATACGCATTTTCCGCGGCGCACCTGCCCGGGACTAAAATCCCGCCGCAGCGTGGCAAAAAAAGATCATTCCGTTCCATTTTGCTATATGCAGCCGCCGGAATATATGGTAAAATATTTCTAATGCAGGGCCGCCCTGCAGAGCTACATAAAGGAGGAAAACAACAATGGCTGAAAACATCCGCCCCTTCACCGCCCGAAAAATCACGCCCAACACATGGGTGATCACCGGCGCAGGCTGTGAGACCTACCTGCTGCTCGGCGACGAAATGGCAATGCTGATCGACAGCGGCATGTCTCCCCTGGATCTCAACGCCTTCTGCCGCACACTCACCGACCTGCCCATCGCAGGTGTGATCAACACCCACGGTCATTTCGACCACACCGGCGGCAACGGCTGGTTTAAGAAAGCTTACATGCATCCGCTGGCAGTTAAGGACGCAAAGCGTCCGTTCGGCGGCGACGCGTCCCAGTGGAAGCTGGATTACGAGATCGAGACCCTGGAAGAGGGACGCATCCTGGACCTTGGCAGCCGCAGACTGGAGATCATCTACGACGGCGCACACTCCCTCGGCAGCATCGCAATTCTGGATCT
>JAFQWC010000079.1 GCA_017407665.1 Clostridia bacterium | reverse complement strand
TCTTTAGACTTTTATATCACATATATCCTATGCGGTTTTAGTGATATGATAGATGGAACAATCGCCAGAAAAACAAACAGCACCAGCAAGTTTGGAAGCCAACTGGACACTATTGCCGACCTCATCTTTGTAGCGATATCTTTGTTTAAGTTGTTACCAGCAATCCATATTCCTCAATGGTTGTGGATATGGGGCGGTATGATTGCGGTTATCAAAATCAGTAATATCATATGGGGACATGTTTCTAAAAAACAGTTTATATCCTTGCATACGATTATGAACAAAGTAACGGGACTACTTCTGTTCCTATTGCCTTTGACAGTATCCTTTGCGGAATTGCAGTACATTGCCATAGCCGTATGCTCCATTGCAACACTTTCTGCAATTCAAGAAGGGTTTTATGTTATAACAGATAGTGGGCCCAAGTAATCCAATTCCAATTTATCTAACTCTTTTTTGAGAGTTGCATTTTTCGCTCTTATGGTTGCAGTTCCAATGCAACCATAATGCAACCATATAAAACCGTATCATTATTATCAACTGTTACCAAAATCGCTCGTTGCCCTTTGGGGCAAGGGGCGATTTTTTATCAGGATTCGAACCTGTGAAGGTCTGAGCGGTAAAAAACAGTCCGGTGGACTGTTTTTAGCGAGGAGCGGTGAGACGGGTACTGCCGCAGCGCGGCGGTCGTCGAACCATCAGTACGCAAGCAAAGCGCTGCGTACGGTCGATCCTGTCACCTCGACCAGTCGAGAGCCTCGACACGCAATTCGCGCAGCGGGGTTTTTTCTTGTCTTTGGTTTTGAGCCCGCGTTCTGAATTTATGGTGTGTTTGCGCGCGATAATCCGCATAATCCGCTCGTTGCCCTTTGGGGCAGGGGGCGTTTTTTTATCGCGTATTGGAGAAGACAAAAAAACTGCCGCAAAACCGGAGTTCTGCGGCAGTTGTATGGTTTGGGGTTGATTTATTCGGTGACGGGTGCAGCGAAAATCTTGTAATATTCGGTGTCGTCAGCGGTGGTGCCAACGCTGAAAATGACCATCTCTTCATCAAAGCTTGCCGGGTAGAAGTCGTCACCGGTAACTTCGCCGCCCAGCTGTACGCCGGTCTCATCGAAGAAGACCACTCTGCCGACTTCGAACACCAGATAGAACTGCTTGTAGGCTGCCACGCTGATTGCCTTGGAATCGAGCGGCTGGCAGATGCCGTCTGCGGTGAGGAGATGATAATGGTTCAGTTCATCACGGAAGATGATGCTGTGTGCCATCATGTAGTATACGGTCTGGCCTGCATCTGCATAGTTGTATACTTCCTGCAGGTTGTAGTCATAGACGCGGCCGTCATAGGTGAAGAAGGTTTCGTTGTGGGAATCGTAGGCCTCTGTATCCAGCATGTTGACCTTGCCGAGGGAGTTGCCCTTGTTATCCAGCATATAGAGGTCACCGCTGTAGGTGCGGTAGATGAAACGGTCCTCTGCAAGCAGGGAGGTGGTGCCGAAAATGTCGGTGAAGACTTCCGCCTCGATGGCGCCGGTCTTGCTGTTGATCTTCACGCACTTGCGGGCGCTTTCGGCATCCTGCACTCTGTGGTCTTCGATCATAGAGACTACGGCAAATTCCTTGTCTTCGTCGTCCTCGTAGTAGGAGTCAAAATACAGCGGGACATAGTCCAGCTTCACTTCCTTAACGTCACCCTTAACCGGGTCAATGATCAGGGAAGTGAAGTCGTACTTGCCTTCTTCGTCAACGACATCATAGTCGTCTTCGCTTTCGTGGAGCGGGGTGATCATCTGCACGAGGAGGTTATCGCCGAGCGGCATGATGCGGTAATCTTCCACGGAGCTGCTCGGAACTTCCCAATAGAAGGTGGCGTTCAGTTCGCTGTCGTATACAGTGACGGAATAGTCATCGAAGGTATAGTAGTGGTCCTTTACCTTAGCATCGATCTCCGGAATGCTGCCGAAGAACGGGTTGACGTTGATGGGGGTAATCTCACCGGATTCGCCGACACGGAAGATCATGCCGCCAATCTCGAACAGGTCTTCGCAGACGGTGTAGTCATCGGAGCTGCTTTCGGCAACGGCAACCTTGGTGCCCTCTGCATTGTATACCTCGATGTTGGCGAGGCGTTCCGGAACGGCTTCTTCTGTCGGTGCTTCCTCTTCGGGCAGAACAGTACCGGTGCCGAACTCGTTCTCCTCAAAAGCAGTGAACGGAACAAAGCCGCCTGTGGAACTATCGTATGTCCAGAAAATACCGGTTTCCAGGTCGATGCACATATCGGATTCTTCATCATAAATGAAGGTGCCCTGTTCGAGGTATTCGTTGATTTCGTCTACGGTCAGGAATTCTTTTTCGGCTTCCATAACGGGTGCTTCCGGCTCAGCGATCACCGGAGCCTGACGGGAATTCATGGTGACAAAGAAAGTCTGGTCTTCGGCTTCGAAGAACTCAATGCCGCTGTATACCAGAGCGTCGAGCTCGGCGATGACCGTATCGGTGTCGGTGTTGTAGACCTTGTATGTGGTGGCATCGCTGAAGGCAACGAGCTCATTGTAGCTGCCTGCCATGTCCATGCCGGTGAAAGCATCCAGCTTTTCCATAGCGTTGAGTGCCGGGTAATAATCGTGGTACTCATAATCCTTGATGTACTCCGCGAAGGTGATGCCCTTTGTCATGCCGCAGGCTGTGCAGGACAGCATCAGGCACAGAGCGAGCAGAAGCACGCAGAGTCTTTTTGCGAACGATTTGTTCATTTCTTTCACTCCTGTTGCGGTTTTGTATACCGCTGTTTTGTCATGTCCGCTTCAACAACCGATATAAACGCTTTTAGGATATATAAGTGTTATAGAGACACTAAGTATATATTAACGATTCAACCCGAAAATGTCAATACATGTGGAAAAATGTTGGTTTTTGCGCGGTTTTGGGCGGGAGACTCTGCCGTCGGTGGGGGCTGCACGGATCGTTTCATTCATATAAAAAGAGATCTGCGAAGGCAAAATACCCGAAGATGCAAAAGGTGGCACAGAACAGTTTGTCCTGTGCCACCTTGGACTGCTGTGGTTATCCCTGCTTATCCAAATTGACCATGAATCGGAAAGAAACGCGGCGGCAGGCGGCCATATCGATCTCACCATCGGAATTGTAAACCGGCTTGCTGTTGGACAATCCCACGGATTCCAGCGTGGAAGCCAATTTAGAGGTGTCCACACCCGTCTCGGAAGACAGGCAATACGCCAGAACATTGGCGGCTCTCTCCTCAGAAAGCGGCAGACCGCTTTCATAGGTGCTGCCGGATACCGGTGCGGTATGTCCTTCTATGATCGTCTTGGTAATGAAGCCATCATACTTTTCACTGTAAATGATAGACGTGTAGGCATCCAGGAACTGATTCAGCAGAGCCTTGCCGTCATCGGTGATTTCCGCGGAGTCACCGCCGAAGAGAACGGAAGCATCCATCGCGATCTCGCCGCTGCGGCGGTTGATCGTCACATTGATCCCCTTGGCTTCAAACTCTGTGTAGAGATCCTGGAACAGGTCGGACTTCTTCTCGGCAATCGTCTTGATCGTTTCTTCCGGGATTTCCTCTACTTCCACGCCCTGGTCCTCCAGAGAACGTGCTTCCCGCTCTGTGATGTCGTCCGTGTATTCATACATCTTTTTGCCGTCAAGAAGAATGATGCCGAAATCCGTGCCGAAAGCGCCGACGCCGCTCTGAATGATATAGGCATACTGCTGTGCAAAGATATCACGCTCTCCGCCGACCATTTCCCGGTCTTCCAGATAAACCGTAAATCTGCCGACATCATCCATTTTAAAAGCGCAGATATCGATGAAGCTGCCGCTGCTTCTGACGGCGTAGCTCCATATTTCGGAACATGAAAAGTAATCCAGGTCTTCTATCAGAGGCGAGGAGGGCAGGGAATAACCGTACATCGTCAGGGGCTTGTCTGTGTTTTCCGTGAAGCAATAGGCCTTGAGCTTCAAGCTGTGTTCGCCCTTGGTGAGCGTCAAATAAGGTCCGGACAGTTCAAAATCGTATGTGAACTCAATGCCGGAAAGCTCGTAGGTAAACGGCTCTTCATCCGCACTCGTCTGCGAGATCAGCTTAAAGGTGATGCGATTTCCGTCGATCTCATAGATACACGGGGTGTGACCGACCTCATCGGCAGTTGCAAATTTCAGAACGGCGACTTCGTGGTCTGTGATCTCTCTGTATTCGGCATAGTCGAATCCCGTTTCGGTAGAGCAGATGTTTTCCTCGCCCAGATAGACCGCAACGGGGAGCGAGGTGACGCTGGCGGTACCGTTTGTAAATGTGACATCTTCAAAAGGAATCTCTTTTCTTACGGTTTTAAGGTCCTTCTCCATGTTGTTCAGGGCATAGGAACCGTGCAGCATTTCCTCGGTCAGCTCCAGTGTGCTGTAGATGGCAGCCGGGTCAACGGTATCTTCGTATTCTTTGAACAACTTCTCAACGTCAATTTTGTCGGCCATCAAATTGTTGCCGCCCAAATACCAAACCAGTGTGCCGTTTTCGTTTTTACCCTTGTTGCTGTATGCTGCTTCTCCGCAGGAACACAGAGAAAGTGCAAGCAGGCAGGCCAAAACCAGGGATAAACCTTTGTATAATCGTTTTTTCATGGTCTTCACTCCCGATGTATTTTGATATACCGCCGACTTTGCAGCAGCGCACGGCACCTGTAAAAGCCAAGGAACCGGGGGCGTATCTGCGCGGGGACAATATATTAGTATCCTACCAGTTTCGGTGCATTGTGTCAATGCCGACAAAAAATCCCATTTTTCGACATCCGGCGTTGTGTTTCGCTGGAATTTATATTATGATTTGATTGTAAGAGGAAAGCCCCGCACGGGAAACGGAGGAATCGGGATGGGCGCATGGGGAACAGGTTTATACGCAAACGACACGGCCAGTGATATCAAATTTGAGTATGTGGATATGCTGCGCCGCGGTGTGCGCAACGAGGAAATCGTTGCGGCGATGATCCGGGATCAGGGGGAATGTATCGATGACCCGGAGGATGCACCGCTGTTTTGGTTTGCTCTGGCGGATATGCAGTGGAACTACGGCAGGTTGATGCCGGAGGTGAAAGAGAAAGCGCTGTACTATCTGACACAGGACGGCGACCTGGAGGTCTGGCGGGAAGCAGGCATCAAGAAACTGAATGCATGGCTCGAAACCCGGAAGCAGCTGGAGGAAAAACTGCACACGCCGCAGCCGCCGGTTAAAAAGGTTATGCCGTATCGTGTGTATAAGTGTGAGTGGAAACTGGGGGATGTTTTTGCCTATCAGTTTCAGGGGGAGATCAGCAAGGCATACGGCTGTTTTGGTAAATATATCGTGTTCCGGAAGATAGATGAGGGCAGCGAGTGGCCGGGAAATATTGTGCCGATCATTGAAATTTCGAATTGGATCGGAGATCATGTCCCTTCTTTGGAAGAAGTCCGACAGATGGAGCTTCTGCCGATCGGTAATCATCCTCTGTCGTTCGCAAGAAATCCGAATCTTCAATTAAAGTATAGGATCCGCTTGCTTTCCACATCGCGAAAAGTGATCCCTAAGGAACGGTTGACGTTCATTGGGAATTTGCCTGCAGAAGTTAAAGCTATGAGCCCATGGGTTTCCTATATGGATGATCAGGACTATCTGGGATGGGAAGGCACAAAAATAAATCGACGAATCGAAAAAGAGGTTATAGAGTGCTTTTTCGCGTGGAAGAAATTCCGGGAAACAGGTGAAGTTTGAGTGCCTACAGCTAAACAGCGCTTTCTGCGACGAAAAACGACATATTTCGACATCCGGCGTTGTGTTTCGCCGGAATTTGTGCTATGATGCTAACGTCAGAGGAAAACGCGGCGAAAGGCGCGTTTTGGCACAGAATGCGGAGGGATCATTATGGGTGTTATCGGAACCTTGATGTTGACCACAGCCATTGCGGGCGTGGTGGGAACCGGCGTGGGCGGCGTGATCGGCGCCCTGCTGCAGAAAGACTCAAACCGTACCGTCAGCCTGTTGCTGAGTTTTGCCGGCGGCGTTATGCTGAGTGTGGTTTGTTTTGATCTGGTCACGGAGGCCATTGAGACGCAGGTCGGTCTCGGCATCGTGATCGCCGCGGTGGCGATCGGCGTGGCGGTGATCTTCCTTCTGAACCACCTCATCGACCGGAAGACGAACCCCGAGGTGCCGCACATCGACGAAAAGCACCCCAAAACGGCGGATGATCTGGACGAGCTGATCCACAGCGACCATCTCGAGCAGCATTACGCCAGAAAAGACAACAAGCTCTCCCTGTTCATTGCCGGCATCGTGATGGCCAGTGCCATCGCCCTGCACAACGTGCCCGAGGGCATGACCATCGGTGCCTCCTACGCCAGCCACAACGGCGTGATGGGCAGCGCGGCCTTGGTTTTGGCTGTGCTGATCGGCCTGCACAACATTCCGGAGGGTATGGCGGTTTCCGTCCCGCTCATCAGCGGCGGCATGGGGCGCGTGAAAGCCGTGGTCATCACCGCGCTTTCCGGCGTACCGACCATCGTCGGCGCGCTTTTGGGCTACCTGCTGGGCGATATCGGCGCCATGGGATTGGCGCTGAGCCTCGGCTTTGCCAGCGGCGCGATGCTGTACGTGGTGTTCGGCGAGATCCTCCCCCAAGCCATTTTGATGTACCACAGCAAGCTGCCGGCCTTTTCGGCGATTGCGGGTATGCTGGTCGGTCTGTTCATCATCTTCGCCTGAGTCTGTATATAATATAAATTGAAAGCGGTGGGCTTGCCCGCCGCTCAGTTTGTCGATAAATCCTCGAGCCAAGGATTTCGGAGGGAAAGATAGTGTGAAAGAAAACCGTCAGGGTTGTCTTTCGCGTATAATTGGGCAGGATTTTGTACTTTTTTAGAAAGTACAAAATCCGTCGAGACTGGAGAAAAGACTTTTTCGACAGTCTCAGCGGTGGGCTTGCCCGCCGCTTTTTTGTGCCCGTTTATTCCATTTTTACAAAAATCTATTGCAGAAAGCAGAAAAATCTGATACTATAGTTGAAAATCAGGCGCCGGGATCGGCTGGTTCCGTCCGGTGCTTTTATCTTGAGGAGGAAAATTATGCTGGAATTTATCAGAGAGGCCAATGCGGTCGTGGATGGCATCGTGTGGGGCATACCCGCCATCGTGCTCATCCTCGGTGTAGGCCTGTACCTCAGCATTCGCACCGGCTTTTTGCAGCTGCGTAAATTCGGATATGCCATGCGCAATACATTGGGCCAGATCCTGAAAAAAGAAAAGGCCGACGAGGGTTCGATCACCCCGTTCCAGGCGGTGTGTACGGCACTGTCCGCTACGGTGGGCACGGGCAATATTGCCGGTGTGGCCGGCGCCATCGCGCTGGGCGGCCCGGGTGCCGTGTTCTGGATGTGGGTCTCCGCGCTCCTCGGTATGTGCACCAAATTTGCGGAAGTTACCCTCGCGGTGCAGTTCCGCGAAAAGAATAAGAAGGGCGACTACGTGGGCGGCCCGATGTATTACATTAAAAACGGCCTGAAGAAGCACTGGCTGTGGCTGGCCTATGCGTTTGCGGCATTCGGTACACTGGCGGTGTTCGGCACCGGCAACGCCACACAGGTCAACACCATCGTCGGCTCCATCAACTCCGCGCTGCTCAGCTACAAGCTGCTGCCGGAAAGCTCCCTTGCCATCACCAATGTGATCATCGGTGTGGCGCTGGCCATCATCGTGGCGCTCATCCTCATCGGCGGCATCAAGCGCATCGGCCGTGTTTCCGAAAGACTGGTGCCCGTCATGGCTCTGCTCTATATTGTTCTGGGTCTGGGTGTCATCGTCACCAATATTGACCGCATCCCGGCTGTCTTCGGCAGCATCATTCAGGGCGCATTCAACCCGCAGGCCGTTACCGGCGGCGTGGTCGGCAGCTTCTTCCTGAGTATGCGCAACGGCATCGGCCGCGGCATCTTCTCCAACGAAGCCGGTCTGGGTACCGGTTCCATCGCCCATGCGACTTCGAATACCAAGGATCCGGTCCGTCAGGGTCTGTACGGTATCTTTGAAGTCTTCATGGACACCATCATCATCTGCACCATGACCGCTCTGGTCATCCTGCTCAGCGGCACCCCGATCACCTTCGGCAAGACCGCCGGCGCAGAGCTGACCATCTCCGGTTTTGTGGCAACCTACGGCAACTGGATCACGATCTTCACCGCCATCGCCATGTGCTGTTTCGCATTCTCCACCATCATCGGCTGGGGTCTGTACGGCGTGCGCTGCGTGGAGTTCCTGTTCCACGGTCGCTTCACACGCATCTTCCTTGCGCTGTATTCTCTGGTTTCCATCGTGGGCGCTACGATGGACCTCGACTTGGTTTGGAGTCTGTCCAACACCTTCAACGGCCTCATGCTGATCCCGAACCTCATCGCCGTGTTCCTGCTTGCACCCGTGGTGCTGAAGCTTGTGAAAGAGTATTTCAGTGACCCGAAAAACAAACTGAAGAAATAACGTACCGCAGAAAAGCGGCAGTGCCGGAATAAATCTGCACTGCCGCTTTGTGAATCCGGATCCGAACCTACATCGTTTTCGCAATTTCATGTAAGGAGGAAGCAGAATGCGAAAAGGTATAAAAGTGATCGTGTTGTTTATGCTGGTTATATTTTGCCTTTCAGGCTGTAGTGCTATGGGAAAAGCATGGGATCACTTGACGATCTGCCCGTATCCCTTCCTGCATCCGGCTGAGGATATCGTGGATATCAGAATCGGCATTACGCACAACAGCGATTCGGAAACGGGAGAATTTCTCGTAGAAGAAGCAAAGCGCTTGGAGACGATAGCCACAATTCCACCGGAGCAATGGGAGACACTGCTTGAACGTTTTTCTGCCATTGAATGCAGGGAAATCCGGATTACTGATCCCGGAGAACTTCAAAATGAAGAAACTGTAATCTATATTGCATACCGGAACGGGGATTTTGAACTGATTGATTCCCATGCACAAGGAACTTACAAAGCCAATGCGTTCCGAATCAAGAGGTTTGAGGATTATGGGCAGCATTATAGCCGTACAAGCTATTATACTCTGGATTCAGTTGCATTTGATGCATTGATCCGACAAACGCTGGAAGAACTTGAGGAAGCAGAATAGTTTTGAAGATATTTGTGCTGCAACATATAAAGGAGGACAACCATGCGCTATAAAAAGGATTGGGAGGCTGCGAAAAAGCGTCTCACCGCATTTTGGGATCAGGAGATCGTGGACCGCTGCTGCATCAGCGTGAAAGTCTTTGAGAATTTCGATGATCCAATGATTCGGCTGGTGCCGGGCACCGACGCGGAGCGCCTGCAGCACTGGACGGACCCGGAACGGATCATTTGCCGCAACCGCAAGTGGATGGAACACACCTACTACGGCGGTGAAGCCTTCCCGGCCATTTTTGTGGATCTCGGCGCGGGCGGCCACGCGGGATTCTTCAAGGGAGAAAAGCATTATTTCGGCGATTCCGTCTGGTTTTTTCCGTCTTTGACGGACCCGGACGCGCTGGAGTTTGACGAAAACAGCTTCATGTACCGGAAAACGCTGGAACTCGCGCGCGCGTATGCACAGGACAGCCGCGGCGACTATATGGTCTCCATGCCTGACACCTCCGGCAACATCGACGCACTCTCCCACCTGATGGGCCCGGAGGAACTTCTGCCGGCGATGATCGAGGACCCGGAGGCGGTGCAGCGGGCACTCAGAAAGATCCAGTCTGCCTATGAACGCGTACACAGCGAGGTGTACAGCATCGTCAAGGACGTGAATGAGGGCGGCTGCGTCGTCGATTGGCTCAGCGTGTGGGCGCCGGGCTTTATGGCGCAGATGCAGAGCGACGCCTCCGTGATGATCTCGAACCCGATGTTCAAGGAATTCATCCTGCCGGAACTGCAGAGACAGTGCAGCTTCCTCGACTACCCGCTGTATCATTTTGACGGCGTGGAGCAGATCCGCCATCTGGACGATTTGCTGTCCATCCCGTCCCTGCGGGCCATCCAGTGGACGCAGGTCGCGGGACAGCCGCCGTGCACGGAGTATATTCCGCAGCTTAAAAAGATCCAGGCGGCGGGCAAGAGTCTGATCATCATCGTCGACCCGTCGCAGGTGAAGCCGCTGATGGAAAATCTGTCCTCCAAGGGGCTCATGCTCATCACGAACGCCCCCACAAAGGACGATGCAGACGACCTCATCAAGCTGGTCGGCCGCATGACCCACGAATAAACGAAAACAAAATGCGCCCGGGGACCGGAAAAAGTCCCCGGGCGCTGTGTGTTTTACAGGCTGTATGGATAGAGTTTGAATTTCTGGCAGACGGCATGGGCGCCGAAGCTGTGGCGGTACTGCTCGTCGCCGTTCAGGATGCGGCCGCGCTTCCACACGCCGTTCTCGAAAGCGCCCTCCTCCTTGGAGAGAATATCGAGATAACCCGGGCAGGCGTCGGTGGGAGAGAAGCTCAGCGTGCAGTTGCAGGCCACCACGACGAATTCGTAATTGCCGAGATCCAGCACGAGACCGCCGGCCGCGGCGGTACGGCGATCGTGATAATCAAAGCGCAGGTCCACACCGGGCAGGGGGATCACATTGGAGCGGGAATTGTAGTCGATGAATCCGTGCACACGGCCCTCGCGGTGTGCCGTCTCGATGAGGTCCTCCATGCCGGCGATGATCTCATACGCTTCGCCCAGCGCGAGGCCGGCATTGCCGGTTTTGAGCGCCTCCACAGAGATGTTCAGCGCGGCGAGCACCTCGGGGTCCATATCCTCCCCGCCGCCGCACATATCCTCCACGCCGAACGGCGCGAAGCACATGGCGTTGTGCTTGCCCACGGCGTAGAGATAGAACGCCACGGTGTCCTGTGTGTTGCGCACTTCCGGAATGAAGAGCGGGTTGCCGTCGGCGGCGTATTCGTCGCAGACAGCGGCGTAATAATCCACGTAAATGTCCGGGGCGTAGAAATCGACGCTCGGGGCGGCAATGCGCCAGACCTTGTGCATCTTAAACTGCGGGCCGCCGGAGGGGTACAGACCGGGCTTCCACGGGGCCTGTTCCAGCCAGGCGTTGACGTACATCGGCAGCGGGTATTCCGCCTTGCCGGCCTCTATGATCTGCTCCACGGCGCGGCCGTAGTGCCATGCCATAAAGGTCTCTGCGGCGTCGCGGCCGAATGCCTCGCTCCATGTGCCCTGCACGCCCAGGCCCTCGGCGAGTGCGGCGGGGATCTTTTCCCGGAACGCGGCTTCTGCGGCGGGGCTGTAGTCGCGCTCGGTGCCGAACAGACCGATCTCATTTTCCACCTGCATGGTGATGACCGTGCGTTCGTCGTCCACCTCGCGCAGATGGCGCATCACGGCGGCGAACGCCTTGGCGTCGGCGGCGACGGCTTCCGCGCAGAGCGGGGAAAGAATGCGCAGGTACGTGCCGTTCAGGAAGACAAGCGGCTTATTGCCCGCGGCCTGCGCATACCAGAAGCGCTCTGGGTCGGTCTTGACCCAAGCGGGCACGTAGGTGGAAGCGGCATTTTTCCAGAGGCCGAACCATAAGAGAACCAGGCGGACATTCTCGCGGCGGGCCTGTGCGATCAGGCCGTCGATGAGCGTGAAATCAAAAACGTTTTCTTCCGGCTCCACGCATTCCCAGTAGATGGGCGCCACCACGCAGTTCATATGCATCCTGCGCAGGGCGGGCCAGACGCGCGCCTCCATGTACTCGAGGCTCGATGCGCTGGAGTTGTGGATCTCGCCGGAGCGGGCGTGGAACGGTTTGCCGTCCACAACAAGGGTGGTCAGCTTGCCGGTGCCTTCCAGATACGGAATATGTGCCATAAAAATCCTCCTCAAAATGATCTGTATCCTTTGATTTCAGTTTATCAATCGGATGCATGGAAGTCAAGAGCAGAAAAGCCCGGCATCCGAAGACGCCGGGCAGGAAATCAGCCGTTTTTGCCGTTATAGTATTTTGCAAGGCCGCCTTCGCCGGTCTCGCGGTATTTGGAGAACAGGTCGCGGCCGGTCTCGTACATGGTGTTGACCACCACGTCGAAGGAGATCTTGCGCGTATAGGTGAGGAAATTCGCCAGATTCAGCGCGTTGATAGCGCGCATGGCCGCAACGGCGTTGCGCTCAATGCAGGGGATCTGTACGAGGCCGCGGACGGGGTCGCACGTGAGGCCGAGATGGTGCTCCATCGCGACTTCCGCCGCGTATTCGATCTGATCGAGGTCCATGCCGTGCAGCTCAGCGAGCGCTGCCGCCGCCATGGAGCAGGCACTGCCGATCTCCGCCTGACAGCCGCATTCCGCGCCGCTGATGGAGGCGTTCGTCTTGATCAGGTTGCCGATGAGGCCGCCGGCTGCCAGTGCGTGCAGGATCTCCGTATCGGAGAAGCCGCGGCGCTCCTGCATATAGAGCAGCACCGCGGGAAGAACGCCGCAGGCACCGCAGGTGGGCGCCGTGACGATCACGCCGCCGGCCGCGTTTTCTTCGCTGACCGCAAAGGCGTAGGAACAGACGGTGCGGCTTTCGCGCGTCTCGGCGCTTTCGTCGATATGCTTCTGGCGGTACAGCATCTTGGCTTTGCGCTGCACATCGAGGCCACCCTTGAGCGTGCCCTCGGTGTCGAGGCCGCGCATCACGGCGTTCCGCATGGTTTTCCAGACTTCGCCCAGATAGAACCAGATGTTGTCGCCCTCGCAGCGCTCCACGTACTGCCACAGGCGGATGCGGTTTTCGGTGCAGTAGGCCTTGATGTCCGCAAAAGTGGACAGGGGATAGACATCGGCGGGGGCATCCGCTGCGGATTCGCCCTCGGTCATGATCTTGCCGCCGCCCACGCTGATCACGCGCTGGAAATCCGTGTATTCGCCGTTTTTAACAGCGATCAGCTCCATCGTGTTGGGGTGGGGCAGCGCAGTTTCTGTAAAGTCAAAGCGGATCTCCACCGGGCGCGGCGCAAAGGTCTTCACGAGAATGTCGTCGGTCAGATGGCCGGGGCCGGTCTTGGCCAGGGAGCCGTACAGCGTGACGATGAAACGGTCCGCGTGCAGATTCTTTTCCTTAAAGCGTTTGGCGGCGCGTTCCGGCCCCATGGTGTGGGAGCTGGACGGGCCTGTGCCGATTCTGTATAATTCCTTTAATGATTCCATGATCGTGACGGTCCTTTCCGTTACAGGGATATAAACACCGGAACTATTATACGCCCTGCGGACAAAAATGTACAGATGTCTGCGGGGCGAAACCCGAAAGTTTTTGCGAAAAAAGGGGACCGAAGCGCGAAAGGCTGCGGTCCCGATGGTTTTATTCTTCCACTACACCGTTCAGAATGCAGCGGCCGTCTCCACGGCGCAGGGCGGCGACGAATTCCTGCTCGCTGCGTACCGGGTACGGGAAGGCCATGCCGGCCATGCCCACACCGCCGCGCTCGGCGTGGTGTTCATCGCTGCCGCTGGTGCGCTGCAGGCCGTGTTCGGCAGCCAGCGCCTCAGCCAGCTCGTTTTCTTCCGGATGGTTATAGTGGTTGTAAACCTCCACGGCGTCCCAGTTGGAGGGGTCGAGTTCATAGCTCATGTCGATGTACGCACGGTCGCGGAAGGGGTGTGCGTGCGAGATATAGCCGCCCGCCTCGTGCACGGCGGCACAGTAGTCCTTGATGGAATATTCGTGCAGGTTCGGGTGCTTCAGGAGGAACTCGAGGTCAATGCCGTAGGTCAGCACTTCCTTGCCGGCGGCGTAGTGGTGCTCGAGGCCGAACAGCACGGTGAAATCCGGATAATGCTTCTCGGCGTGTGCCTTCGCGCGCAGATAATCCTCCCAGTACGCGGTCACAAACTGATCCCACGGCAGGGTGCGGTCCACAGCGGTGTTGCCGAGGAAGAAGTGGTTCGTGATGCAGAAGCCGCTGAAACCGGCCTTGGCATACGCATCCACCATGTCTTCCGGCTCGCTTTTTCCGCAGAGACTGCAGACCACGTCGTGTACGTGCGTATCGTATTTGTAGAGCTTTTCCATAACCATTCCGCCTTTCCGGTGTTACTGCTTTTTGCTTTTCAGGGTGCGCTCGTTGCCATCCTCGTCCACGAGCACCATGTTTTCCAGCTGGGCGCGGAGGCTTTTGCGGTAAGCGGCGATGTACTCGGCGCGCAGCGTCTGCTGCTCCGCCTTTTCGGCCTCGGTGAGGCCCTCTGCCTTGGCCTTGCGGGCCAGTTCGTTGATGCGGTCAAGCTTAAACTGTTCCATAGTCTTTCCCTTTCTGTTACTCGGCCTTGGCCGGGGCGGGCTCTTCGTCGGCTACAAGGTTCTTGGCCCAGATGCCGGAGCGCAGCAGCGCGGTGCCGATGATGACCTTCACGACGTCGATGAACTGCACGCAGAAGAAAATGGCGATCATGGGCATGGCTGTGTAGCGGCACAGGAAGAAGGCCAGCGGCAGCGGGAATACCCAGGTGTACAGGCAGTCAAACAGGAAGGTGATGAAGGTCTTGCCGCCGGAGCGGATCGTAAAATAGGTCACGTGGACATACGCGTGGATGGGCAGTGCCGCGGCATCCACCAGAAGAAGCATGGTGGTCAGCTCGCGCACAGCGGGCTCCGTGTTGTAAATAAGCGGGATGAACGGCGCAGCAATGGCAATGAGAATGCCGACGCCGATGTGTGTAGCGGTGGTGAAGAAGAGCAGGCGGTTATCGGTGCGCTTGGCTTCTTCGATCTCGCCGGCACCCAGCTGCTGGCCCACCATAATGGAAACCGCGTTGCCCATGGCGAACATAATCAGGCAGAACAGGTTCCATGCCGTGCCGGCAATGTTGGTGGCGGCCACCACGGTGAGGCCGCGGGTGGAGTAGCTCTGGTTGATCATCGTGGTGCCGAGACTCCAGAACAGCTCGTTGAGCATCAGCGGTGTGCCGGTGATGATGATCTTCTTCGCGATGTCACCGGGGATGCGCAGAGATCTGTACACGCCGCGGATGAATTCAAATTTGTCCGGATGCGCATGGGCGGAGACGATCAGATAGATCGCTTCAATGTAGCGGGAGATGACCGTTGCAATGGCGGCACCGGCTACGCCCAGAGCGGGCAGACCCAGCTTGCCGAAAATGAGTATGTAGTTCAGAACAAGATTCGTCAGGATGGCAATGACGCTGGCGGTCATGGGGGCCACGGTCTCGCCGGTCTCACGCAGGGAACTGGAATAACTCTGCGAAACGCCGAACGGGATGATGCCGAACAGCATCACGAACAGATAACGCTCTGCCTCGGAAAGCGTCAGGGCCAGGTCGCTGGCACCGTCGTCCGTCAGGAAAAGAGAGATGAGCTGCTCGCCGAACATCGCCAGTGCCGCAATGGACAGCAGGCTGATCACGGTGCTGAAGATCATCTTGAAGCGGAACGCCGCGCGGACACCCTCGTGGTCGCCCTTGCCGAAGAACTGTGCGCCGAAGATGGAAGCGCCGGCCAGACCGCCGAAGATGGTCAGGTTAAAGATGAACTGCAGCTGGTTGACGATGGCCACGCCGGACATCGCTTCCGTGCCCAGACGGCCCACCATAATGTTATCCAGCAGGCTGACAAAGCTCGTGATGCCCTGCTGAATGATCATCGGGATCAGAAGGACCAGGAGGCGATGATAAAAATCCCGGTCGCCGATGAAATTATCCTTAAACTTTTTGAACATGGTTTTTCCTCCGAAAATAATCCTGTGTAGATGAACGGACCGTCCCGGTCACTGTTCGTCGGCCGGGAGAAGCTCCCGGAAAAACGCCGTATAGTCGGGAATGCAGCGGTCGCACAGGGCGGAGAAAGCGCCCGCTTCCGCTTCGGTGTATGTACCGGTCAGCAGACCGACTACGGAAAATCCGGCTTGTTTTGCCGTGCGCACCGCGTAGAGTGCGTCTTCAAATACCACACATTCCTCCGGCGCGGCGCCGAGGTCGGCAGCGCACTTGAGGTAAATATCCGGGTGCTCCTTGCTTTTGCCGATGGTGGTGCAGCTTTCCAGCACATCCAGATGCTCGAGAAGCCCCAGCCGTTCCAAAGCGGGCGTCAGCGTGGAAAGATCGGACGCCGTAGCCAGCGCCGTACGGATGCCGCGGGCTTTGAGCGCCTGCAGAAAGGCGGCTGCGCCCCGGATCTCCGGCACGGTGGTGCGGTATTTCTCCGCAGCCATACCCGCGATCTCAGCGCAGATCTCCTCTATGGTGCCCTTTGCACCCAGTTTGTCCCGGTAATAGGCGGCGCACTGCTCCAGGCACATCTCATTCATGATTTTGCTCAGCCCGGGCGGCGCGTAGATCCCCTTAAAATCGGCATAATCATAGGTGATGCGGTTCCACATGGGCATACTGTCTACCAAAGTGCCGTCCGCATCGAAAATCACGGCCCGGATGCGGCGTGGTGTATGGTCTGCATTCTGCTGCATGGTGAAACCTCCTTTTGCCAAAATAAAAAGACCTGTCCTGTGTGATGCTTTACAACTCATCATATCACACAGACAGGTCTTTTTCAAGGGCTGCGGCCGACGATTTACATCATGCCGCCGAGGGCTTCCTTAATGGCATCGATGCCGCGCTGCACCTCTTCACCGAGGCGGTCCGCCATGCCCTGCGAGGAACCGTTGTTCCCGGAGGAACCACCGTTTCCGGAGGAGCTGCCGGAGCCGCCGCCGTTCCCGGAAGAGCCGTTGTTCCCGCCGGCACCGCCGGTCAGCAGAAAGAAGACGTAGTCGCCTTCAGCGTACACCTGTGCAGCCTCGATCTGCGCGGCGGAATTCACATAGTTCTTGTCCCCGGAAAGCTGCTTCTTATACGCAGTCAGCTTCTCCTTCACCTGCTCGGCCTTGCCGGTCTTGGCTTTCACGGCGATGAACATATCCGGGCGGCCGGTCTCGCCGGCGCGTTCGGCGAAGACCTCCTCATAGAGGTCATCCGTCAGGCCGAGCTCGGTGCGGATCTCTTCCTCGGTCAGCTGGGTACCCGGGTGAGAGCTTTCCCCGTACACGCCCCGCAGGGCTTCACGAAAAGGGCCGAAGCTCCCCGCATTCATGGAACCGGTGCCGGCAGTGCCAGCATTACCGGAAGTACCCGTGCCGCCGGTTGTACCTGCGCTGCCGGAAGAGCCGGAGGAAGCGCCGTCGGGCGGGCTGCCGGATTCACCGGAACCGCCGAGGGTGTCTCCGTTGTTCCCGGAGGAAGCATCCGGCAGGGCGGAGACCTCCGGTGTCGGAGAGGGTCTTGTGGTGGAAGAATTACCGGAAACGGTGGAAGAAACACCGTTATCCCGGCCTGTACAGCCGGTGCAGGCGCAGACCAGACAGACTGTAAGCAGGAACGGCAGAATTTTTCTGATCATGATCGTTGGATCCTTTCTCTTTTCGGCATATGCCGGTCTATGGAAAAAACGCACGGCCGTCTGCCGTCGTTTCTGTGTTTACTATGCCACAAAAAAACGAAAATAAACGCACAAAATAAATTCGCTTTTGCGGGATACAAAAGGATTCTGCGTTGAAAAAAATGAAAAAATGTAGTATACTGATTTTTATAAAAGCAGGAGAGGAGGAGAAGCGATGCCCAGATACCGGGAAAAGGAAAAGAAAGTGCGCACGGACCGGATTTCGCTGTTTACGCTGCTCTTTCCGCTTGTTTCCGTACTGTATGCGGAAGGCATATTCGCATGGTTTTCGGGCTTTGGCTTTTCTGTATATAAAATATTGTTTGCGCTGGCCGCAGGCTGCATCGCTGCAGCGCTCTCCCGGCTGACGCCTCTGCGCATAGTAAACGCGGTTCTGCAATCGGCATGGCTTTTGTTCTGCTTTGGGTTCATTGCCCTGCAGTTCCTGTGTTTTCAGGCGGGCGGCGTGTACTGCTCGCTGTTTATCCCGGTGGAGAACCTGCCGGCGGTTTCGGCGCTCGTAAAAGCCGCAGCAAAAAATCTGCCGTTTATGATCTGTATGCTGGTGCCCGCGGTGCTGCAGCTTTTTGTGCAGTGTCCGCTTCTGCTCACGCGCCGCAGTCTTCTGGGGACGCTCCTCGGGGCGGACTGGATGGAACTGCTGGGTATGCTGCTTCTGGCTTTGATCCTAGGTTTTGTTTCGTTTACGATGGCGATGCGTGCGGATGCGGGTGAGACCGCCCCGCGCCGCCAGATCGAACTGCAGTACATGCCGGCGGAATCGGCGGAGACTTTCGGTATTCTCCCGCAGACGGTGCTGGATCTCAAGTACAATGTGCTGCACATACAAAAAGAAGAAGTCATTCATCATTATATCGTCACGGAGGACGGCACGCAGGTGGAGATCACGGAACAGGAAGCCGGCCTCTGGGCGCAGGAAGGGTAAACTTTTTTGAACGTTTACCGTAGGATGCAGAAGAAGATGTTCGCTGCGGATCAAACCCGGCGGACGATTTCCTGCGGAAAGGGCAAGGTGATTTGCAATGCAACAATCGAATAAATCGCCGCTGCAGCAGGAATTCGAGCGGTCCGAGACCTACCGTGCCCTAAAGCAGGTGGGCGGCGAAGTGATGAAGGGGCTGAACGAGGCCGGCATCACGCAGGAACGCGTGCAGGAAGGCATAGATCTTGCAGCAAAGGGGATCAACCGTGCCGTGGATGCACTGAACCGGGAATTCAGCAAACCGGCAAAGGCGCCCCCGCCCCCGGCACAGCAAACGCCGCCGCACGTACCGCAGGCGAAACCGCCCGTACAGCGTGCGCCGCAGCCGGCACCGCCCGTGCAGGCACCCCCGCCGCCGGTGCGGATGGAGATCCGCCGCAAACCGTCGAACGCGAAATTCTGGATCACCACCGCGGTACTCGCTTATTATGCGCTGAATCTGCCGCTGAACACGTGGTTTGATCTGGCGTGCATGGCGCTCGCCGGCGTGGGTGCGTTCTTTTTGAGCCGCGCCATTTTCAAGGGCAAGAAATACAAGGTGCCGGTGGAAGAGCCGAAGCCCGAGCCGGAGAAAAAACCGGAGCCCAAGCCGGAACCGAAGAACAAGGTGGACACCGGCAACCCCGAGGTGGATAAGATCATCGAAGACGGCTACGTGTACCTCGCACAGCTCAAGGAAGCCAATGACCGCATCCCGGACGAAGTGATGAGCGCGCGTATCGCCCGCATGGAAGTGGCGTCTGCGGAGATCTTCGCCTATATTACGGATCACCCGGAAAAAGCGGCGCAGATCCGCCGGTTTATGAATTATTACCTGCCCACCACGCTGAAGCTTCTGAACAGCTACGATACCCTTAGCCGCCAGCGTGTGAAGGGCGAAAACATCCGCAGTACAATGTTTGAGATCGAGGGCATGATGGAGACCATTGCCGGTGCCTTCGAGACGCAGCTGGACAGCCTGTTCGGCGAGGACGCCATGGATATCGCCGCAGACATCCGCGTGATGGAGTCCATCCTGCATCAGGAGGGACTTTCCGGTGCAGCCGCGCCGAAAACCCAGACAAAGGGCGGCGCCGCCGCGCAGGCCGAAAGTTCTGCACCCAACCTGACCTTTGACCCGGACAGTGACGAAGAAGCATAAACCGGGCTTTCGTATAATTTCCGCCGTTTCGGCGCATCTTGAAGGAGGATAATCACATGAGCGATATGAAACTGACTTTG
>JAFQWC010000078.1 GCA_017407665.1 Clostridia bacterium | reverse complement strand
ATCATCTATTCCGATGAGACCAATGTGCCCGCCGTGCAGCAGGGCTACGGCATCTCCCGCGAAGAAGCCGAGCAGTATGTGCCGTTCGGCTGCGGCGAATACGTGCTGGTGGGCAAAAGCGTCGGCACGCCGAACTGCGGCATCAATGCCCTCAAGGCGCTGGAGCTCACCCTGCACAACGGTTTGGACAAATACCACAATGTGGACTGCGGCGTGCACACCGGCCCGCTGTCCGATTTCGATACATACGAAAAGCTCTATGCGGCGGTGCTCCTGCAGATGAAGCCGACGGTGGAGCATTTTGCCGTGCGCAATTACCTCAATTACGTCATCGCCGGGCAGAACGCGCCGTTTTTGCACCTGAGTTTGCTCCTCGACGACTGCATTGCCCGGGGCAAGCCTGCCTTTGAGGGCGGCGTCCGGTATCTGAATGCCTCCGCCGAGACCTTCGGCGTCATCAGCTGTGCGGACAGCCTCACCGCCATCAAAACGCTCGTGTATGAGCAGAAGCGCTTCACGCTCGAGGAACTTGTCCATATGCTGGAATGCGATTTCGAAGGCTATGAAGCCGAGCGCAGACTCTGCCTGAATGCACCGAAGTACGGCAACGACGATGATATCGCCGACGAGACCGCGACCCGTCTCTTTGCGGATATGTTTGATATGAACCACCGCGCCGGAAAGGAACTGACCGGCCTCAATCATTACGGTATTGTCAGCGTCAACAATTCCATGAGTGCGGAGTGGGGCAATTACTGCGAGGCTTCCGCTTGCGGCCGAAAGCGCGGCAGTGCGATGGCAAACGCCAACGGCGCTTCCATCGGTGCGGACAAGGCGGGTATCACCGCGCTGCTCAACTCCATGGCGAAATTCGACCACACGAAGCACGTGGGTGTCATCAACAACGTGCGCTTCACAAAGGAGCTTTTTGCCGGCTCCATGGATAAGGTGAGCGCCGTGCTCAAGACGTTCTATGAAAACGGCGGCGTGCAGACGAATCTCTGCGTCGTCGGCAAGGATGATCTGGAAAAAGCCATGCAGCACCCGGAAGCGTACCAGAATCTTCTGGTGCGCATCGGCGGATTCAGCGCCCGTTTTGTCACACTGAACCCCGTTGTGCAGCGCGAGATCATCGAGCGCACCACCTATGGCGCCTGAAGCCGAAAGGAAAACCCGAAATGAACAGTCTGATTTTTGATATCCAGCGCTTCTGCGTGTACGACGGCCCCGGCATCCGCACCACGGTGTTCTTCAAGGGCTGTAATATGCACTGCGCCTGGTGCCATAACCCGGAGAGCTTTTCCGCCGCGCCGGAGCTTTTGTTCCGCGCGGAAAAATGCACGGCCTGCGGCGCCTGTGCCGTCTGCCCGAACGGCGCGCATACCTTTGAAAACGGTGTGCATTACTTTGACCGCACCCGCTGCACGGGCTGCGGGCTCTGCGTGGCGCAGTGCCTGAACGACGCGCTGGAAATTTCCGGCAAATCCATGACGGCGGATGCAGTCATGGCCGTCATCGATAAGGACGCGAAGTATTACAAATCCTCCGGGGGCGGCGTGACGTTCTCCGGCGGCGAAGCCTCCCTGCAGTTTGATCTGCTGTCGGAACTTTTAACACGCTGCAAGGAGAAGGGCTACCACACGGCGCTCGAGACGAACGGGCTCATCGCGCCCGCACGCCTCAAAGCGCTGATCCCGCTTGTGGATCTCTTCCTGCTCGATTATAAGCACACGGATCCATCCGCCCACCAAAAGTGGACCGGCGCCCCGCTGCAGCCGGTACTCGATACGCTCGCAGCCCTGAATGCGGCCGGTGCGGCAGTCGTCCTGCGCTGCCCGGTGATCCCCGGCATCAACGACACGGACGTGCATTTTGCGGCCATCCGCGCACTGAAGGCACAGTACGCCTGCGTGCAGAGCGCGGAGATTATGGCGTATCACGACATCGGCAAATCCAAATGGGATGCGCTCGGGCTGCCGTATACACTCGCGGACCTCAAAACCGTCTCTCCGGAACAGAAGAAACGGTGGGAGGAAAGCATCGCCGATTGACGGGAAAACCCGCAAAAATACACAAACCATGCGCACTGCGGCCTCGTGCTGCGGTGCGCTTTTCCGTTTTTTGGGGAAAAAATTGACAGACTGTGCGGAATATTGTATGCTTAAAATGATACCCCAACGAAGGAGGTTGCATATGTTTTGCTTATATTGCGGCGCACCCGTACCGGAAGGCGCCGAAGTTTGCCCGGCCTGCGGCGGAAAAGTCCTGGTTCAGGGCACAAAGACGGATTTGGAGCAGGAGGAGACCCGTGTGTTTACGGTCGAGCCGGAAGGCGACGGCCGGGACATTTACAGCTCTGCACCGCACCGGTTCCGTCCGGAGCCGGAAATGGAGGACATCTATTCTTCCGGCGATATCCCGCAGGCGGAGCCTGTTTATGAGGAGCCGCCCGTGCAGGCGGGGCCGGCTTTTGAGGTTTACACCGGGCCGAAGCAGACGGTTTACGAGGACGGCTACGTGTATGAAGAATACGAGGAAGGGATGCGTGAGCGCGTGCGGCGTCCGTGGCTGTGGCTTGTGATCCTCATCCCCGTGGTGCTGCTCCTTTTGGGCGGTGCGATCTGGGCGTATGTGTGGTACAACGCACCGGCACAGGAATTTGAGCGTGCCCTCGCCGCTGACGATTACAACCGCATCACACAGCTTCTGCCGCAGCTGGAGGAAGAAGACCTGAACGCGGCAGCCGGCGAAATGCAGGCTTACGCGCTGGACCTTGTGGAGAAATACAACCGGGGCGAAGCGGAATACAACAGTACCTACGGGCTCGTCGAGCGCCTGCAGCGCCTGTTCCCGGATGTGCCGGAGCTTTCGGCGGCGGTGAGAACCATGCAGACGCTGAAAACCTCCAAGGAGACGTTCATCGATGCCCAAAGTGCCGACCAGCTCAACGACGTGAACGACGCACTGCGTCTGTATGGCCTGGTGGCACCGGAGGATACGAACTATCCCGCGGCACAGGAACGAATCGAGGCCATCACGGCGGACTATAAGGCCTCCGTACTGGCAGAAGCCGACCGCCTTGCCGGCAAGGAAGATTTTCTCGGCGCACAGGCCGCTCTTTTGAACAGCACGGCCATTCTGGGTGAGGACCCGGATATTCTCGCCAAAATGGAAGCCCTGCAGGATCTGGAAAACGAAACCTACGTCCTCGGTATGCTGGAGACCGCGGCACAGCTCGCGGCGGAAGAGGACTGGATCGGTGCCGTGCATCTGTTGGAGGAAGCCACCCGCGAGGACGATCGCTTTACCCAGCAGATCGAAGCTTACACGCAGAACTACAAGATGCACAAGCTGGCAGAGGCTGCCGAACTCGCAGACGAAGGCAGCTACGAGGAGGCTGTCGCCGTGCTGGAAGGTGCACAGGATTTCCTTGAAGACGACGAAGAAGTCGCTGAGCAGATCAAGATCTATAAGGATCTCTACCCCGTGCTGCTGGTTGACCTGGCCCACACGGGCGGCGAAAACTGCGATTCCGGCTGGAACGCCACCGATGTGAACGGCACGAAGTATTCGAACGGACTCAGCTTTGCACTGTACCCGATCATCGCGCAGGACGTGTACACCGAGTACAGCCCGGCGGGCAAGTACAAGCTGTTCAGCGGCACATGGGTCGTGGAAGAGGACACCACCGAAGACTTCATCGGCGAGATCCGCGTCTATGTGGACGGCGTGCTGCAGTATCAGCTCACGTCCCTCACACGCAGCAGTACCCCGATGAGCATGAACCTCAAGATCGAGGGCGCAAAGACCATCCGCATCGAGGCGGAGGGCGCGTTTGCGGGTCTTCGGGAGACCGGCTACATCTATCTGGCCGGCGCCACTTTCCGCAATTAACAAATCCAAAATCCAAACTCAAATGGGATGCTGCGCTTTGCAGCATCCCATTTTCTGTGCGGAAAACGCGGTCTTCGGAAATTGACAGACGCCCGGCCGCTTGCTATAATTAAAACATCCGGAGAAGACAAGACCGGAAGAGAGGATGTTGTAACATGAAACTTGGAGTACAGCTGTACGGTGCCATGCGGGAATTCCGCGCGAACCCGGATGCATTCTGCGCCCGTCTGGCGGCAGCGGGCTATACCGAGCTGGAGCCCTGCATTTCGCTGAGCCTTTCCGCGGAGCAGCTGGAGAAAAACGGCATGAGCCCCGTCTGGCAGCCGGAAGAGGTGGCCGGTTTTGTGGCGCTGATGGCAAAGTACGGCCTCGGCATCACCACAAGCCATATCTTTGCGGATATCCACGCCGATGCGGACAGAGCCGTGGCGCTCGCCAAAGAGCAAGGCATCCGCTATATCGTGGTCAACTGCCAGGGCGGCAAGGAAGCCGAAAAATTTGCGGCATTCGGTGCAGCCTGCAAGGCGCTGGCCGAGAAGCTCGAAGCCGTCGGGTCTGAACTGTGGATCCACAACGGCTGGCCGGAGATCCGCGCAAACTTTGACGGCAAGACCGGTCTGGAGATCGCGCTCGAAGCCGGCGAAGGCCTCGTTGGCACACAGATCGATACCGGCTGGGTGCTGTACGGCGGCGCCGATCCGCTCGAGTACCTCAAAAAGGTGCAGCCCTACCTGCGCTCCGTCCACTATAAGGACATCTGCGCAGATTATAAGGAAACCCCGCTCGGCGATATCCACGTGGCGCTGGGCAAGGGCGCCGTGGACTGGAAAGCGATCCACACCTTCGCGGTGGAAAACGGCTTCCCGGAGGTCATTGACCAGGACGCCAGCCCGGATGATTTCGTGAAGGATCTCGAAGAGACCGCCGCCCTCCTGAAAAATGCCTAAATCGCATAAAACAGCAACGACTCGATCCCACGGGACCGAGTCGTTTTGCACTTGTTCACTTTCTGTGCCGTGCCCACAGTACGATGCCGACCACAAGCAGCACGACGGCTGCCGCAATGCCGATGGAGGTGAGGATCAGGCCGGTGGGGTCGCCCGCGACAAACACCGCTGTAGGGCCGTCCGCCCCGCCGATGATGCCGATGGATGTGTTTTCGCTCATAAAATCGCTCCTTTTCCGTTACATCTGCTGCTTCAAAAAGGCAAGAGAGCGCCCGATCACGCCCTCCATAGCCGCAGCGGAGAAGCCGTGACCCTCGCCGGGGAGGATCACCAGTTCGGCGTTTTTATATGCGCGGGCGGTCTTTTCCGCAGAAGCCAGCGGTACGATGGCATCCGCGTCGCCCTGAAAGATCAGAATGGGCTTTGGGAAAGCACCCACGTGATCATAGGGATGGAGGTCGCGCATATCGAGGAAGAATTTCTTGCCGAGCCGCAGCCCCCAGAACTCCAGAACCTCCGGGATATCTTCCGCCGTGGGGAACCGGGGACGCCAGTTGTCCGGAATGCCGTAGGCCGGAAAGTAGAGGATCATACCGGCGAGCACGTCGGCACGCTCTTCTGCAGCCAAACCGGAAACGAGCCCGCCCTGACTGCCGCCAAGGAGGAAAAGTTTACCGGGCAGAACCGTTTCCATAGCCGCGAAATGATCAATGACTGCAAGCAGCTCTTCTTTTTCGGTGAGGATGGACATCTCTGTGGAGTCGCCGCTGCTTTTGGAACGGTCGGAACCGCCGCAGAAGTCGAGCGCATAGGACAGAAAGCCATTTCGGGCAAGAGCCTCGCATTCGCCGCGGAAATCCGCATAGCAGCTGTTGTAGCCGTGCACGAAGATCACCGCGGGGAACGGTCCGCTTGCCGCCGGGGTGTATAGCTCGCCGTAGATTTTCTTTGCGCCGCAGGGGATGGTGAGAGGGGAAACGGTGAATTCGGATGTCCGGTTCATGATGAGATCCTCCATCGGAAAATAATGTGCTGTATTCATCATACGCTTTCCGGACGCTTTTTTCAACTCCGTTTTGATTCGCCCCGCGGGCGCTGTGTGATCCTGCGTGGCGTTTTGGCAAAATGCGGGTTTTGTGCTTGATCGGAGATTGTATTTGGGCAATTTATGTGGTATACTAAAATAAATATGACCATTTTGCTTTTCTGCGCGCAGGGGAGCGAGATGGGTATCCGTTGAACTGTATTTCTCAGCAAAGAGGAGTGTGCGTTTATGTCCAAAATCATCGGCACCGGCATGAAAAGGGTGGATGCGCCGGACAAAGCCCGCGGTAAGGCGAAGTACGCCGGCGACTATGCAGCGGAAAATATGCTGCACGCCTGCCTCGTTCGCTCCGAGCATGCCCATGCGAAAATCCTGAATATCGATGCTTCCGCGCTGCCGGAGGGCGTGTATTGCTTCACGGCGAAGGATCTCGCCTGTAATGTGATCCCGTTTATTTTTAACGATCAGCCGGCGCTGGCGGACGAGAAGGTCCGCTTTTACGGTGAGGCGATCGCCGTGGTCGCGGCAGACAGCTATGAGGCTGCCCGCGCGGCGGCGAAGACCGTGAAAGTCACCTACGAGCTGCTGCCCGCTGTGCTCGACGGCGAATCCGCTTTGCTGCCGGATGCCGAAAAGGTACACGAGCAGGGCAATGTCTGCGGCGAATTCCACCGCGGCAAGGGCGACCCGGACGCGGCGTTTGCGCGCTGCGCATTGGTTCTGGAGGACACCTTCGAGGTGCCGCCGCAGGAGCACGCGTATCTGGAGCCGGAGGCTGCCTATACATATATCGATGAAAAGGGCCGTTTGTGCCTGTATTCGTCCACGCAGAATGCGTTTTTGGACAAGACCGGCCTGTGTCAGGTGCTGGGTCTGGGTGCGGATCAGGTGGTTTCCCGTGCGGCGACCGTCGGCGGCGGTTTCGGCGGCAAGGACGGCCACACGATCCAGATCTTCCCAGCGCTCGTCACCCATAAAACCGGAAGACCCTGCCGCATGATCTTCACCCGAAAGGAAAATCTGCAGGCGTCCTTCAAGCGTCATGCTGCCCGTGCCTGGGCGAAGATGGGCTTTGACGAAAACGGCAGGATCCTGGCGTTCAAGGGCAGGATCATTTTCGATACCGGCGCGTATGCGGCGTACGGTCCGTCCGTTCTGAGCCTCGGCTCCGAGCATTTTGCCGGCCCGTACCGCATTGAGAACACGCAGATCGACGGCTATCTCTCCTATACAAACAACACCCCGGCTTCCGCGATGCGCGGCTTCGGCGCACCGCAGGGCTGTTTCGGCAGTGAGATCTTCATGGGCAGGGCGGCCCGCATCCTCGGGATCGACCCGCTGGAGATCCGCCGCCGCAATGTGCTGCGCGAGGGGGATATCGGCGCGATCGGTCAGAAGATGGACCACAGCATCGGTTTGCTGGAATCCATCGATCAGTTTGAAAAATCCGAATTCTGGCAGAAGGCGAAAGCCGATACCTCCGGCGAATACGGCTACGGCGTTGCCGCCGGTTTTCTGAGCTCCGGCTTCGGCAAGGGCGTCAACGATCAGGCGACCGTTACCGTGGAGAAAACGGATGACGGCTATACCGTGTACTGCGGTCTGGTGGACATCGGTCAGGGCAGCGAGACGGCACTCGTGATGCTGGCGGCGGAATCGCTGGACGTGGAGCCGGAGAAGATCCGCATGGTCATGGCCGATACCGAGCTGACCGATGACTGCAGCTCCACCGCGGCCTCCCGCTCCGTGTATATCGCCGGCAATGCGCTGCTCGAGGCGGTCAAGGAGATCAAAAAGGGCAGGGATAAGGGCGTCGGCCACGCGGTGTTCCCGGAGAATGAACTCGATTCCTTCGGCGTGCACACGCTGTACGGCTTCATCGTGCAGGGCACGAAGGTCAAAATCGACCCGGTGAGCGGTGCGGTCAACGTGCTGGAGGTCCATAACGTGACGGAAGCCGGACGCATTCTGAACCCCGTATCCGTTGCGGGGCAGATGTTCGGCGGTATCGTGATGAGCACCGGCTATGCGATCTCCGAGGGCATCCATTACAGAAACGGTGTGGCGCTGGAAGACAGCTTCGCCAGCTATGTCATCCCGACCTCTGTGGATGCGCCCCATATGACAAGTGAAAACATCGAAGCCTACGAGCCCACGGGTCCGTACGGCGTCAAGGGCATTGCCGAGGCACCGACGGTTGCGGTTGCGGCGGCGATCGCGGACGCAGTTATGGACGCGGTGCCCGAGGCACATATTCATACTCTGCCGCTGGATCGCACAGAGATCCTGCGCCACTATAAAAAGCATAAGGGAGGTGCACAGAAATGAGAGTTTTGAGAGCCAAAAACGTATCCGAAGCGGTTCGTATGCAGCAGGAGAACCGGGGCTATTATCTCGCCGGCGGAACGTACAGCATGGTGGAGATCAACAGCGAGCGCTTTGATCCCGAGTGCCTCATCGATCTGAGCCTGTGCCCCGAATTATACGGCATTCGCGAAGAAGAAAATTTCGTGCACATCGGTGCACTGACCACATTTACGGAGCTCGAAAAGAGCGAACTCATCTGCCGCCTGTTCCCGGCGCTTGCGAAAGCGGCCGCAGAGGTGGGCGGCCCGCAGGTGAGAAACCGCGGCACCGTGGGCGGCAATATCTGCGCCGCATCCCCGGCGGCGGATGCCGCACCCCCGCTTCTGGCACTCGATGCCGTTGTGACGGCGGTCGGCGCAAACGGCGTGCGGCAGATCCCGATTCATGAGCTGTTCCTCGCACCGAAGAAGACCTGCCTGACCCCGGACGAGGTCGTGACCGAGCTCATCCTGCCGAAGACCGGCAGCCGCTCGGGTTTCATTAAGGTCGGCAAGCGCAACGCGCTGGCGGTTTCCTCCATCAACATGGCGGTCGCGGCCGTTCTCAGGGACGGCAAGCTGCAGGATCTGCGCGTGGCAGCCGGTTCCTGCGCACCCACACCGCGCCTTTGCCCGCGTACGGCAGCCTGCCTGCTGGAGGGCGGCGTACAGGCCATTGAGGCGGCACAGGCGATCCTCATGGAGGAGATTTCTCCGATCGACGACCGCTGGGCAACCGCGGAGTATCGCCGGATGGTGGCAAAAAATATGCTGGAAGCACTGATGAACGAGGTAATGGAGGGCATGGCATGAAGCAGAGTATCACTTGCGTTGTGAACGGGCAGACCGTCACACGGGAGATCGAACAGAATATGACGCTGCTGCGCTTCCTCCGGGATGAGCTGCAGCTGACCGGCACGAAGGAAGGCTGCGGCGAAGGCGACTGCGGCGCTTGCACCGTGCTGGTGGACGGCCTCAGCGTGAACACCTGCCTGTATCTGGCGGTTCTGGCGGACGGCAAAGAGATCCTGACGATTGAGGGTCTGGAGCAAAACGGCGAAATGCATAAGATTCAGGAGGCGTTTATTCGCCACGGCGCGATCCAGTGCGGCTTCTGCAGCCCCGGCATGATCATGTCCGTGAAGCATCTTCTGGATGAAAACCCGAACCCGACAGAAGCGGATATCCGCCGCGGTATGTCCGGCAATCTCTGCCGCTGCACAGGCTATCAGCAGATGGTGGACGCCATTCTGGAAGTGGCCGCAGAAAAGTAAAAACGTATCCAAAGACGCAACAGAGCCCGGTGATGCTTTCACCGGGCCCTTTTTTTACAGCGTGTTTTTTAGGGTTTCCAGATTTTCGATCGTGTCGACGTCGAAAAATTCCTTCGCATCGGCGATCTCCTGCACGGTCACGCGGTCCATATGCGCGCGGATCACGACGCGGCCGCCGTTGTCGCCTTGAATGGCGCACAACTCCTCGCGGCACCAGCCGGGAAAGAGCACCGGGTTGCCGGGCGTACCGTCGTGTACGGGGCGGATGATCCGGTCCGGCTGCAAAGCCAGAGCGGCCAAAAGGGTGCGGAAGGTCTCCGCCGTCAGCAGGGGCTGATCGGCCACGCAGAGCATATACCCGTCGAGGTCAGAAAACGCGGAGATCCCCAGACGGATCGTGTCGCCGAGGTACGGCAGGTCATGCAAAACGGTGCGGATCCCGTGGTTTTCAGCCAGTGCGGCGGCTTCGGGGTACCGGGTGACCAGCACGGCGTCGGCAAAATCGGACTGCGGCAGCGCGGAGAACAGCGAGGCGATCAGAGGCGTGCCGTGATAATCCGCAAGGAGCTTGTTGGACGAAAACCGGCGCGAAAAGCCGGAGGCCATGATCACGCAGCCGACCTTCTGCGCCGCGTAACGCGCATACCAGTCATCGAGATCGATGACGAGAGCGTCCTCGCGGGCGCGAAGCCGGTTGAGAAACGGCGTGTCCTGCTTGCGGAGAACGGCCGTGACGCGCTTTTGATCGAGAAGCGTCCAAAGGGCGGCCTGATATTCGGGTACGGATCCCTCCAGAAAACCGATCTCATCGATCACGAAATCGGTCCCGTCGCTTTGCAGGAAATCGCGGATCGCCTGCAGACCGAGTGAAAATCCGTCCGGCACAGCGGTCATCCGGTCCTGATACCGCCCGATGCAGGCCGAAGCGCCGGTATCGGCGCGCGTGAGCATTACATGGCTCGGCGGGCTGCCCGGCACGGGAAGGACCGCATGGCTGATGAGCCCGTGGGCGGGCTTGCCGAGCGCAGCGCTGAGCAGTGTGCTCTTACCGATGCCGCGGGAGCCGGTGAGGAACAGATGCTTTTTGTCGTTATGCAGAAGCAGGCTGCGCAGAACATTGGCTGCAGCGGAAACGGACGGGCGGGTCAGGTTTTCCATAGGGGGATCTCCTTCTTACAAATCGGTCTGTTCGCGGAGGAGGAACAGCTGATCCTGCAGGCGTACGACGCGGACGTCCCCGTACAGGGTGCGAAAGGCTGCGTCGAGCCGCGCGGGCGCGGCCGTGCCCGGCGCAAGATCTTCAAAAATGACGCCGTCCTGCATGAAAAGCAGGCGGTCGCAGTATTGCAGGGCGATGTTCGGGTCGTGCAGGCAGAGCAGGACGCATTTTCCGGCGCGGCTGACCGAACGGATCTCCGACAAAACGCGGTGCTTGTTGGAAAAATCCAGTGCGCTGTCGGGCTCGTCCAGCAGGAGGTTGTCGGCGCCCTGCATCAGGCAGCGCGCGAGGATCACAAGCTGCTGCTGTCCGGCACTGAGGGCGAGAAAATCCGTGTCCGGAGAAACGGTGAGGAACTGCCGCAGCAGCTCCTCCGCGTGCCGGCGCTGCGCAGGAGTATAATCGGAAAACAGGGGGGTGTGCACGTGTGCGCCCATCAGGACGGCATCGAGCGCGGAACAGGAGAGCGTCATGCCGCTGCGCTGCGGAATGTAGCTCAGGCGCTTTGCAAGGCGTGCCGGCGGCGCGGTGTGCGGGAGACCATCCACAAAACAGGTGCCGCGCGTCGGAATGCGGTGACAGATGCCCTTGAAGAGCGTCGTTTTGCCGCAGCCGTTCGCGCCGAGCAGGCCGGTCAGCACGCCGTTTTGCAGGGTCAGCGTGCAGCCGGAGACAATCATTCGGTCGCCGTAGCCGCAGGAAAAGTCGATCAGATCAATCAAGTACGTGCCCTCCCTTCCAAAGCAGGCGAACCAGATACGGTGCACCGATCAGGGACGTGAGGATGCTGATGGGAATCTCGCTGTAGCCCCAGCTGCGGGCAATGCAGTCGGAAATAAGGACCAGCAGCGCGCCGATCAGCATGGAAAGCAGCATCGTGCGGCGGTTGTTGGTCTTTTGCAGCAGACGCGCGGCGTGCGGCGCGATCAGTCCGATGAAGGAGATCAGGCCCGTGATGCAGGTGATGGAGGTCACCACGAGTGTGGTGAGAATCAGCACGATCACGCGCATGGCAGAAACGGGAATGCCCAGCATCTGCGCTTCGTCCGTGTGCAGGGAGAGCAGTGTAATTGTTTTGGAGAGCAGAATCAGCGGGATCATCCCCATCAGGGTGAGGATCGCCGCGGGAACGACCTGTGACAGCGAAACCGAAGCCAGGCTGCCCATGATCCAGTATTCGATTGAGGCGAGCTGCCGTTCCGGGTCCGCCGAGCGCTTGAGGAGCATCAGCAAAGCCTGTGCCACCGCGTTGACGGCGATACCGGCGAGCAGGAAGGAGGACGTGCGCTCCGCACCGGCGTGCTTTGCCAGCCCGATCGTCAGAAGTACGGCGGCGAATCCGCCGAGCATTGCGCCGCCGGCGGTCAGCAGGGTGTGGCTGCCCGCAAGCAGGATCATGCAGGCGGCGCCGGTGCTGGCACCGGAGGACACACCGATGATATCGGGCGCGGCGATGGGGTTCGAGAACAGCGTCTGAAAAACATACCCGGCCAAAGCCAGTCCTGCCCCGGCAAGCACGGCCATCACCGTGCGGGGCAGACGCAGGTTAAAGAAAACACGGAAAGACATGGAGGACGGATCCCCCATGTCTGTAAAATGCATGGAATATTGACCGACAAACAGCGAGATCAGAAAGGCTGCGCCGGTGAGTGCAGCAAAGACCGTCAGGCTGTGCTTTCTCATGCAGCGGGATCGAAATCATAGAAGGTCTTGTAGAAGTCCTTCAGCGTTTCAGTGTAATCGGCTTCGCTGTAGAGGTCGCCGTGGATCCGGGATGCGATCCAGAGAGAGCCCATGAAGGCGGAGGGGACCGGGGAATCCCAGGATTCGTAATCGGCGGGCATGGCGTAGACTTGTCCGTTCTGCACGGCGGAGAGGCCGGAGAGCGCCTCGTCGTTCATGAGGTCTTCAGCGGTGTAGGCTGCGGCGGGAACGATCACGATGCAATCGGGATCCCACTCAAGGAGCTGCTCATAGGAGATCTCCGCCCAGTATGTATCGGTCACGGATGCCGCGGCGTTGACCGTACCGGCGTTCTCGAGCAGCGTGTTCTGGTACATGGCGGCACCGGCGGTGGAGAGATAGGAGGCGTTGCCGGCGAGATACACGGTGGAGGCGTCGGCGTCCTTCAGGCTGTCCTGCAGATCGGCGAGGGCATCCTTGGCGTAAGAAAGCAGCTTTTCGGCTGTCTTTTCCGTGCCGGTGGCGGCGGCGATCATGTCGACCGTCTCGGCAAGGCGTACGTCGTCCTCGGGGTTGACGCAGATCGCCGGGATGCCGAGCGCATCAAGCTGTTCCGCAGCGGACTGCAGCTTCAGCGGCAGAATGACCAGATCCGGCTCCAGATCGATGCAGGCTTCAAGGTTAAATTCCTTGGCGGTGCCGACGTTCGGCAGCTCAAGCAGTTCCGGGGCGGCAAGGGCATAGATGGGGCGGGAAGCGGCCTTGGCTTCAATGCCGACCAGCTGATCCTCCAGACCGAGCGCAATCAGGAGGGATGTGGTGATGTAGTAACCGCTGACCAGGCGTTCCGGTGTGCCGTGGATCTCCACGGTGCGGTTGGCGTGGTCCGTGATGACAATGGGTTCCGCTGTACCCGTACCGGCTGCGGCGCAGGCGGAAAGGGAGAACAGCAGGGCAAGGATCAGAAGAACAGAAAGGATTTTTGGCATTTTCATGGGATTTGCCTCCGTTTTGATGACAGGTTCATTATAACTTATTATATCTGCCGTGCCGCAGAAAGTAAATATCACAGAGCGGTTTTTTCGACAATCTGAAAGGACCTGGATTTCCGGGTCCTTCGCTTATTCGTGGTCAGAAGAGTGACCAGTTCTGCGTGGTTCGTGTGCGGGAATGCGTCGGTCATCGGATGCTTTCATAATATGCATCCAGCATTTCGCGCGAAACGGGAAGGCTGTGCTCGTCCATTTCCCGGTAGATCAGATCGGTCAGAGTTACAAGGCTTTCCCACAGTGCATCCGGGCTGTTCCCGGCCGCGAAGGTACGCAGGATCTCCGTTTTCTCGTTTTCGGGCAGTTTGTCTGCTTCGCGGTTCAGCGTGCTTTCCAGTCTGCGGCGGTCACAAAGTAAATCGATGTACAGCGTCCGGACATAATCCATTTCTCCTGTCGCGCGGAAATAAAGGCCGCGGTCAATGGCGACGGCTGCGTGCATCAGGTGCGCCCAAACCGAATTTTTTGCCCGTTCAATGTCTTTTTTCTGTTTGTTCCCAAAGATCTGGTCGTCCATCCATGCTCTGGACCGGATCATTTTTTCTTCCACAACACCGGTCCGGTCAAAAAGGACCTTGAAGGCCGGCTTTATAGCCGCGGCGTGTTCGTAGCCGCCGTATCCGATGTCGATCTCTAACAGATTGGATAGCAGAAAAACCTGCAGATGTCTGGCTTCGTCCTGCGCAAAATACGTAAGATCATAATTTTCGCTGATTTTTTGGCGCATATAGTCCATGACTTCCGCCATGGAGCCGTCGGCGTCCAGCGCGATGACAAAATCCAGATCGGAATGTGCGTCGTGGAATCCCACAGCGCCCGAACCCACCTGAACCAAAGAGACGGCCTTGCCGCACGCCTTGACCGCGGACAGGATGAATTCAAAAACGGCCTGCCGGTCTTTACTATCAAAAATCTTGTTCATTTTTTCTCCTTTTGGGTATACGAAAATTTCATCGAAAATGCGGTAGGGGAGTACAGGTATCGCTGCATATATCATAGCATTTTTGAGGCACTTTTTCAACAGGGTTTTGGTGTCAAGCTGAGAGTACCGGATATTATATTCGGATTGTATCTTGACAAATGACACGGGATTTATTACTATAAAAATAGAACGAATGTTCTAAAAACAAACATTGAAAAAGACAAAAGGAGATTACAATGGAAGTGTACAAGGAGTTGAAGGGCTTTGTGGTGGAAAAAGGCAGGCTGGATGTATATGTCCCACCGACAGAGGAAAGTACCCGATGGAAGCATTGGAGAACAATCTGGGACTTAAGAACCTGTGAATTATGCAAAACGATGCATGGGAAAATCTGGGGGAATACAGATGCTCCGGAAATTGAACCTCCATTGCATATGAATTGTCGTTGTGTAATCGATTCGATGCGATCTGTTGCGATTGGCGTTGCGACGAAAGATGGGGAATTCGGTGCGGATTGGTGGCTGCAGACTTATGGAAGACTTCCAGACAATTATATTTCGTCCCAAGATTTACAGATATTGGGATGGAGATGGGGCGACTCTCCTGTAAAATATGCACCCGGAAAAATGGTAACAATGGGCATATACAGAAATGATAATGGGCATCTCCCGGATGCTCCCGGCCGCGTATGGTATGAAGCTGATATAAACTATTATAGCGGAAAGAGAAACGGACATCGAATTTTATGGTCTAATGATGGTCTGATGTTTGTGACTTATGATCATTACCGAACTTTCATCGAAGTTGCATGAGGAGGAAAACATGAAAACTGAAATCATTGTTCATTTGGATTTGACAGATTGCAAATATTTAGGTGAATTGCATCAGAGAATAAAAACAACGTTTGGATTTCCAGAGTATTATGGAGAAAACTGGCACGCTTTTCGGGATGCCTTTATTACGGTGGGACTTCCAGAAAAAATAGTGATCCGTGGAGAGGATACACTGCCTGAATCGTTACTGAGTGAAATAGAGAAAATGCATGCGAAATTAGACGAGATAAAATTCGAGGTAAATGAATATGGCTGGGAGTTTGAATACGAGATCGTGTAAGGAGAAAAAATATGAAAAGAGCGGTATTGGATTTATCAAACTGTAAATACGCATTGGAAATGCATGAACGTTTCAAAAACACTTTGGAATTTCCGGAATATTATGGGAAAAACTGGAGCGCCTTTTGGGACAGTCTAATGTATGACAGCCCTGTGGATTATGTAGAGGTGCATGGTGAGGGTAGCGTGGCGGAAGAACTGCGCCCTATGTTGGAAAAGTTTCACGAGATTTTGGATAGAGTAAAAAATAATCATGCTAAACTTGGTTGGGTGTTTGATTATAAAATTATAGATTGAATGCAAAAAGGACCCGGGTTTCCGGGTCCTTTCGCTTATTCGCGGGTCAGAAGGGTTACGACTTCTGCGTGTGTCGTAGGAATTATAGGAATACGGGAATTTTATCGAAAATACGGTATGGGAAGACAGATGCATTAGATAAGAAAATATGAGTGTTTACATATTCACAGCTACAGAAACTAAAATAGAGTTTTCTGTTCTCTTGGATCTGGAAATATCCGTAATGCTGTCGAAAACGGTATGTCGTATAAAATGGCGGAAACAAAGGATTTCCATAAGTTCTGAGGTGGGTTGAGATGCAGTTTCATCCTGTTGTGGCAGCGTGATTGTAGGTGATCCAGTGTCTGAAGTTTTGGTCTTATACACGAAAGTAAGTTTGTATGGATCCATATTTCCTTCGGGGTTAGAACAACCAACAATGACATAATCAACTAGAGTCTCAAAAATCTTTCGATCAAAGGTATGAAGCACTTCATTGAGATCAAGCTTGTTCTTAAGAGCAACCATTCGTGAATGTGTCTCTTTCTTCATAGATTGCACGTTTTCACAGGCAAGTAATTCTGCTTGCAAATCGCGGAGTTGATCTGTAAGCTTTTGATTTTTCTTTACAAAGGTTTCTTTATCCAGAAGGTTATCCAAATGCATGTCGATAAGTTTTGTCTGCCGAGCTTGTAAGTTGTATATTCTGGATTGAATTTTGTGCATGCTCTCACCGGAGATATCCGCAGTCAGAGCCCTTTCAGCTCGAGCAAAAAACTCGTCCATTACATCCTGATGGTTTTGCGACAACAGTCGATAGGATTCCAAAAAGGCATTTTCAATACACTCTTCGGTTATACCTTTGCTATGTGGGCAGAATGATTTTCCCTTTTTAGTGGATGCTACACACTGCCAAATGATCTTACTGTGGGGAGTTCCGCTGTGCCAGGTTCTTCTGGATAGGTTGGAACCGCAAAATCCACATTTAAGCAAACAGCTGAATGTGTACTGGCGGCTGAATTTGTTTCTCGGAGCGTGCTTTCCAGAATTCAAAGGGGAAGATCGTCGGGATAAGACCTCATGTGCTTGCTGATAGGTTTCCTTCGATATTATCGGTTCATGATGATCACGGACATAAAACTGATCCTCTTCTCCGAAATTGTTCATTCGTCTTTTGGATATGGGATCAAGGGTATATGTCTTACCCATTCGAATATCCCCTATATATTTTTCATTTTTGAGAATCTTCATAACGGACCCTTCGGACCAATTTGCATTTCCGCGTTTCGTTTTGTACCCTAAGTTTTGCAGTTCATTTGCAATTACACGACACCCGGCCCCATCAATATATCGTCTAAATATATACCGAACAATCTCGGCTTCCTCCGGATGGATGACAAGATTTTTGGTATCTGGATTATATGTATATCCTAAACATGAAGAAAATCCCACCATCTCACCACGCTGCATTTTCATCTTAAGGCCCTTTTTCACGTTGGCAGAGATATTTTCAACCTCCTGCTGTGCAACGGAGCTTAAGATAACAAGCATTAGTTCTCCATCCATGGTGAGCGTATTGATATGTTCTTCTTCAAAGAAAACTGCAACGCCTTTTTCTTTCAGTTGACGAACATATTTTAGCGTGTCCAATGTGTTTCGTGCAAATCGGGAAATTGATTTTGTGATGACCATATCGATCTTTCCAGACATGCAATCGTTGATCATTCTTTGGAAATCTTCACGTTTTGCCACTTGTGTACCGGTGATACCTTCATCAGCATAAATTCCGGCATATGACCATTCGGATTTTTCCTGAATCATTGCGGAGTAATAAGAGACCTGAGATTTATAGCTGTGCAGTTGATCCTCACTGTCAGTGCTTACGCGACAATATGCAGCGACACGAATACGGTTTGTCAGGTTTGTCCTTGATCTTGGGGAGAGCGTATTCTGCGCTTTGATAACTTCAACATTTTGCATGCTTGTGCCTCCTTTGCGTTATTGTTCGCAAACACTGTATCATGACTCGGGAAATTGATCAAATGTGCAAATTGGAGTTGAGGTGGTAATCTTTGCAAAGTAAATCTAAAATCAGTTGGTATTCTTCCTGCGAAAGTAAATTTTGAGCCAGCAAATAATTAAGCAAAGATAACTGTATACAGTATCTAATGTAGGTTGGATATACCATATGTTGTCCTTTCTGCATAACGGTTGATTTATAAGTTAGAAACTTTGGAAGCAGTTTTATTTGTCCCTGACACCCCAAACTGCTATGGGAAACTATCAAACAGCCATCAGCGTCATGGCTCACAGGCAAATGCCTCTCCGAGGTTCTCTCCAAGCTGCCCCCACTTGTTGCGACGGTTTGATCACGCTCGACTTTATGGCCGGACAGGAGTATCATTATCCCCATTGCTGGTCTTGGCCGTACCGGGAGCTGCCCGGTATTTATAGTCGGTATGGGTCGCTGCTGCACATGCAGGTCGCGGCGTGCTGGCTAATTTGGCTGCCGATTCATCACCGGCGGCAATGGGAAAGTATTTGATAAATGCGTATATGTTTTTCAAGGTGCAAAGCTATGGGACAATAAAAGCATACCTGAGTTGAAGACACCATATGAGGCGCTTGTGATATGCTTTTATATGCCCACAGGAGCATATAAAAATGGAGCAATAATCAGTTGTAATCCAAACGGAATTTCAATGTACGTGTAATCAGGCGAATTTGCAGTCTGTTGCGCATTTCTTCATCGACACAGTAATATGTGTTGCCCGTATAGTCAGTAAATGGGCGAGTGCACAAGCGCACTATGTAGCTGTCGTAATGCTGGAGAATGATGTACATAGCTTCCGTATCTCCGGACGAAGCAGATCGGATAATTGAGGCCGGAAGCAGTCGGTTTGAAGGATATTTAGGACTTGGCATAGCGTGATTTCTCCATAAACATTCGGATATTCTTCAAGGCTTCCTTGCGATGCCGAAAGACAGTGGAACGATTTATGTGCAGTTCTTCGGCGATCTCTTCGTCACTCATGCTTTCAAAGTAGAACAAGAGAAGAGCGATTTGTTGTTTCTTTGTGAGATGGCGAATCGCTTCACCAAGAAGATCATCTTCAACGTATATTTTATGATGGTCGATTTGAAAGCAGCAACACTCGCACTTATAGTGATCCGTCTGAACCGGGAATGCATTCCAAAACAATTCTTGAAGTTTCATGTCCTGTTCTGCTCTCTTTTGGAGTTCGCGCTGGTAACTTTTTGCTTCATGCTTGAGCACATTTTTAATTAGGGTGTCAAATTGATGTTGAATGGTAGCTTCATCATACGGCTTGTCCATTTGTCCACCTGCTTCATACGGAGAATGAGAAGATTCAATCTTCATTACCTATCCGCATGAAAAAGGTGGATTTGTTGCAGTTTTTAGTAAAGTTTTGCAGATAAAATGAAGAGAAGCGCTGCGTTAGCAGCGCTTCT
>JAFQWC010000077.1 GCA_017407665.1 Clostridia bacterium | reverse complement strand
GTTCTTCCTGCTTTTGATGTACGACGCCATGGTGATCTTCCTGCAGACGGATCTTTTGGCCTCCCAGTGGAAGCAGATCCTGCCGCCGCTGTTCTGGAGCGGCCTCTTCATGGGCCTCGGCATCGCCTCCAAATGGACCGTCGCCTACGCCGCCTGCGGTCTTGCGATCCTGTTCTTCGGCAAGCTGATCGTCACCGTGTATCCGTTCATCAAAGCCGGCGACGCGGCACAGCCCCTGCGCAAAGCCTTCTTTATCTGCCTGTGGTGCTGCCTGTTCTTCATCGCGATCCCCTTTGCGATCTATTACACGGCATTCCTGCCCCTCACCACGCTGCCGCACAACAGCTACGATGTCTTCGGCCGCTTCTGGGCCTATCAGACGCATATGTTCAACTACCACGCCAATCTGGAAGCCACGCACGGGTTCCAGTCCCCGTGGTATCAGTGGCCGTTCGATATCCGCAACGTGTGGTTCTACGGCAACTACAACGCCAACGGCACCGGCGCCGTGAGCACCATCTCCGTGCTGGGCAGCCCGCTGTTCTGGTGGTCCACCGTGCCGGCGATGCTCTTCACGTTCTGGCACGCCGCACGCCGCCGCGAGACCGTGTCCCTCACGGCCGCCGTCGGTTATCTCTCCGTCATGCTGCCGTGGGTGCCCATCTCGCGCTGCACGTTCATCTACCATTACTTCACCGCCATCCCGTTCCTTGTCATCGCGTTCCTGCTCGCATACCGGGCACTTTCCGGTCTGCCCGCCCTGCAGAAGCCGATTCTGAACGGCACGGTCTTCCGCTGGCATATCTGCATCACACTGCCGCAGATGCTGCTTGGTGTGTTCCTCATCGCACATCTCGTCCTGTTCGGTGTGTACTATCCGGTCCTCACCGGCACGCCCACCACGCAGGCGTATGCCGATGCCCTCGAGTGGCTCTCCACCTGGCATTTCTGCTGACCGATACACTAAAGCGCCGCCTGTTTTCTCCGCAGGCAGCGCTTTTCTGTATTTCACGGGGATTTGCAGGCGGTTCGCCCGGATTCGTCACAGAATATTCACCTTTTGTTCTTGCTTTTGACGCAATGACTCTGTAAAATAAATATGAAACTGGCAGGATCCGGCTTTTTTTCGGACACTGCCGCGCCGCATCATATTTTCCGGGCAAGCTTGAGGCCCGGCCGACGAAAAAGGAAGGAAGAACGATTATGGCATCCGGAAAAATCCTCATCGTGGATGACGACAAGAACATCTGCGAACTTTTAAGACTGTATATCGAAAAGGAAGGCTTCGACACCGCTATGGCGCACGACGGCCGCGCCGCCCTGCAGGTCTTTGACGCCGCGAACCCCGACCTCATCCTGCTCGATATCATGCTCCCCGAGCTGGACGGCTGGCAGGTCTGCCGCGAGATCCGCAAAAAGTCCCAGTGCCCCATCATCATGCTCACCGCCAAGGGCGAGGTCTTCGATAAGGTCCTCGGTCTGGAACTCGGCGCTGACGATTACGTGGTGAAGCCCTTCGAGACCAAGGAAGTCATTGCCCGCATCAACGCCGTGCTGCGCCGCATGGGCAAGCAGCAGGAAACCGCAAAAACACAGGAAGTCAGCTTCGATAACCTGACCATCAACCTGACAAACTACGAGCTTAAGGTGCGCGGCGTGCAGGTGGACACCCCGCCGAAGGAGATGGAGCTCATTTACCACCTCGCCTCCAACCCCAACCGCGTTTTCACCCGCGATCAGCTGCTCGATGAAGTCTGGGGCTTCGATTATTACGGCGACTCCCGTACTGTAGACGTCCATGTCAAGCGCCTGCGCGAAAAGCTGGAGGGCGTCTCCGACAAATGGACCCTGAAAACGGTCTGGGGCGTCGGCTACAAGTTCGAAGTGAAGGACTGATCTGCACCGGCAGCATCTGGAAAGGGGGCTTCCCGTGCAAAAATCCCTGTTTATCAAATACCTGCGGATCACCATGATCATCGTGCTTTTGAGCTTCATCGTGCTGGGCAGTGTCATGATGACCGCCTTTACGCAATATACAAAAAGCGACCAGAAAAAACTGCTGACGCAGAGCGCCTCCTCCATGGCTTCCATCACCGCCGCGGCGGATCTGAGCGCCCCGCAGTCCGAGGCGATCCTGACGCTGTTCGCGCAATCCTTTTCCCTGAACATTGATGCCGATATCTTCGTAGCCGATCTGGAGGGCAACGTGATCTTCGGCGTGTATGCCAACAGCATGTCCACAAGCGGGTCCAATTTCACCCCGCCCATGCAGATCTCCCCCGAAATCGTAGCGCAGGCTGCCGCCGGGTCCTATTCCGGCATCGGCCGCAAGAACGGCATTTACGATCACGCGTATCATGTGGTCGGTGTACCGCTGCTTTCCTCTTCGGAAAACCCGGTGCCGGTCGGCGCCGTGTTCGCCGCCACCAGCGCCACCAGTCTCACGGAATATCAGCTGGATGCTTTCAGGATGTTCCTGCTGGCCGCCGCAGCATCCTTTTTGCTGTCTTTCTGCATTGTGGGTGTGTTCTCCTATCGCCTTGTGCGCCCCCTGCGGCAGATGTCCGCCGCGGCAAAAAGCTTCGGCAACGGCGATTTCTCCGTGCGCGTCCCGGTCACTTCGCAGGACGAAATGGGCCAGCTGGCCATGGCCTTCAACAACATGGCGGATTCCCTTTCCAACAGCGAATCCATGAACCGCAGCTTTGTGGCGAATGTCTCCCACGAGCTGAAAACGCCGATGACCACCATCGCCGGGTTCATCGACGGCATTCTGGACGGTACCATCCCGTCCGAACGGGCAACGTACTACCTGCGCATCGTCTCCGATGAAACCAAGCGCCTGTCCCGTCTGGTGCGCACGATGCTGAATCTTTCCCGCATCGACAACGGCGAGCTGAAACTGCGTCCGGTCGACTTCGACCTGTCCGACACCGTGCTTTCCACGGTGCTCACGTTTGAGAAGAGCATCGAAGACAAGCGCATCGACATCCGCGGGCTCGATACACTTTCCCCGCATACCGTACGCGGCGACGAGGACCTGCTGCATCAGGTGGTTTATAATCTCATCGAAAACGCCGTCAAGTTCACAAACAACGGCGGCTATATCGCTTTCAGCGTCACGGACAGCATCGACCGCATCCTCGTCAGCATCGAAAACAGCGGCGGCGGGATCCCCACGGATGAGCTGCCCCTGATCTTCGAAAAATTCTACAAGACGGATAAATCGAGAAGTCAGGACAAAAACGGCATGGGCCTTGGCCTGTATCTCGTCAAGACCATCGTCAAGCTGCACGGCGGCGACATTTCCGTCACCTCCGCCGAGGAGCAGTTCACGCGGTTTTCGTTCTTCATCCCGAAACCGCAGGATGTCGTGAAGATGAAACCAAACTACAATGTGACCGTGGAGGACGCGGTCATCACTGAACGCCCGCCGCGGGAACGCCGCGGCCACGGCAGGGATGAAGAGAAACGTCCGAATAAGGAGGGGTAAACCATGACCGAAATGAATCATAAAGAATGGGAGGGCGGTACCGTGCCGCCGCAGCCGGAACCCGTACCGGCCGCACCCGAAATCACTGAACCCACACAGGAATTCACCGTGCCCGAAACGGCACCCGATATGCCCGAAGCCTTACAGCCGACGGAGCCCGCCGATACACCTGTGACCGAACCCGCACCGGAAATTCCCGCAGAAGCCGAGCCCATCGCCGCCGAGCTGCCGGAAGAACCCGCGTTCTCCGCACCCGCGGCACCGCCGGTGCCCCCGCAGCCGACCGCACAGCCGCCGTACCCGCAGATGCCCTATCCGGCACCGCAGACGGTATCGTATGTACGCCCGGTCCCCTACACCGTGGCTGAACCGGGCCAAACGTATGCGGCGCCCGGCTACCCGCCGTATGCACAGGCCGTTTATCCGGCCGCGCCGCCGGAACCGAAACGCAAGATGGCCGTCGGCCTGAAAATCCTCATCATCGTGATGATTGTGCTTTTCGCCGGCTCCGTTCTGGGCTTCACCGCGTACGGCATCTACGCGCTGGTCACGAATCCCACCTATGATTCCGTCCTGCCGGATACCGATTATCTGCCCGATGACTTTGACGTGCTGCCCTTCGAGGAGCCCGAAGAGATCCCGTCCGAGGACGAGAAAGAGCCAGAGCCGGAACAGAACACCATTGTCATTCCGGACATCGACGTTGTCCCCAACACGGACGGCATTCAGCTGCACAATGTGCCCGCCGGCCCGGAAATGGACATCACGGATATCTATGACAAAGTGATGCCCTCTACGGTGCTCGTCATCGTGACGGCGGAGACCGGCTCCGGAACCGGCACCGGCATCATCGCCACCGAGGACGGCTACGTCATCACAAACAGCCACGTCGTGCTCAACTCCCGCAACGTACAGGTCGAGCTGAAGACCAGCGACGGCAAGCTCCACCCCGCCGTGGTCGTCGGCTTTGATAAAACCACCGACCTCGCCGTTCTGAAAATGGAGGGCAGCGGCTTTACCCCGGCGGAATTCGGCAATTCCGATGCACTCCGCATGGGCGAGTGGGTGGTCGCCATCGGCAACCCCGGCGGCGAGCAGTTCTCCGGCTCCATCACACGCGGCATCATCTCCGGTCTGGGCCGCTCCGTGGGCTCCTACAGCGCCAACGGCATGACCTATATCCAGACCGATACCGCCATCAACCCGGGCAACTCCGGCGGCCCGCTCGTCAACCTGCACGGTCAGGTGGTGGGCATCAACTCCGCCAAGATCGTTTCCGACCAGTACGAGGGCATGGGTTTTGCCATTCCGATCACCGGCGCCAAGAGCATTGTGGATGACCTGCTTTCCGGCGGTTATGTGCAGGGCCGTGTGCGCATGGGCATCCGCGGTTATGTCATCAACGAAATGCAGGCTGCCTTTGCCGATGTCAAGCCCGGCTTTATGATCGCCGAATTTGACCCGGACAGCCCGTTCCTCGGCACGCAGGTGCAGGTGGATGACATCATCGTGGCCATTGATGATATGGAGACCCCGTCTCTGGAAGAACTGGCCAACGTCCTTCTGAACTACGAGCCCGGCGACACCGTAACGGTCACGCTCATCCGTCCCAACGAGAGCGGCCGCGGCGGCGAAGAATTTGAAGTCACCATTGTTCTGCTCGAAGACAAGGGCGAAACACAGGGCTGATCCCATACAATTGCATCTCAAAACGAACCGGGAGACACGGCAAAGCGCCGTGTCTCCCTTTTTTGTCCGGATCATCTGAAAGCCAGCATCACATAGGTCACGCCGTTTTCGTTCAGAGCGAACGTGGAAGCATCCTGCCTCACCGTCACCTGAATGCCGTTCACGGCAAGCCCCGCACTGCTGCGGTCGTTTGCTGCAAACCCGGCATACTGCTTTGTGCCCGAGCCGGTATATTCCACAAGACCGCGGTCCGCCGCAAACACGATCACGGCCTGAGGCGGAAAGCTGAACGCGAGCCCGCGGCTCTCCGCATCCGTGCCCGTATAGGTGCGCGCCTCAAACGGCTGATCCACCCGCGCCAGACGATCCGCATTCAGATGCAGACCGCTGTCCTGCAGGTGACCGCCCACCAGTGTCTCCAGCGCTTCGTTGTCCTCCACAAAATCCAGTCGACGCGGCTTATCCGTGCCCGCCCAAAGCGAAAGCCCCAGCACCGCTGTTTTTTCACTTGCTGCCATTGATTCTCCTGCCTTTCTGCTTACATCTCGTCCAGTTTGTTCCACACCACGGCCGCCGTGTCCATTTCGTCGAAGGTCAGGCCGCGTGCGTCAATCGCAGCCCAGCTGTTTTCTCCGAAATCCAGCACGCACGGCAGATGCGCCGGCAGGAAAGTCATGGCCTCCGCTATGGCCGTCTCCCTGGAAACGCCCAGCAGCGCCTGCACATTGACGTACAAACCGCCCTCGTGCTGCTCCACGATGTTCCCGCGGATGCCCGCAGCGAGGAGCTGCTTTTCCAGCGCCGCGCGGGTGTTGTCCGCCGGTGTCACGCTGCCGCGTTCCAGGAGCATACGCCGGCGGGTCTCCG
>JAFQWC010000076.1 GCA_017407665.1 Clostridia bacterium | reverse complement strand
TCCTTGCAGATGCCGATCACCTTGGAGGGATCCTCGAGATCGAGCAGCATGATGCCGGCGGTGTAGCGCTTCTTCCAGCTCTTTTCCCAGCCGTTCTTGCCGCGGCTTTCATCGCGGTCCACGGCATGGATGAGGGTCAGCCAGCCCTTTTCGGTCTTGATGGGCGGTGCAGCGGGGCCAACCTTGTCGTCGGCGAACGGCACGTCCTCCACGCCGAGCACGAACTGTACATTGCCCCAGTAGCGCAGGTCGGGGGAATCGGAGAACCAAACGTCGAAACGGTCGCGGCCGCGGCTGTACACCGGCATGGGGCGCTCGAGGCGGCAGTACATACCGTTGATCTTCTCCGGGAACAGAACCATGTTGCGGTTGTCCGGCACGGAGGCGCTCAGGATCTCGAAACTGTCGAGGGTATCGGAAAGCGTTGCGATCACACCGCGCAGACCGTGCTTGGTATCCATCGCGAGGCAGAGATACAGCTGGTTCTCGATCTTGATCACGCGCGGATCATACAGGCGCTGGATCTCAGTGCCTTCGTAGTCCTTGCTGTCGATGAGCGGCTTGTCGAAGACCTGCCAGTTGTCGATGCCGTTGTCGCTCACGGCAACGCCGACGGAAGTGCCGTCGAAGAACTTGCCTTCGTTTTCAAACTTTTCCTTGTCGGTGCCGTAGTCGTTGCGGAAGATCATCACGTATTTGCCGTTGTGCTTGATGACACCGGCATTGAAGATGAGACTTGCATCGTACGGAATATCCTTAGCGGTGAAAATCGGTTTGTCGAGCTTATGGATCACAGGGCTGCTTTTCAGTTCGGACATGATTGGACCTCCTTTATACGGTGAAAAAGATTTTCTGAAACTATTATAAGTCGTGGGGCGGGGGATTGCAAGAGGGGAAACCATGCGATTGCCGGACTCGGCGTGCGCCGCCTGTTGCATTTGAGTCCGGTGTGTGGTAGAATAGAAAAAATTCAGAACAGGGAGGCATTATTGTGCTGAAAGTTATTGCTACGACGAATGTAAAAGAAGGCTGCATGGAGCAGTATCTGGCTGGTGTAAAGGAACTGGTGGAGAAGTCCCAGGCAGAGGAAGGCAACGTCATGTACACGCTGAACCGCGTAAAGGACGCGCCGAATAAGCTGATCATTATGGAGATCTGGAAGGATCAGGCCGCGTTTGAGTTTCACATTCAGACACCGTATTTCACCACGATTCTGCCGCAGCTGAGAGCATTCACAGAGCCCGGCGAACCGGCGATGTTCCTCACCGAAGTGGAATTCTGATTCTAAAAAACACAGGACTCTCCCGCGTTAATACGGGAGGGTCCATTTTGTTTCTGTAGGGTTTCGGATAGGCATCAGGTGCGTTTGCGAACCTTAATAGTCGCCGCATAGGCACTGTTCAGAAGACCGAGCACCGCAGAGCAGATGAACAAGGTCTCAATGCCGAGTGTCTCCCAGATCCAGCCGCCGAACAGGGCGATGAAAATGGTGATGACGTGGTTGATGGAAACGCCGGTGGAGATGGTGGCTTTGACCTCCTCCGGGCTGTCGGAAAGATCCTGCACGTAGACATTCGATGCCATGGATGCCAGCGAAATGACGGCGTCCAGAACATAGTTCACGCAGCAGATAATGAAAGCAACCTTCTCCGGGAAGATGTGGTGGGCAAAGCCGTAGCACAGGCAGACAAGCACCAGAATGATGGTATCGGCCACCATAACGACCTTGTAGCCCAGCTTGTCAATGATGCGGCCGACGATCGGCGATGCGAAAAAGCAGGCGATGGCGGAAATCGCAAACAGCAGGCTGATGGTGGCGGCATCGGCGCCGTAGAACAGGATGAGCACATACGGGCCGAAGGTGATGAACACCTGCTTTCTGGCGCCGTAGAACATCTCGAGCATATAGTATTTGTTGTACTTCCGGTGGAAATAGAAGCGGCGCTTGGTGGAGTCTGTCTCACTTTTGCCGGTCAGGCGGAAGCTGAAGATCATGCTCACAGCGGCGAGACCGGTCGCAATGTAGAAGAAGGTGGTGTATGTACCGGCAGACGCTGTAAAGATGGAGAACGCCGCCACAATGACGAAATAGCCGATCAGCGAACCCACCTGATTGACGGAACTCTGCGCACCGAGTGCGGTACCGCCGTGCCCCTCTTTGGCGTAGCTCAGCACGATGGAGCTCTTCATGCCCAGCTGAATGTGCTCGCCGAGCGAATACAGGCAGATCGCCAGCGTGATGAGTACCTTGGTCGGCGGCAGCACGGCGTGCATGCCCATACCGACCAGCATGATCACGGCGCCGATCTTATACATGGTCTCGGCAGAAAGCATATACAGAACGGCCAGAATGAACACCAGCAGAATGCCCGGCAGCTCCCGGAAAAACTCCGTGATGCCGCGGTCCATTTCGCCGAGCATGACCACTTCGGCAAGGTAGTTGTCGATCACACCCTTGTACAGTCCGTAGGACAGGGCGGTGATGAGTACAGTCAGAAGCAGGGGCTTGTACTTGGAATCGCTTCTGAATATGTTTTTGATTTTGTTCATGTTCTTCTCCCCAAATGAAAATATCTGTTTTACTTTGTGTAATGCAGCAGGACTTTTCCTGTGATGCCGGTCGGCGCGGGCGGCGCTGCAGGAGCACTCCAGCCCATCGGACGATCCATGTTCTCGCGCTCCAGCGTGGTAGCGACCTCAATGCGCAGTGTGTTCTTGCCCGGCTTTACAAGGGACGTGATCTCAAAGGCATACGGCGGCAGGATCTGTATGCCGGTGCTTTCGCCGTTTACGAAAATCTCTACACCCTCGCGCGCATCCGTGATTTCCAGCACGGCGCAGGTGCAGCCGGAAAGGTTAAATTCCGTCTCATACGCGATGAAGCCGCTGAATTTGGGTTCGATGTGATCAAAACTCTGCGGCAGGTGGAGTTCGCCCACGGTGCGGAACTGCGGATAATCTATGCTGCGGCAGTTCGATACGCGGAAATGATCGAGTGCAGCCGTGCAGTCCGTTTGCAGCGCATGGACGGGTGTGGCGGCGTTTTCAGCCTTGCCGCGCACCAGAATGCAGCTTTCAGACGGACGAATGTGTACGGATACCGTGCCGTTTTCGCCGCCGATCTGCTCCACGCGGTTATCCCATGCATTATATACATAGGTCTCGTCCGTCCACGGCAGCTGCACGGCGCCGTCATAGACCGCAGCCGATTCATTGACGAGCATCACGGTTTCCTCTTCGCCCTTGCTGTGCAGCGCACGAATGCGATGGCTTTTCGGCGAAAGGGCAACGGTTTCGAGCCCCTGACCGGTCACATAGTCCTGCAGATCGAGAAGGTTTACCGTGGGGCAATGCCGGAGGGCTTCCGGCAGCGGTTCGCCGGTTGCAGCACCGTCGGGCAGGTTGTCAAGGAAAACAACGGGACAGCCGTGTTCCGCCAAAGCGGCAAGGCCGTTCAGCGTGGTCAGCGGCAGGAACTGTGCATACGGCACGAATAGAATATTATGGGTATGCCCGTTGATGCGCAGTGTATCGCTGAGTTCCGTGTTGTAGAAGTCGGGTTCTTCGAATACATCGCAGGGGATAAAGCGGAAATCGATCTGTCGGTCCGCAAGGACGCGGGCCGGCTTCTGCATCAGCATGTAATCGCCGCACCATTCGGCTTCGCCGTGATAGAGGATCGCGGCGGGGGCCTGCGTCCGGCCGTTTTCCAGAAGCGAGGAGACGCGGTTTGTATATTGCATCAGTTTTCCGAAGTGTCGGTACAACGGGTCGTGACCGTGCGCGTAAAAATGCGGCGGGCAATCGGGATCCGGGTATGCCTTGCAGCTGAAGGCGTGCGGTACAAAGTGATTGATGCCGCGCACAAGGCAGTGATCGGCCAGATATTTTTCAAGCTGTACGCCTTCGCTCCAGCCGTATGCGCCGAACAGTTCGATCATGGTTCTGCTTTGCATATGCGGTGTCAGTTCGCCGAGAGAGGAACCGAGCTTCGCCAGTGCGTAATGGAAAAACTCCGAATCACCGGGATCGCCCCAGATGGTTTTTCTGCGCACATCCTCGCCCTGCGGATAGATCTGGCCGCCGATGACGTCAATGCCGGACATGGATTGTCCGCGAAGACCGCGGAAGAAATGTCCGAGGCTTGTGCCGGTGCGGGCGTGCTGATTTTGGTCTTCAATGACGTGACCGATGTACTCCACGCCGTGCGCGCGGCACCAGTCGCCGATCTGCTCGGAGAAGGATTTCTGGACGAGCCGCGTGACGCAATCCATATAGGTGTAGCGTACTTTGGCGGTCAGCGCTGTTTCGCAGTCGTTGTTCCAGAGAAGGGGAAGCAGCGCGGAGAAATCATCGCCCAGCTTTTCACGCATCGCCCGTTCTATCGGCAGACTCCACGGCAGATCCTGATCCGTGCCGAGGGTGTTATACATCTTAAACATCGCACCGTTGCCGAGCTCCGGCTCGTCGGAAAAGAATCCGGCGATCACACTGCCGAATTTATCCTTAAAATGCGCATAATGCGTTTCGTAAACCGCATCGATCTGAATACGGCAGGACCTGGGGTCGGTCATATTGATGTAATTGCGGTGGACGCCGGCGTTGCCGGAAAGCCAGCACAGCGCGATCTTCCATGCGCCTTCCTCCGGGGTCCAGTTGAGCACGCCGTCGCGGATATACGCGTCCAGCGGGATCGGTTTTCTGTTGTTCATACCGAAAAACGACACACCGAGCGGAACGGCGGCTGCGGCGAGGAACGTGTCATCGTCAAAAATGTTTTCCGCCTTTTGGTTGTCATTGGAAAAATCCGTCATCTGCTGCAGCGTCGATTTTTCACGGACAAAAGCGGTTTTGAGATCCAGAGAAACCGGACCGTTCACCGCGATCTCCTGATATAGCACACTCCGGCGGCGAAGTTCGGGCGGAGCGGTTTCTGCGGCGCCGGCAGCATATCCCGTCGGGAAGTGTTTGTCGTCGAGGATCCAAACCTTCATACCGCGTTTTTCGGCTTCATCCAGGATGATCGCCATGTCCGTCCACCACTGGTCTTTACAGAACTCAGGATGCGGACGCGCCTCTACGCAAAACGCCTTGATGTTCGCCTCGTCGATCGCGCGGATCGTGTCCCGGTAAACCGCTTCGCTTTCCCCGTGCACCCACATGAACGGAAATATTTTATTATTCAGCTTGCCTGAAAGCAGTTCTTGTATTTGCATAGTCGTGCCTCCCTAAACAAGAAATGAATTCAATTATAATCAGTTTACCATGCTTTGATGCAGATGCGCAAGCGTTTTACAAAAACAGGGGGGCATATCTGCACATGAAAGTTTTCCGGCCTTTGGCTTTCCGATTCACAGTCGGATCACTCCGCGGGAAGTGCCGCAAACAGCTCCGGTGTAACACCGACTTGCTTTCGGAAGATCCTCGAAAAATAATGAGGGTCGTAATATCCGCACATTTCGCCGATGTCCGCAACGGAAAACTGCAGTTCGTTTTTTCTTTTCAGAAGCCTTTTTGCGTGCTCGATCCGCAGCGACGTCAAGTATGTACTCGGCGTGACCCCGCAGACGGCGATAAACCGGCGGCGTAAATAATCCTTGTGGTAGCCGGTGGATTCCAGAAGTTCCGATAAGGAAAGCTGCGGATCATTATAATGAAGCGCAAGTAAGCGACAAACCTCTTCTACGACGGGATCCCGCTGCAAAGCGGCGCATTTCTCAGAGAGCAATTGCATGACGAGATCAAACATCAATGAAAGTGTGGAATCGTTTTTCCCGCCCTTTATATATCGGTAAAACATCATTTGCATCAGTGCCGAAACCGCGTGCTCTTCGTCATCCTCAAGGAAGATCACCCCGTGCTCGCCGCTGCCTGCACCGAGTGTTATGGGAGAATCGGTCTGTATGAAGATTTCCGTATATTCGCCGTCGGAATAGCTTTTATGAGGAACATTCGGCGGGATAATGACAATATTTCCGGTATGAAATGGGTATTCCGCATCGCCGATCACGCGAACTCCACTGCCTTCTGTGACAAGTATGATTTCATGTAAGGCGTGCTTGTGGGAGACAATATGCGTTGAACCTTTCGGCAGTGCCCCGATCATTAGAACGGACATGGTGATCACCTCCGTGTGTGTTGATTATGATCATATCACAAATAGTCGTTTTAGTCCACCTGAAAAGTCTGTTTTCTCCTAACCCTTTACATGTATATTTGCTATAATTGCTTTCGGACTATGGACAATGGAACAGTCCTCGTACGGAAATGAGGTAAGGCTTATGCGTAAAGACTTAATCAACGGTCGGATTTTGAATACTCTGGTTATATACTCCATTCCGCTCATCGTTACAAACGTGGTTCAGATCCTGTTTCATGCGGCGGATGTTGCGATACTTTCCCTGATGGCGGGCGACCTCTCGGTGGCGGCGGTCGGTGCTTGCGGATCACTGATCACGCTGCTTGTCAGCCTTTGCTCGGGATTTGCCACGGGCGCCAATATCCTGATTGCAAAACGGATCGGCTCGAAGGATGAGACCGGTGTCCGGCGCGCGGTGGGAACGGCCCTTGTCGTTGGCTTCTGCGCCGGTCTGTTCCTGATGACCGTCGCCTTAATCTTTGCAAAACGGCTTTTGATCCTCATGCAGTGCCAGCCCGATGTGCTCGACATGGCGGTGCTGTACATGAAGATCTATTTTCTCGGTATGCCGTTCACGATGCTGTACAATTTCGTTGCCGCGATCCTGCGCGCTTCGGGCGACAGCGTCAGACCCATGGCGTATATGCTGATTTCAGGTGTTCTGAACGTGATACTAAATGTACTGTTTGTAGGCGTGTTGGATCTTACGGTCGCGGGCGTTGCCATTGCGACGGTGCTTTCGAATGTTACCTCACTCGTCATGGGTCTCACCGCCCTCATTAGAAATCACGGCATATGCAAAATCGAGCTCAGGCAGCTCAGAATTCGCAGGCTGGAGTTCTTTGAAATGCTGAAGATCGGCGTCCCGGCATCCTCGGGCGGTCTGTGCTTCTACGTGTCAAACGTGATCATTTCCTCCACGGTCAATTCCATGAGCACCGAGGTTATGACCGCCAACGCCATCGCAGGTCAGTTTGACGGCTTTGTTTACACCGTCGGAAATGCGATCGCCCTTGCCACCATGACCATGGTCGGGCAGAACTTCGGTGCCGGGCGTTTTGACCGTATCCGGAAAACGGTCAAAACGAGTGCCTTGTACGCAACGGCCGTCAGTCTCTCCCTCGGCTTTGTATTCGTGCTCCTCGCCGAGACATTACTCAACATCATGACGGACAGCGCCGCGGTCGTTTCGATCGCGAAGGAGCGAATGATTTTCCTCTGCCTAACCTATTTCATCACCGGCATCATGGAAGTCCTGTCGTTCACACTGCATGCGCTCCGCCGCCAGAAATATGTGTTGATCGTCTGCGCCGTATGCGGATTCGGCGTGCGCAGCTGCTGGGTATGGTTCGTATGGCCGCTGCATCAAACGCTTTCGATGCTGTTCGCCAGCTATGCCGTCAGCGCACTGATCGCGATCCTCTTCTATGTGTTTATGTACCGCAGTACCATGAGGGAATATGAGCGGGATTCGGCTTACATCTCGCAGTCATAAATTCTCAAATAGAAGGGGACGTTGCAAAATGCAACGTCCCCGTTAGAAATATGCAGGGGCAGTTTCTGTCCCTGCATATTTCATTTCAATTATACGCGAAAGGGGCTCCAAGACCGCCCCTTTCACACTATCCCCGCCAGGAGATAGCGACTCTATTGCATATTATTCCATTTTGCAACAGATCCTTATTTGTAGGTTTTTCTATACCCGTACATTCGTAAATTTGATTTAATTATAATAAGAGTGGCAGGGAGTCTCCACGCCAATAGATTGAACCTGGGTTTCTGACTACTCTAACACATCACACACGAATTCATACGCAGTTTTCATATTCGTAATCAGCTGCTCGCATTCCTCAAGGCTTTCTCCAGTGGCAAGTTCTTCTCTGAAAAGCCAAATGACCGTTTCAATATACAAACAGCGCAGTAAAGTCTCTGGGGGAATACCAACGCTGGCACCGAGATTTTTAACAAAATCAAGGACGATCTCCTTTGGTTCCGAGACTAAGTTGTCTCTGAATTCATCCAGTATAAATCTCGATAAATCAAATACCGGGTCGCCCGCTACACCTTTGGGGTCAATGACCGTATAGCGGCCATTTTCATTCTTAAGTATATTTTCGTGGTGTAAATCGCCATGCAACAGAATATTGCGTGAATACTTTTGGCATATATCTTTCAGCATGCGCTCGGCGCTTTCGAGATATGGACGCAGTTCTTCACAATCCGTGCGATTTTTTGTTTCTTCCTTTCCTGCTTCAAACCATTCGGAATATGTAGGGAATATGCTGTCCGGCAAGTCAGGTTTGTGTAATACTTTATATATGGCCCCTATAATCTTGATCCGTTCATCACGGCTTGCACTTTCATATAAAGTATCGGCAGGAACAATTCGTTCCATGATATAAACCTTATCCTCAAGTGAATACTCGTAAAGCTTGCAGACATTTTCTCCCTGAAACTGTATTAAGGACATGATTTCTTTGAGGTCCTCATCAAATTCACGGTTAAAAAGGATTTTGAGTATGACTTTGCCATATTGTTTTGAAGACGCATAGAAAATCAGACTGTTATTGGAAAGCAATGGCTGAAATGTTACTTCGGACAATTTCCATTGATCTTTGTATTTTTCTGCAATACGAATTCGCTCGTTATATCTTTCCGCACCTAACCTGTTAATAAATCGTTCCGCTTGCGTATAGGACAGCAAAATAATCCCTTCTTCTTAAGTATAATGCCATAATTATACCAGAATACCAAAACAAATGCCAGTTAAAACCTGTATGCGGGATTCTGTGATTTGGCAAAAATATCCCGCCTACACCCATGCAGGTGCAAACATGCTTTAGCACTTGGATTAATCCGCCCGCAATACGCACGAGCCGTTCTACAAAGTAATCCCAGAATCCCTGCAGCGACTCGCTACCACCAAATGCAATTTTGAGAACTAAAAACCGCATATCACCAACCTTTTCTGCATAGTATGAGTCACTACATAGGCGAGGGTGTGTTGTATGAAGCAGAGTGTTGACGACAGAGCGGCTATGCTCGGGGAATATATTGTAAAGAATAAGGCGACCGTGCGGCTTGCGGCGGGGAAATTCGGGGTCAGCAAAAGTACGGTGCATAAAGACGTCTCGGAGCGTTTGCGGCACGTCAATTTGGGGCTGTACAAAGAGGTGCGGGATGTTCTGGCCGTCAACAAGGCGCAGCGGCACATCCGGGGCGGGCTGGCGACCAAACGAAAATATGCCGAACGAAATGTACATCCAAAATAAAACTGCAGGGCGATCATTCCGGTCGCCCTGCAGCTGTTATGCAGTATTTTATTCTGCTGTGGTCGGAACCGTTTCTGCGGCCTGCGCAGAGCTCTTCGGCAGAACGTAACGCTCGGCAAAGCGGTTGTAATACTTCATGAATTGCGGTTCGCCGGAGGACTTGACCTCGTTGAGGTAGCTGTGGGTGTCCATGACGGAATCCTTGATCTGGATCATGCAAACGGCGATATTGGAGCAATGGTCGGAAATACGCTCGTAGTTTGTGAGGATATCGGAATGCACAAAGCCCAGTTCAATGGTGCACTTGCCTTCCTGCAGGCGGCGGATGTGGCGTTTCTTCAGCTCCGCCTTCAGGCCGTCGATAACCTGCTCCAGCGGCTCCACTTCAATGGCCTGGCGCATATCGTTGTCCACGAAGGCATCCGTGGTGATATCCAGGATCTCGAGGATCGCATTGGTGATGATGCGCAGCTCTTCGGTTGCCTTTTCGGAGAACTTCAGGTTCTTGTCACTGATCTCACGAGCAGCGCGGACAATGTTGACGGCGTGGTCGGAAATACGCTCGAAATCGCCGATGGTGTGCAGCAGCTGTGCAACATCGTTGCTGTCGTTGTTGGACAGATCCTTACTGGAGATCTTGACGAGGAAGGAGCCGAGTTTGTCTTCGTACTGGTCCACGATGCCTTCGTTGATCTCGACCTGTTCTGCGATGTCTGCATCGTATTTGGACAGCAGGCCGATCGCAGAAATCAGTGTTTCGCGGACAAGCTCCGCCATTTTAGCGGTCACATTGCGGCACTCAGCAATAGCGAAGGACGGGGAGCGGAGGATACGCTCGTCGAGAAGGACTTCGTGGGGATCTCTTTCTTCTTTGCCCTTGGCCTTTTTGTCGCGCACAACCAGGATGGCCAGCTTTTCCAGCAGACCGCAGAACGGCAGCAGAAGGAAGGTGGTGACCACGTTGAAGATGGAGTGTACAACAGCGATCAGGAAAGAAGAAATCGGTGCGTCTGTGAATGCAAACTGGAAAACGGCATCTGCAGCATAGAAACCAACCAGGAAAATAATGGAACCGATGCAGTTAAACAGAATATGTACAGCTGTTACGCGCTTTGCGTTCTTGGATGTACCGATGGAGGAGATCAGCGCTGTGATGCAGGTGCCGATATTCTGGCCGAGAATGATCGGGAACGCCATGTTGAACGTGATGCTGCCCGTCAAAGCCAAAGACTGCAGGATACCGAGGGATGCCGCGGAACTCTGGATGATTGCGGTGATGATGGTACCGGCCAGGAGTGCGACGATCGGGTTGTTGAGCATCAGGATGATCTCTTTGAACTGCGGCATATCAGCCAGCGGTTCAACGGAATCGCCCATCAGGGTCATGCCGAACATCAAAATGGCAAAACCAACGCACACGGCGCCAATATCCTTCTTCTTGCTGCTCTTGGTGAACATGATCAGAATAATACCGATCAGAGCAACAATGGGAGAGAAGTTAGAAGGTTTCAGCAGCTGGACAAAGGGGTTGTCGCTGGAGATACCGGACATACTGAGAATCCAGGCGGTCGCCGTGGTACCGATGTTGGAACCCATGATGACGCCGATGGACTGGCTCAGCTCCATGATGCCGGAGTTTACGAGACCGACCAGCATAACGGTCATGGCGGAGGAGGACTGGATAGCAATGGTAATGCCCATACCAAGCAGCAGTGCCTTGAAACGGTTGGAGGTCATGGAACGCAGTACGTGCTCCAGCTTACCGCCGACCATCTTCTCCAAACTGGTGGAGAGCAGATGCATGCCGTACAGGAAGAATGCCAAGCCGCCGAACAGACCACCAAACAGTTTGATAAAGTCTAAATTGCCCATTTGCTTACAACTCCTTTTTTGGGTGACTTTGCAAATTTTTTGTGGTGAATTGATGTTTTATTAACATACAAATTCATATTAGCACAACTCTATCGTAAAATTCAATATGTTTTTGCAAAAAGATATTTTTGGTTCCATGCAGTCGAAAGACGGATTCCTTGACGGGAACGCGGATTGTACGGTATAATGGAGTCGAAAGCGGGGGAAAATGGATGAAAATTTGTGCTGTAATCGTTGCGGCGGGCAATTCCACAAGAATGCAGAGCGGCGGACGATCCAAACTTTTGATGGAGCTTTGTGGGGAGCCGGTGCTGCGGCATACCCTGCGTGCATTTGACCGGGCAGCCTGCATAGAGGAGATCGTGGTCGTCACGCGCCCGGTGGATTTTGACGCCGTGCGCGAAGCGATGCAGGGCATAAAGAAGCCGGTGCGCATCACAGAAGGCGGCGCAGCGCGGCAGGATTCCGTGGCAAACGGTGCGGCTCTTTGTGCGGATGCCGATTATATTGCGGTGCACGACGGTGCAAGACCGCTGATCACGCCGGCGCAGATCGAAGCCGTATGTGCCCATGCGCAGAAATACGGCGCGGCCACGTTGGCAGTGCCGGTAAAAGACACCATTAAGATTGCTTCGGCGGAGAATTTCGTGGAGGGCACGCCGGACCGTGCCGCGCTTCGGGCCATTCAGACGCCGCAGGTGTTCCATCTGCCGCTGTACAAAAGAGCGTTGGAACGCGCGGCTGAGCAGGGTAAGCAGTACACGGACGACTGTCAGCTGATCGAAAACGCAGGCGGCGTTGTCTATCTCACACCGGGCGATTATCGCAATGTGAAGATCACCACCCCGGAGGATCTGCCGATGGCGGAGGCCTTCTATAAAATGCTGGAAAACGAGAAGGAGAATGGAATATGAGAATCGGACACGGCTATGATGTACACGCGCTGGCGGAAAACCGGGACTTGATTTTGGGCGGCGTGAAGATCCCGTACGAGAAAGGCCTCATGGGTCATTCAGATGCGGATGTGCTGGCGCACGCCGTTTCGGATGCGCTTCTGGGTGCGGCGGCACTGGGCGACATCGGCGTGCTGTTCCCGGACAATGACCCGCAGTACAAGGGTGCGGACAGCCTAAAACTGCTGTCTGCCGTTGTGGCGGCGGTGCGGCGCAAGGGCTATGCCATCGGCAACATCGATGCCACGATCATCGCGCAGCGCCCGAAGCTGCGGCCGTATATCGACGAAATGCGCCGTAATCTGGCCTCGGCCTGCAATGTGGAGATCGACCGCATCAGTGTGAAAGCCACGACGGAGGAGCACCTCGGTTTTACCGGGCGCGGGGAGGGCATCGCCGCCCACGCGGTCTGTCTGCTGGAATGACCTGAAAACAGAAAAACACACAAAACCTCGGCTTGTCTCATATCCTGTAACAGAGAATTCAGGATGGGGAAGACCGAGGTGTTTTTTATGAAATCAGACAAAGGACCGGCAACGCGGCCGGTCATTATGGTCAGCAGCATCACCTATGCGATGAAAAGCCGGGAGATCCTGTTTCAGTCCGGGTTGAAAAGCTATGTGGAGCGGCTGCCGCGTACCGGCGACAACGGCTGCGGCTACGGCGTCTACGTACCCTTCCGGCCGGATGAAGCGGAGCGCATCCTGCGTGCGGCGGGAATCCGGGTTTTGGGCCGCAGCGTACGGGGGGATACGGCATGATTTATTTGGACAACAGCGCCACGACCTACCCGAAGCCGCATGCGGTTCGGCAGAAAATGGCAGAGGCGCTGCAGAAATACGGAGCGAATCCGGGGCGCGGCGGGTTTCGGATGAGTCTGGATACCGCGCAGGCGGTTTACGATGTGCGCCGGAAAGCGGCGGACTTCTTCGGAGCGGAGGGGCCGGAATGCGTGTCGTTTCAGCCCAGCTGCACGCAGGCGCTGAACATTGTGATTCACTCCCTGAAAAAAGGGGATCATGTGCTCGTCACCGATCTGGAGCACAACGCCGTTTTGCGGCCGCTGCACGCCATGGAGGCAGAGGGCGTTTCGCACACGGTGGTACCGGTCACACCGGGGGACAACGATGCCACGCTGGATGCTTTCCGCAAGGCGATGCGCGAAAATACCCGTATGCTGATCGTCACCCATGCTTCCAATGTGTGGGGGATCCGCGTGCCCGTGGAGCGGCTGGCGGCACTGGCGCATATCTACGGGGCGGAGATCTGTGTGGACGCGGCGCAGTCCGGCGGCGTGCTGCCCATCCGCTGCGCGGCGGACGGCATAGACTATCTCTGCTGTGCCGGGCATAAGGGGCTGTACGGCCCCATGGGTACGGGCCTGCTGATCACCTCCAGGGGGGAGCAGCTGAAAAGCCTGCTGCAGGGCGGCACGGGCACGCGGGCGATGGATCCCGAACAGCCCAGAGAAATGCCGGAGTATCTGGAAAGCGGAACGCAGAACGTGCCCGGTATTTTGGGGCTGGGTGCGGGGCTCGACTTTGTCCGCACACAGGGACAGGCAAGCGTGCTGCAGAAAGAAATGCGGCACGTGCAGGTTTTGTTCGACGGGCTCAGGAAAATGCCGCACATCGAACTGTATACGGATCGGCCCGAAAGCACCTGCTTTGCGCCGGTTCTGAGCTTTACCATACGTGGGCTTCCGAGTGAAGTCGTCGGGATGAAACTCGCGGAGCAGGGCATCGCGGTGCGCTGCGGTCTGCACTGCGCGCCGTTTGCACACCGGAAAATGGGCACGGCGGACGAACCGCACGGCGGTACGATCCGGCTTTCACCGAGCGTATTCACCGATGATGCGCAGATCCGCGCCTGCCTGCGGGCAGTATCCCGCATCCGCGCCTGACGGAGCAAAAAAGAATTTCTGCCTGAAAATTATGTTATCCCTCTTTTCATTGCACGGACTTTGTGCTAGAATAACGATGTATAGTTATCCTTTGTGCAAAAAGGGGGAGTCTGCTTGGAACGCATTCTCAATGCCGTTTCGTCCTGGTGGGATGAAATGATCACGATTGCAAAAAGCTTCCAGTTTAAGGATGCCATTGATATTTTGATCGTCACCGTGCTGATTTACGGTGTCATAAAGCTGGTGCGCGAAAGCCGCGCCGGACAGCTGGTGAAAGGTCTGCTCCTGATCGTCGGGCTGTTTTTGGTCTCGAATTATCTGGATCTGCTCATGGTGAGCCAGCTTCTGGATTACTTCTTCACATTTGCGGTCGTCTCCATTCTGATCCTGTTTCAGCCGGAGATCCGCAAGGCGCTGGAGCAGGTGGGCCGCAGCAATGTGGGACAATCCATCGCCAGTGTAGTCAGCGGCAATAAGGACCGGGATCAGGAGAAGGCCCGCATCCGCAAGTCCATCAACGGTGTTGTGGAAGGCCTTGGCATTTTGCAGCAGCTTAAAATGGGCGCACTGGTTGTTTTTGAGCGCCAGACCAAGCTGGGCGAGGTCATCGAGACCGGTACCAAGATCGATTGTGAGCCGTCCGGCCAGATCGTGGGCAATATTTTCTTCAACAAGGCGCCTCTGCATGACGGCGCGATGGTGGTGCGCGGCGGTATGATCCATGCGGCCGGCTGCATTCTGCCGCTGACAAAAAATCCGGAAGTGGCTGCAGAGCTCGGTACCCGTCACCGTGCCGCGCTGGGCATGAGTGAAGAATCCGATGCGGTGGTCGTTGTGGTTTCCGAAGAAACCGGAAATATTTCCGTTGCGGTGAACGGTGTGCTGACGCGCAACTTCACCAAAGACACGCTGCGCGAAGTGCTGGAGAATCATCTGATCCAGTCCGAGGAGAAGATGTCCGGTGTGCGCCGCGGTCTCAACTTTATCTCTGGAAAAAGGACGGTGAAGAAGTGATGCGGAAAAAGAAAACCGGGAACGGCGGAAAGGAACGATCCGCGTTCTGGAAATCCTTGCGCGTTGTGGAAAACAATACGCTGCTTCTGATTCTTTCCTTTATCTGTGCCGTTGTGGTTTGGTTCTCCATGATGGGGACCGAACTGGCCGGCCGTGGATCCATGGTCAGCAACGTGCCGGTGGAAATCGAACTTTCCGAAGCGGCACGGGAAGCCGGCGTGCGTATTTTTGACCGAAGCCATACCTCGGCGAACGTGTCTGTCACCGGCAACTCCATGGTCACGAGCAAGCTGACGACCGAGGACATCGGCGTATCCGCTTCTCTGGATCCGTCACTTTCGATGCTGACGGGCAGCTCCATGCAGGAAGCCACCTTGACGCTGCGTGCCTACAAAAAAGGCAACACGCTGGCGGACTATGAAATCGAAAGCGTATCCCCGGCCGAAGTGACCGTGGTCTACGATAAATACAAGGAAATGATCCTGACGCTGGAGGACAAGATCCAGTACAAGGCTGCGGAGGGGTATTATGCTTCTTCGGCACCGACGCTTTCCGTGGATATGGTCACCATTTCCGGACCGGAAAGTGAGGTCAGCCGTGTGGCCAGCGCCGCCTTGGCGTATACGTTCAGCGACGCTCTGACGCAGTCTAAGATGATCTCCTGCAAAGTAACCTTGTACGATGTGAACGGCGAGATCATTGATCCCACCGAGCATTATATTACGCTGAATGAGGATACGGTGGATGTTTCGATCGCGGTGACCAGCCGCAAGACGATCACGATCCTGCCCAATATCCAGAATATTCCGGAAGGCTTCTCGAAGCAGCGCATCACGATCGACCCGGAGACCATTGAGGTGGCCGGTGACGGCGAAGTGCTTGCGAAGTATTCCGAACTGACGCTGTCCCAGACGATCAATTTCCTGGATGTAACACCGGAGAACAACACGTTCCGGCTGCCGATTCAGGTGCCAGTCGGTGTGACGAACATCAGTAACGCGGAATACGCAACGGTGACCATCAACCTGAACGGTTATGCACAGACCAATCTCATTACCGAGAACATCACGGTGATCAATGTGCCCGAGGGCAAAACTGCGGCACTCACCAATAAAGCGTTCCGTATAACCATCGTCGGTACGGCGGCGCAGATCGCAAAGCTGACCGGAGAATCCATTTCGTGCACGGTGGATCTTGCCGCCGTCGCGGATCCCAACGGCAGCATACAGGTGCCGGTCAAGATCACAATTAACGGTGCGGATTCCTGTTGGGCAACAGGAGTATACACAGCACACGTGACCATAACGGAAGAAGAGGATTCCTCTGAACCCCTGGTATAAAGAAAATCGCCCGTCGGCAGTTCCGGAAACGGAAGCCGGCGGGCTTTTCTGAATCATGACATAAAAAAACAGCCGCCCAAACAGACAGCTGCAGGAAATCAAAGGCAATCAGGGATGAAAAAGGGGCAGATGCGGGAAGATACGCACGGCAGTCATCAGCCAGTCTTTAATGGCAATGGATACACCGCTGGCCTGCAGGATCACAATGATCAGGATGATGATCAAAAGAATACCGAGTACCTTCAGCGCAAAACGATAGTTGCTGTGGGTATGCTCCTCGTCGGGATGTGCGGGAGATGTTTCCGGCGTGTTCTGTTCGGCCTCCGTTTGCTCGGCGACGGGATGTTCCTTATTGTTCTCCATACGGCACCTCTTTTCCGGGAAATATCTTATTTCCCCATATTTATTCTAGCATATAGTTTTTTGAAATGCTATAGGCAAATTTGCTGTATTTCTTACAGGATTCTTTCTTTTGAAAAGTATGGCCGGCTTTTTCGTAAATTACGCCCGCTTTTTTGCAAATTGCAGACTTTTTATTGAATATCACATAAAAAAATGTTACAATATGTTTTTAGAAATGAGATCCATTGTCCCGCTTTCCAAGCGGCAGTGCATACAGAAGGATGGCCCGTATGAATATCCGAAACTGGGAGGTTCGCCCTCTGAACAAAGAGCGTGCTGCGGCATTTGCCCAGACCTATAATATTCCGTTTTTCCTTGCGATGCTGATGAACATCCGCGGGCTGGATACCGAGACGCATATGCAGTATTTTCTCGGTCCGGGCGCCCCGCTTTCCGATCCGTTCCTGTTGAAGGACATGGACCGCGCGGCAGAGCGCATTACCCGGGCGATCGACGACATGGAGCGCATCGCCGTATACGGCGACTACGACGCGGACGGCATCACATCCACCGCGATGGTGTACTCGTATCTCGAGACCCGCGGTGCGGACGTGCTCTATTACATACCGCAGCGCGAAGGCGAAGGCTACGGCATGAACATCGGCGCCGTGGAGCATCTGGCATCTCTGGGGGTTACGCTCATCATCACGGTGGATAACGGCATTTCCTCCATTCGGGAGGTGGAGCGCGCGGCGGAACTTGGCGTGGATGTGGTGGTCACGGACCATCACCGCCCGCAGGAACAGCTGCCGGCGGCTGCCGCCGTTGTGGATGCGTACCGTCCGGACGATACGAGTCCGTACAAGGATTTTTCCGGTGCGGGCATTGCTTTCAAACTTCTGATGGCTCTGGAAGAAGGCACCGGCGACATGGAGGACCTGCTCCAGACATACGGTGATCTGGCGGCTATCGGTACCATCGGCGACGTGGTTCCGCTGACCGGGGAAAACCGTACGCTGATCCGGTACGGTCTTACGGCACTGGCCGAAAGTGACCGTCCCGGCATTCAGGCTTTATTGAAAGATTCCGGCTATGCCGATAAAAAACTGACCGCGACCAATGTGTCCTTCACGTTGGTGCCGCGCATCAATGCCACGGGCCGTATGGGGTCTCCCGAGCGTGCGGTGCGCCTTTTGATCAGCGGTTATGCGGAGGAATCCGAGCAGCTTTCCGCCGAGATCTGCGCCGATAACGAAGAGCGCAGAAGGGTGGAAGCGGCGATTTCCGAAGCGGCTTTCGCAGATATTGAACGCAGAGGCCTTGCGAACGACCGCGTCATCGTCGTGGATGGGGCCGACTGGCATCACGGTGTGATCGGCATTGTGGCATCCCGCATCACGGATCGGTTCGGCAAGCCCTGTATGGTGATCTCCTGCGGCACGGAAGAAGCCAAGGGCAGCGGGCGCAGTGTGGAAGGTTTCTCTTTGTTTGAAGCCATCTGTGCCTGCGGTGATCTGCTGATCAAATACGGCGGGCATCCCATGGCGGCGGGCATCACGCTGCGCGCAGATCTGATCGAGACCTTCCGGCAGCGCATCAATGCTTATGCGGCGGAAAAATTCCCCCAGATGCCGACGCAGACTGTGGTACTGGACTGTAAACTGAACCCTGCCGCGCTTTCCGTGTCCATGGTGGAGAGCCTCACGCATCTGGAACCGTTCGGCAACGGCAATCCGCAGCCTGTGTTCGGGCTTTACAATATGGAACTTTGCGACATTGCCGCAGTGGGCGGCGGCGGGCATCTGCGTTTGACGCTGGAAAAGAACGGCGCAGTGCTGACGGCGATGCGCTTCAACACAAAGCCGGAGGAATTCCCCTATAAGCGTGGGGATAAAATAGACCTTGCCGTACAGCTGGAAGCCCGGACATACCGTGGGCAGAATTCATTGACGATCATTGTTCGGGACCTGAAACCGTCCGCCTTTGATACGGATAAAAACATCAAGGTGCTTTCGTGTTACGAGCGCTGGCTGCGGGGGGAGACCCTGCGTACCGAAGAAAAGGCGCTTTTGTATCCGGACCGCAATTGTCTGGCCGGTATTTACCGTGCGCTGCGTGCGCTGAACGGTGCTGCGGAGGATCTGCTGCGTTTCACCGCACAGCTGGGTCCGGAAATGACACTGGGCCGTGTGCTGGTGGCACTGAAAGTATTTGAAGAACGCGGTCTTGTCCGCAGTACAGTTTGCGGTGACCGCTTGACCGCGCAGATTCTGGAAACAAGCGGAAAAACGGATATTACACGTTCCCCGGTTTTATCGGCGCTGCAGTGAGCGCACGGGGCGTTCCGAAGAGGAGAGTGAATCGATATGGCAGAACCGTCCAAAACCTATGCCGATCTTGTACGGATGATCATGTCCAGCGACAAGGAGTATGATCTGGCAATGATCGAAAAAGCATACCATTATGCGGATGAGGCCCACGGCCATCAGATCCGCAAATCCGGAGAACCCTATATCATCCATCCGGTGGCCGTTGCATGCAGACTGGTGGAATTCGGTATGGACACCCAGTCCGTCGTGGCCGGTCTCCTGCACGATGTGATCGAGGATACGGAGTGCACCTATGAAGATGTGGCCAAACTGTTCGGCAAGGAGATCGCCAACCTGACCGACGGCGTCACCAAGCTGGGCAAGATCCCGTTCTCCTCCCGCGAAGAACAGCAGGCAGAAAACCTGCGCAAGATGCTGATGGCGATGTCCGAGGATATCCGTGTCATCATCATTAAATTTGCGGATCGTATGCACAATCTGTCCACACTGGAATACGTTGCGCCGCAGAAACAGCGTGATAAGGCGCTGGAATGCCTCGAGGTGTATGCACCGATTGCACACCGTCTCGGTATGCGCAACGTTAAAGAGTATATGGAAGACGTCTCCCTGCGTTATCTCGATCCCGTTGCGTATCAGGAGATTGAGGAAGATCTGGAAGCGGTCAGCTCCAGCCGCAAGCAGTTTGTGGAGCATACGATGGAAATGATCCGCGAACGCATTGAGCCCTCCATTCCCGGCGTGTATCTGGCGGGCCGCGTGAAGAGCATCAACGGCATATATAAGAAAATGTTCCTGCAGGGCAAGACCTTTGAGCAGATCTATGACGTGTTCGCGCTGCGCGTGATCGTGAACAGCATCATCGACTGCTACAACGTGCTGGGCATTATCCACGATATGTACACGCCCATCCCGAACCGCTTCAAGGATTATATTTCCACACCGAAGCCCAATATGTATCAGTCCCTGCACACCACGGTCATCGGCAAGGAAGGCATTCCGTTCGAGGTGCAGATCCGCACATGGGAAATGCACCACACGGCCGAATACGGTATCGCCGCACACTGGAAATATAAGCTCGGCATGGCAAGCGGCAACGAGAAGAAGGATTCTCTCGAAGATCGCCTGCAGTGGATCCGCAATATGCTGGATAATCAGTCCGAAACGGGCGACGTGACCGACCTGGTCAGTTCCATCAAGACGGATCTCGCCCCGGAGGAGGTTTTCGTTTTCACCCCGAAGGGCGATGTCATCGACCTGCCCATGGGCTCCACGGTCATTGACTTTGCCTACGCCATCCATTCCGCGGTGGGCAACCGTATGATCGGCGCCAAAGTAGATCAGAAAATGGTGCCGCTCGATTATAAGGTGAAGACCGGCGAGATCATCGAGATCATGACCACCAAGGAAGTGGGCCGCGGCCCGAACCGCGACTGGCTCTCTCTCGTGCGCACCAGCGAGGCGAGAAATAAGATCCGCGCGTGGTTCAAGAAAGAAAAAAGAGAAGAGAACATCGTGGAAGGCCGTGCCGAGGTGGAGCGCGAATTCAAGCGCAACAACATGGTCATGACCGACGAACTGATGAAATACATTCTGGAAAGTGTGGGCCGCCGACACAGCTGTTCCACACCGGATGATTTTTACGCGGCGGTGGGCTACGGCGGCATTCTGCTGTGGAAGCTGATGCCCCGCGTGAAGGAAGAATACCAGAAGATCCAGAAGCCGGCAGAACCGGTAACGATTCAGCAGCAGTCTCAGCAGATCACCAACAAAAAGGCGGCCGGCGGTGTCTTGGTGGAGGGCATGGACAACTGCCTCATCAAGTTCTCCCGCTGCTGCAATCCGCTGCCCGGCGACGAGATCATCGGCTTTATCACCCGTGGTTTCGGCGTATCCATTCATAAATGTGACTGCACCAATGTGCCCAAAGACCTTGCCAGCATTCCGGAACCGGAACGCTGGGTGCGCGCACACTGGGCCGGCGAGGTCAAGGAAGAATTCAAATCCACGCTGCACATTCTGGTGTCCAACCGTGCCGGCATTCTGGCAGATATCACCATGCAGCTGATGAATATGCGCATCTTCATCCATGCCCTCAATGCGCATGAGATCAAGAAGTCCGAAAACGCTATGATCAGCGCGACCATCACGATCAACGGTCTGACGCACCTGCAGCAGGTCATCGACCGCCTGATGAAGATCCGCGGCGTGCTGTCCATCGATCGCAGCTGAGAAGGAGGCGATCCCCATGGCATATAAACGCATCACGGGCGGGGCACTTTCGGAAAACTGCTACGTCCTGTACGATGAAACTACAAAGGAAGCGGCGGTCGTGGATCCCGGTTTCGTAAACGACAAGCTGCTCGCGGCCATCGAGCCGCTCACCGTGCGGTATATTCTGCTCACCCACGGCCATTTTGACCATATTGAAGGCGCAGACGCGCTCCGGGAGCAGACCGGTGCCGACGTGCTCCTGTTTCATAAGGAAGCGGCGCTCGCGGAAAATCCGGTGCTGAACGCCTCCCTGTCCATGTTCGGGGTTCCGATCACTTGTACGGCAGATCGGCTTCTCGAAGACGGCGAAGAATTTTCCGTCGGTTCGATCCCTGTCAAAGTCCTGCACACACCGGGGCATACAGCGGGCGGATGCTGCTATGTGACGCCGGATGCGGTCTTTACCGGGGATACCCTGATGGGCTACTCCGTGGGGCGCACCGACCTGCCCACCGGCGATGAAGCACAGCTGCTGGCTTCTCTGAAAAAGCTGGCCGATCTGCCGGGCGATCCGGCGATTTGCGGCGGGCATGGCCTCGTGACGACGCTTTCCGCGGAAAAACGCCGCAACCCCTATCTTCGTTATCTTTCGCAAACTCAGAAATAATTCATTTTAAGGAAACAATTATGCATCTTTTCGTGATCGATCATCCATACCATTATGAGGCGGAAAATCTCTGCCGCGTGTTCTTCCCGTTTGATAAAGTCATCACGCTGCACAGCGAGGCAGAAGCGGAGGAACCCCAGAACCGTACGGTGTATACGGCGCTGCGAAATACGGGTGCGCCGTATTATGTCCGCATTGAGGACGAAACCGGCGTGACGGAGCGTACCGGCGGCCCGGAAACCGAAGAAGAATACGGCATGATGGCGCTGCTTTTTGACGCTTTGCAGGCACACACGGGCAAGACGCCGCGCTGGGGTATGCTCACCGGTATTCATCCCATTAAGCTGCTGCGTCAGCTGACGGAGAAATTCGGCGAAGTGGAGGCCGGCCGCCTGTTCCGGGAAAAGTATTTTGTCTCGGAGGAAAAGGCTGCTATTGCAGAGCGTACGCTGCGTACACAGACCCCTGTCACGATGGATGTACACGAAAACGATTATTCCCTGTATATTTCCGTTCCGTTCTGTCCCACACGCTGCGCATACTGCTCGTTTGTCTCCCAGAGTGTGGAGAAAACCAAGAAGCAGATCCCGGTGTACCACAAACTGCTGATGGAGGAGATCACCGCTACGGCAGCGATCGCGAAGGATCTGGGCCTCACACTTCGTTCCGTCTACGTGGGCGGCGGCACACCGACGACCTTCGATGCACCGCAGCTTTCCGAAATGATCCGTACCGTGCGCGCATCCTTCGATATGACACAGTGCGAGGAATTCACCGTGGAAGCCGGTCGTCCGGATACCATCGACCGTGCAAAGCTCGAAGCGCTGCTTTCCGGCGGCGTGACGCGCATCAGCATCAACCCGCAGACGCTGCAGGATAATGTGCTCGAGAACATCGGCCGCCGGCACACCGCCCAGCAGACTGTGGATGCGTTCCGTCTGGCGCGTGAAGTGGGCTTTGACAACATCAATATGGACCTCATCGTCGGCCTGCCCGGCGATACATTTGAGAGCTTCTGCGATACCATCGAAAAGGTGCTCGAGCTCGATCCCGAGAACGTGACGGTGCATTCTCTGGCGCTGAAGCGTTCTTCGTTCATCACCCAGAGCGGCGAAGTCAATCAGGCGCACGCGGATGCCCTTCTTGCGGACCACATGATGGCCTATGCCGAGCGAAGATTGACGGAAAGCGGCTTTGAGCCGTACTATCTCTACCGCCAGAGCCGCATGGCGGGCAATCTGGAAAACACGGGCTGGGCAAAGCCGGGCTTTGTCTGCGCGTACAACATCTTTACCATGGATGAAACAGAAACCGTGCTGGCCTGCGGGGCCGGCGGCGTTTCCAAACTGAAAGATCCTTACTCCGAGGAACTCTGCCGCATTTTTAACTTCAAATACTCATATGAGTATATCAGCCGGTATGAGGAGATCCTTGAACGAAAAGGAGGCATTGCTGAAAAATATGAGCAATTTCGCAAGCGGATACATCAAATACATCAATCATCTGGAACAGATCAATGATGCTGCGCTCTCCCGGCCGCAGGTGATGATCGATGAAGTGGAGGACTCCTACCATGAGCATCTGCGCAACATCGCGCGGAATATCCTGACACACTACAGCCGGGCGAAAATTTGTATGCTGGCGGGGCCGTCCTCCAGCGGCAAGACCACCACGGCGCATCTTCTGAAGCAGTATCTGGCGGAGTTTGGCCTCAAGGCTTCGATTGTGTCCATGGACGATTTCTATCTCGGCACCGAAAATACGCCGCTTTTGCCGGACGGAACCAAGGACTATGAAACCGTCAATGCGCTGGATATCGAACTTGTGCAGGCGTGCCTCAAATCCGTGATCGAAAACGGTGCCTGTTCGCTGCCCGCGTATGATTTTTCCACGGGCAAACGGCGGCTGAATGTACGGCAGCTGGATGTGCAGGACCGCGGTTTCGTGATCGTGGAAGGCATTCATGCGCTGAATCCGGTGTTTACGAAAAATCTGCCGGAGGGCAGCGCCATCAAGCTGTACGTCAGCGTGAAGCAGGAGATCAAGGACGCAAACGGCGCCGTCATATCCCCGATGGATATCCGTCTCGTGCGCCGCATCTGCCGCGACGTGCAGTTTCGGAGCACCTCTGCGGAGCGTACTCTCGCCATGTGGAGCAATGTGGTGGCCGGCGAGGATAAATATATTCGCCCATACCGGCTTTCTGCGGATTACACGGTCAATTCCGTGCATATCTATGAGCCCTGCGTGCTGCGCCGCCCGGTGATCCCGCTGCTCAGGGCCATTCCGGAGGACAGTCCGTATTACCGCAAGGCCAGGGATCTCGAATCACGCCTGATGCGGTTTGAACCCATCGATGCGGCCCTTGTTCCGGATACCTCCATGCTGCGGGAGTTTTTGGGGCCGCGCGTGCCGTAAAAACGGCAAAAATTCAAGGTTTATTCAAGAAATATATGGGATTCCCATTTGCTTTTTTACAGAGAACAAGGTATAATAAAGATACAGAAGGGATCGACCCTGAAATTTACGATAAGCAAAGGAGTGCTAGCGATATGGGTATTTTTGAAGATGTCGTAACCAATGCAAAGTCTGCAGCGCAGACCGTCGGTAAGGTAGCCGGTCAGTTTGTGGATATGTCTAAGCTGAGACTGAACCTTGTGGAGCTGAACAGCGAGATCAACAAGCAGTACAAGGCGCTTGGCCAGTTTATTTATGAAGGCGAAAAGGCCGGTTGTGTCTGCGAGACAGAGAAGGCCGAAAAGCTGGCAGCACTGGATGAGCTGTACGCACAGTTCGGTGTGGTTTCCGCACAGCTTGCAGCCCTGCAGAAGAAGGTTGTCTGCCCGGCATGCGGCAAGCAGGTGGATATCGATTCCATGTTCTGCAATCACTGCGGCATGAAGCTGGACGAAGCCAAGGCCAAGGCGGAAAAGCCGGAAGAGCCGGAAGAAACTCCGGTTGAAGAGACACCGGAAGAAACACCGGTGGAGGAAACCGCAGAAGCAGCAGAGGCTGTTGTCGAGGAATAAAGTCCTGATTTTCGGATAAATCAGCAGATGCGCTGTTGGACGTAAAACAAAGTGAGGAAAGAGGCTTGCCTCTTTCCTTTTCTTTCGCAGAGTCTTATTCCATGGGAAGGGATGGTTTTATGGTCCGACGCAATGCATCGGCTCCGGTGCAGCAAAGTTTTTTTCAGGGCGCGATGCTGCTGACCGGCGGTCTGCTGTTGGTAAAGGTCATTGGCGCGCTGTTCAAGATCCCGCTTTCCGCCGTGATCGGTGAGGAGGGCATGGGGTATTTCAGTACGGCGTACAGTTTTTATAATGTGCTGTTCAGTATTGCCACGGCCGGGTTCCCGGTGGCGGTCTCCCGCATGGTCTCGGAAAGCGATTCCCTGGGCCGCCGTGCGGAGGTGGAAAGGATTCGCCGGGTGGCCGTGCCCCTGTTTTTCGGTACGGGCCTTTTTGGTACGGTCTTGATGGCAGTTACCGCGCCCGTGTATACGCGGCTGGTGGGAAATCCCGGCGCATTGCCGGCGATGCTGGCCCTGTCGCCGTCCGTGCTGCTGTGCAGTGTGGCCGCGGCGTATCGCGGCTGGCACGAGGGACAGCGCAATATGGTGCCGACCGCCGTTTCGCAGGTGATCGAAGCACTGAGCAAGCTGCTTTTTGGCCTCGCCGGCGCGTTTTTTGTGATGCAATCGGCGTGGCTGTTTCGCGGGGCGGGATTTCCTGCGGGAGCAGGGGGCGCCGCAGCGGCGATCCTCGGCGTGACCGTGGGTTCCGCTTTAAGCACACTCTTTTTGATGCTATACCGCCGCAGACAGCGGCTTAGCGGGATATCCCGTTCCCAAAAGACTCCGGTGCGTTCCCGACGCGTACTGACCGGCACCTTGCTGCGCACGGCCCTGCCCATGGCGGTGGGCGCGGTGGCGATGAGTTTATCCGGTCTCATTGATGCGTCGTTTCTGCAGACGCGGTTATCGCACATTCTGCACACGGACCCGGGTCCGATGCTTTCTATGTACACAGGCTGCATTCCGGCAGAAAATCTCATGCAACCGAAAACATTGCCCAACTATCTGTTTGGATGTTACAATATGGCGCTGACGCTGTTTATGCTCGTGCCGAGTCTGACGCAGGCCATCGGCATCAGCGCATTGCCGAGTGTGACGCACGCCTTCGCCCGGGGCGACCGGACGGCCTGGGACCGGTCCATGGAGACGGTGCTGCAGCTGACTTGCCTGGCCGCTCTGCCCGCAGGGATGGGGCTTTCCGCATTGGCCGGTCCCATTGTGCGGCTGATTTACGGCTCGCGCATCAGCGGTCCCATTTTGGCACAGTGCCTTGCCGTGATGGGGATCGCATCGGTTTTCGCCGCCATGAATACACCGCTCGGCAGCCTTCTGCAGGCTGCGGGGCATATGGAATTGTCCGTGATCCTAACGCTCGCCGGTTTGTGCGTGAAAGTTGTTTTGAACTACATTCTGGTTGGGATCCCGGCCATCAACATACTCGGCGGTGGGCTCAGTACGGCCATCAGCTGCCTGCTGGTTCTGCTCGCGCAGCTGATCGTGTTGCGGAAGGTCACAGGGTTTCGGCCGCGTTTCTCTGCAGCCTTCGGAAAACCCGTGCTGGCTGCAGGGCTCAGCTGTCTGGCGGCCGTCAGTACGGTGCGTATTTTGGAGAAAACAGCTGTGCCCGAACGGTTTTTGGCATTGCCGGCCATCGGTGCTGCCGTGCTGGTTTACGGTGCCGCGTTGTGGGGCTTTGGCAGCCTCCAAGAATTACAGAATTATCTGGAAAAAAACATAAAAAGAACAGAAAAATACTTGAAAAATGCAGGGGGATAATGTAGAATATGAAAGCTGTCTCAAAATTTGCAGGAAAAGATCGATATTCCGTAGAAGATCTGGTGGAGATCCTCAAGGCACTGCGCGCGCCGGACGGCTGCCCGTGGGACCGCGAGCAGGATCATAAAAGCATCCGCCGTGACTTCCTGGAAGAATGCTACGAGGCGATCGAAGCCATCGACACGGAAAACCCCGTTCTGCTGCGCGAAGAGCTCGGTGACGTGCTGCTGCAGATCGTGTTCCACAGCACCATTGAGGAAGAAGAAGGCCGCTTCGATTTCTACGATGTGGTCAGTGACGTAGCCGAGAAGATGGTCGTGCGCCATCCCCATGTTTTCGCCGATACCAAGGCCGACACCACCGAAGAAGTGCTCACGAACTGGGATCAGATCAAGCGCGAGACGAAGCAGCAGAAGACGAACCGCGAGGTTCTGGCCAGTGTTTCCCCGGCGATGCCGGCGCTGATGCGTGCACAGAAAGTGCGCAAGAAGGCTGCGAAGATGGGTGAAGTCACCGGAGATGTTGCGGCATTCAAGGAGAAGATCTGTGCCGGTGTGCAGAATGCCGACGAAGAGAACGGCGCTGCCGTTTTGGGCACGGCTCTATTTGATATGACGGAGCTCGCCAGAAAACTGGGCGTGGATGCCGAGCAGGCCCTGTTTGAAACCTGCCGCGCTTACATTGAACAGTTTGAGGCAAAATAAAACGTAAAATATTCCGATTCGCGCGCGGTGCGCCGAATGTTGGATAAAATATAAAATTTCTGGAGGTTATTCGTTATGAATAAAACACAGCTCATCGCAGCAGTCGCAGAGACTGCATCCATTTCCAAGAAGGACGCAGAGGTTGCAGTTACCGCTGTGATCGATTCCATCATCAAGTCCCTGTCCGAGGGTGAGAAGGTTCAGATCGCCGGCTTCGGTACTTTTGAAGTACGCGAGAGAGGCGAGCGCATCGGCCGCGACCCGAGAACAAGCGCTGAGATCACCATTCCGGCTTCCAAGGCTCCGGCATTCAAGGCTGGCAGAGCACTGAAGGATTCCGTGAACAAGTAATTTTTCGGCAGCGAATAGCATGTGATGGAACGGATCCGCTTTGGGTCCGTTCTTTTCATAGAAAGGAGAAAAAGTATGAGACTGGATAAATACCTGAAGGTTTCCCGCATCATCAAGCGCCGCACCGTGGCCAATGAAGCCTGTGACGCCGGCCGCGTGATCGTGAACGGCAAGGTGGCCCGTGCATCCTACGATGTCAAAGTCAACGATGTGCTGGAGCTGCAGCTTGGCGTGCGCACCATCAAAGCCCGCGTGGTTTCCGTCAATGAGTACGCCAAGAAGGAAGAAGCCGCGCTGATGTACGAGGTCATCGAAGAAAAATAACGCGGGGAAGTTCTATTTTGCCCATGGCGTGCATATCCTGTACAGGAGCGAAACAAAGCCGGAACCGCTCGGGTTTCGGTTTTTTGCTACCCGGAACAGGATGGAGAGAAGCTATGGCGCAGCAGAACAGCGGCAAAAAACACAGCATACAGATCGAAAACCGGGAAAGACTGGTCGCCACGGGCGTGGAGCGCATCGATTTTTTCAGTGCAGAGCTGATCACGGCACAAACCGGGGATGGCCGGCTGCACATCAAAGGTGAGGGGCTGTACATTGAAAATCTCAATGCCGATACCGGTGAACTGCTGGTAAAGGGACGCGTGCTGGCGCTTTCTTATGCGGACGGTGTGCATCCCACGACGCTTCTGGGAAGAATCTTCAAATGAGTGCCGCCGGGCTGGAGGTCCTGCTGTACTGTATTCTGCTGGGGATCGGTTTAGGAATCCTGTTTGCGGCGTTGGAGGCTGCACGCCTGGTGCTGGGGCTGGGGAAAATCGTGACCGGCCTGCTGGATGTGCTGTTTTGTGCGGCGGCAGCGTGTGCAAGTTTTATTCTGGCGCTGGCGATCTATCAGGGCCGGATCCGGTTTTTTCAGTTTGGCGGCGAAGTGCTGGGATTCCTTCTGGTGCAGTGGACGCTGACCTATGCCTTGAAACGCCTTTTGCCCCGCTTGCTTCGCAGCCTGTCCCGATGCGGGGAAAAGATACGGATCTATGCGGCCGCAATATGGAAAAAACAACAGCGCAGAAGGAGAAAGAATCCCAAAATGCTGTTGAAAAAGCGGATTCTTTCAGATTCTGCCGAAAAAAAGAAAAAAAGACTTGAATAACACAGTACCGATATTATATAATAAATTGACATGAAGCTGAGCCAACAGGCTGTATCATACAGAAAGGAGATTGCCCGTATGCAGGAAGTAAAAGTGAAAAAAAGAAAGGGCAGTCTGCTTTTAAAGATTGCGGTGTTCTGTTTTGCAGTGTTTCTGGTTTCCATGCTGATTGGCCAGCAGGTATCGATCGGCCAGAAACGCGAGGAGCTGAAGGAGCTGGAGCAGGCGCTTCGGGAGCAGGAGGTCATCAACGATGAGCTTCGCTA
>JAFQWC010000003.1 GCA_017407665.1 Clostridia bacterium | reverse complement strand
TTGTTGATGTTGATGCCATCGTAGCGGATCTTGCCGTCCGCGATATCGTAGAAACGGTTGATCAGGTTGGTGATCGTCGTCTTGCCGGCGCCGGTGGCACCAACGAAAGCGATCTTCTGGCCCGGCTTTGCATACAGGGAGACGTCCTGCAGAACGATTTTCTCCGGTACATAACCGAAGTCCACTTCGTTCAGGGTGATGTCACCTTTGAGCTCGGTGTAGGTGAGGGTGCCGTCGCCGTGGGGATGCTTCCACGCCCACATACCGGTGTGGTGCGCCACTTCTCGCAGCTCACCGTTATGATAGGTGGCGTTGACCAGCGTGACGTAGCCGTCATCTTCTTCGCTGGGTTCATCCAGCAGCGCGAAGATACGGGAGGCACCGGCCATAGCCATAACGATGGAGGAAATCTGCTGTGTGACCTGGCTGATCGGCATAACAAAGTTTCTGGAAAGCTGCAGGAAGGAAGCGATGGCACCAAGGGTCATCACGCCCATGCCGGTGAGGGTCAGGTTCGGCAGGCCGGCAAAAGCCAGCAGACCGCCGAGGATCGCGATGGCCACATACAGGAAGTAGCCGAGTGCATTGTTGACCGGGCCGAGGATGTTTGCGAACTTGTTGGCCTCGGAGGCGTTGTGGAACAATTCGTCGTTTCGGGCGTCAAATTCATTCTTGGACTTTTCTTCGTAGCAGAAGACCTTGACGACCTTCTGGCCATTGATCATTTCCTCGATGTAACCGTTCACGCTGCCGAGAGAGGCCTGCTGGCGCACGAAGAAATGGCCGCTCTTTGCGGTGAGCTTGCCGGTGATCTTGAATAGAATGAAGAGGAAGACCACCACGAAGAGTGTCATCCATACGCTCAGTGCGAGCATGGAGAAGAACACGGACACGATGGTGAATATGGAAGAGATCATCTGCGGCAGACTCATACCGATCATCATGCGCAGGGTGTCGACGTCGTTGGTGTAATGGCTCATGATGTCGCCGTGGGTATGCTGATCAAAGTATTTGATCGGCAGGGTCTGCATATGAGCGAACATCTCGTCGCGAACATTTTTCAGCGTGCTCTGCGCCACCTTAGCCATGATACGGCTCTGGAACATGGCGGCAAACGCACCAACCAGATAGATCACGGCCATTTTGGCCAGCGCAAAGAACAGACCGTTGAAGTTCGGGTTGGCTTCCAGCAGCATCGGGGCGATGTGGTCATCGATCAGTGTGCGCAGGAAGAGGGAGGACTGTACGCTTGCAAAAGCACTCAGACCAATGCAGAGGAGCACGAGTACAAGATGCAGGCGGAAGGGCTTTAAGTAAGTCAGAAGACGGAGCAGCGTCTTCTTATCGAGCATTTTCATGCTGTCCTTGAGGGAAAGTCTCGGACCGCCGGGACCTCTGCCGCCGCGTCCGCCGGTGGCTTTCATCAGTTCCTTCGGGTCAGCTTTCAGATCCTTTTTGCCGCCGGGCATCGGACCGCCGGGGCCGCCGGGGAAAGGACCGCCCGGTCTGGGACCGCTGGGCATAGGGCCGTTTTTCGGCATATTCTGACGTTCAGCCATGATTACGCGTCTCCTTTCGTCTGGGATTCATAGACCTCGCGGTAGATATCGCTGGTCCGGATCAGCTCATCGTGTGTACCGCAGGCTGTGACCTTGCCGTCGTCGAGGACGAGGATCATGTCGGCGCTCTGCACGGAAGCGATGCGCTGTGCGATGATGATCTTGGTGGTGTTCGGGATCTCCGTGGCGAATGCTTCACGGATCAGCGCATCGGTACGGGTATCGACGGCGCTGGTGGAGTCATCCAGAATGAGGATCTTCGGCTTCTTGAGCAGGGCGCGGGCAATGCACAGACGCTGCTTCTGACCGCCGGAGACGTTGGTACCGCCCTGTTCTATGTAGGTGTCATAGCCTTCCGGGAAGGCGGAGATGAAATCATCGGCCTGTGCGAGTTTGCAGGCGTGGATCATTTCTTCGTCGGTGGCATTTTCGTTGCCCCAGCGCAGGTTGTCCTTGATGGTGCCGGAGAACAGCACGTTCTTCTGCAGGACCATGGCGACCTCATTGCGCAGTGCATCGAGATCGTATTCGCGGACATCCGCGCCGCCGACCTTCACAGCACCCTGCTGTACGTCATACAGGCGGGGGATCAGCTGCACAATGCTGGACTTGGAGGAGCCGGTGCCGCCGATGATACCGACGGTGGCGCCGGACGGGATGTGCAGGTTGATGTTGTCCAGAACCGGCTTATCGGACTTGCGGTGATAGCTGAACATCACGTTTTCAAAATCGATGCTGCCGTCCGCAACTTCCATCCTGGCGTTTGCCGGAGCGGTAATATCGGATTCTTCGTCGAGGATCTCCACGATACGCTTGCCGGCCGCGCGGGACATCGTGAGCATGACAAACATCATGGAGAGGCCCATCAGGCTGCCGAGGATCTGTGTGGAGTAGGAGATGAGGCTGAGCAGCTCGCCGGTGGAAAGACCGAGCACGGCATCACCGCCGCAGGCAACGATCGCACGGGCACCGAACCAGGAGAGCAGGATCACGGTGGTGTACATGCACATCTGCATGAGCGGGCCGTTCCAGGCCAGCTGACGCTCCGCCTTGATGAAATCCTGTGCGATATCGCCGGAAGCGGTGGTGAATTTCTTTTCCTCATGGTCTTCACGTACGAAGGACTTCACAACGCGTACGCCGTGCAGGTTTTCCTGCACCACGCCGTTCAGGCGGTCCATTTTCTTGAAGACACGCTCGAAGATCGGGTGGGTCTTCGTCATGATGAGCCACAGGCCGGCCAGCAGGATCGGTACAACGGCGAGGAAGATCAGAGAGAGCTTCACGTCGATGGTCATGGAAGCGCAGAGTGCGAAAATCGCCATCAGCGGGCTGCGCACCGCCATGCGGATGATCATCTGGTACGTATGCTGCAGATGCATGACATCCGAGGTCAGACGTGTGACGATGCTGGCGGTGGAGAACTTATCGATATTGGAGAAAGAGAATGTCTGCACCTTGTGGAACATATCGTGGCGCAGGTTGCGGGCGAAGCCGCTGGATGCCACAGCCGCGTAACGGCCGGAGATCACGCCGAAAACAAGCTGTCCCAGCGCGGCGAAAATCAGAAAGACACCCGTTTTCAGAATGGTTCCCATATTGCCGGCGTCGATGCCGTAGTCGATCATGTTGGCCATGATCAGCGGGATGATGACTTCCATAATAACCTCGCCGGTGATGGTGACCATGGCGAGGATGGAGTTCCATTTCTGATCCCGGATACTTCTCGAGAGTTTTTTGATCAAGAGAGACCCTCCTTTTTGGCTTGCTGCCGTTTTGTGCCGGCAGCGTCAATGTTATTTTTCATACGGTGCAGGTAACTGAGCACCGTTTGAATTTCGTTTGGAGAAAACCCGCGAAGCAATTCGGTTTCCAGCATTTCATTGTCCTGCTGAATGGTTTCCAGCAGGGCTTCCGCTTTGTCGGTCAGCGTCAGGCGACGCAGACGGGCATCCGTATCGCCCGTGTGCCGTTCCACAAAGCCCTTGCGCACCAGAAGATCTACGATCTTGGAAGCGGAGGAACGCGTAATGCCGAATTGCCGTTCCACATCCCTCAGATAGACGGGGTGATCACGGTTCGTGGCGATGTAGTGCAGGACCCATGTGTTTGCGCCGGTGAGCAGCTCGTTTTCTTTTTTGTGGGAATAATTGTCGATAAAACGCTTCATGGTAGCGTTCAGTGCGTGCAGTGCATGACCTACCTGATCATTCATAACGGACCGCCTCCTTTGGGTGAAATCAAAATGCTCCGAGGCGAACAATCACACGCTTAATTGTTCACTTCGGTCTATATTATACGCTTAAATAACAGGAATTGTCAAGAGACAAAACAGAAAAATAAAAAGTTCACAAAATTCAGAAAATCAGGTGTTCCTTTCTCTGCCGGAGTGTGCTACAATATCTGCACGGACATCTCTTGTGTCCCGATTCTGAAACTGTCGGTCTGGAAAGGACTTGCATATATATGAAAACAAAACTTGCAGCCTGGATCGCTCTGGGCGGTACGGTGCTGGCAACGGTACTGCGCTGTGTCCAGATGCTTTTCTTCTTTGACTACGAAACCGGATTTGTCACGGACAGCGGGATCTTCACCGCGCTGCACTGCACGGTGATCCTGCTCTGCGCCCTGGCCTGCGGCATTCTGTGCCGGCTGGAACGCACGCTCTGCGGCACGATGCAGCGGGAAAGAAGCTGGGGCTGCGGCATCTCGGCTTCCATGGCAGCTTTGTTCCTGGGCTACGGGGCGTTTGTCCTGCTCAAAGATGCGTATAACTATAAAATGTTCGGTGTATCCTATTCCGTAGAGCCGGTGCATATCCTGTCCCACGTGCCGTTTGCCGTGCTGTCCGGGCTGTTCTGTGCGGCTGCGCTCGTGGTCACGTTCGCTTGGCTGCGGGATGGGAAGCTGCCGGGGAATATAGGGGCCCTGTGGGCGGTCGGCGTGCTCTGGGCGCTGTATTACATGGTGCTCACATTCATGACGTACTCGGCATCCGCAACCATGCAGGAGAACCTCTTCACCATGGGCGGCGGCGCATTGATGCTGTTCTTCCTGCTTGCGGAAGGCAAGCTGATCTCCGGTGTGGGCGGCCGAAAAGCTTCGCGCTCGGTATTCATCTTTGGCATACCGGCGGTCATTTTCTGGCTGACCTACGTGCTTTCCAACACGGTTCTGATCATCTTCGGCCGCGGTTATGTGACGGAAATGCCCTACGTGATCCAACTGATGATGTTTGCGCTTTCCGTGCACGCCGTTATGCTGATGGCGGCTCTGCGCAATCGGGAGCTTTTTGTGCCTTCCATGCAGGGGGTAGAGCGTTCTGAACGAAAAAAAGCGCAATAATCGGTCGCTTATCGGGCAAAATCACGTTTTTTTTGAAAAAGTTTGTGATTCTGCTAACAAAGTCTTGTAATATTCTGCGAAATGCTATAGAATAGATGAAGCAGATTATGCATCTAAAATATCAGGAGGTAAATAATCATGTCCGTAAAAGTTGCAATCAATGGTTTTGGTCGTATCGGCCGTCTGGCATTCCGTCAGATGTTCGGTGCAGAAGGCTATGAGATCGTTGCTATCAACGACCTGACAAAGCCGTCCATGCTCGCTCACCTGCTCAAGTACGATACCGCTCAGGGTGGTTACTGCGGCAGAATCGGCGACGGTCTCCACACTGTAGAGGCTGACGACGAGGCTGGCACAATCACAGTTGACGGCAAGACCCTGAAGATCTATGCTATGGCTAAGGCTGCAGAGCTCCCGTGGGGCGAGATCGGCGTTGACGTTGTTCTCGAGTGCACAGGCTTCTACTGCTCCAAGGACAAGGCACAGGCTCACATCGATGCAGGCGCTAAGAAGGTTGTCATCTCTGCTCCGGCAGGCAATGACCTCCCGACTGTCGTATTCGGCGTTAACGAAGGCATCCTGACAGCTGAAGA
>JAFQWC010000075.1 GCA_017407665.1 Clostridia bacterium | reverse complement strand
TTGATCGCGTTGAGGCTCTGCCCGGGCAGTTTTTCCATGAAGAAATACGGCGCGTCGCACAGGGTGCAGCTGTCATCCCAGCCGAGAATCGCCGGCACAGGGATGTCCGGGTCCTGCTTTGCGAGACGCATGGCGGAGACCTCGCTGTGCATGATGTTCTTCTCATACGTCATCACGCGCACATCGGCTTTCGGTGCCACCTTCAGGACGACCTCGGTGCCGTCGCTGAGTGCGACGAGGTACGCGGCGTTAAAATACCCTTCGCCCAATTCGGTATAGGCGGTCATGGTGCGCGGTGCGAAGCAGTGCTCCGTGATGCGGCGGATGGTTTCCGGGGATTGCTGATTTTTGGTGCGGCTGATGATCATGGTACGGTCTCCCTTCCAAATGCTGTTTCCAGTGTACCACAAATCCCGCAGGATGGAAACAAGGAGAAGCGCGATTCGCGTGAAAATCCGACTTTTCTCAACAAAAGTTGAAAAAAAGTCTTTTTTCTGCGCGAAAAATGTGGTACTATACCTTTATAATTGGTGTAAACGGCTCGATGAGTATGTCGTTTGGAAAGATTTGAGGACAGGAAATGAAACAGAAAAAGAAAAAGACATGGATGCGGTACCGTCACAGAGTGGTCCGCAACATTGCCTATGTATTGATCGGCACCTATGTGCACCTGACCTATGGGCTCAAGGTCCGGAAATTCAAAGAGCAGGAAAACCGCCCGTATCTGATCATCATGAATCATCAGACGGGCTTTGACCAGTTCTTTGTAGGCATGGCATTCCGCGGGCCGGTATATTATGTAGCATCGGAGGATCTGTTCTCCAACGGCTGGATCTCCAAGCTCCTCTCCTGGGCCGTGGCACCGATCCCAATCAAGAAGCAGACCACGGACGTGCGCGCTGTGATGACCTGTATGCGTGTGGCCAGAGAAGGCGGCACCATCGCGCTCGCACCGGAAGGCAACCGCACATACAGCGGCCGCACGGTGTACTTTAAGCCGTCCATTCTGCCTTTGGTACGCAAGCTGAAGCTCCCGCTGGCGATCTTCCGCATTGAGGGCGGCTACGGTGTGCAGCCCCGCTGGAGCGATGTGATCCGCAAAGGCCCCATGACAGCCGGCGTTTCCGAAGTGATCCAGCCGGAAGAATACGAAAAGCTTTCCGATGAAGCGCTGTTTAAGCGCATTTCGGACGGTCTTTGGGTGGATGAGACCCAGCTTCCCGGTGTGTATCGTCACAAAAAGAATGCGGAATTTTTGGAGCGCGCCCTGTACGTGTGCCCGTTCTGCGGCCTTTCCGAATTTGAAAGCCACGACGACATCCTCACCTGCAAGACCTGCGGCAGGCAGATCCGCCACAATCCGGACAGAACGCTCACCGGTGTGGACTTCGAGTTCCCCTATGCGAACGTCGCGGATTGGTATGACGCTCAGTGTGATTATGTAAACCACCTGCAGCTCACAGAGATGCCGTACACGGAAAAGCCCATCTATACGGACACGGTCGCGCTCTCCGAGGTCATTCTGTATAAGAACAAGCAGCCGATCTGCGACAAGGTACGCATGGAGCTGTACGGCGACCGCATCGAGATCAAGGACGGTGCAGCGATGGTCCTGCCGTTTGCAGACATTCAGGCCATCACGGTGCTGGGCAAGAACAAGCTGAACGTCTATTACGGAGACAAACTGTATCAGATGAAGGGCGACAAGCGGTTCAACGCCCTGAAATACGTGAACTTGTGCTTCCGATACAAAAACATCATGGAGGGTGACGGCAATGGCGAATTTTTGGGACTCTAATGTTTGGGGTACGCTGAATCTGGTGGCGGTGCTGCTTCTGAGCATGCTGCTCGCGACTGTTTTGAAAAATATGATCAAATTCCTGCGCGTTTCGCTGATCCCCACCTCCGTGCTGGGCGGCGGCATTCTGCTTGTGATCTCCAGCGTGTACGAGATCATCACGAAGAAGGGCTTCTTTGACGGCGCATTCTTCAACAACAACGGTTTCTCCACCCTGGAAACGATTACATACCACGCCCTCGCACTCGGGTTTATCGCCTCCGCGCTGAAGACCGGCAAGGGCAAGCTTTCCAAAAAGCGCACGATCGAGATCTTCAATACGGGCGTTACCACGGTATCTACATATCTTCTGCAGGCGATCATCGGCATGGGTATTACCATGATCGCGGCGCTGATCCTCACCGATTTCTTCAACGTGGCGGGTATCCTGCTGCCGTTCGGTTACGGACAGGGTACGGGCCAGGCCATGAACTACGGCAATATCTATGAAACGGAGCACGGCTTTGACGGCGGCAAGGGCTTCGGGCTCACCATTGCGGCGCTCGGTTTCCTCAGCGCCAGCATCGGCGGCGTCGTTCACCTCAACATCCTGCGTAAAAAGGGCAAGATCCTCTCCGCCGGAGAAAAGGCGGAGAATCTCCAGTCCGAGCAGATCCAGAGCGAAAAGGAGATCCCCATGCAGGGCAGCATGGATAAGATCACCGTGCAGATGGGCATGATTCTGGGCGCCTACTTCATCGCAAACCTGCTGATGGCCGGTCTCAGCATGCTGCTGCCGGGCATGAAAGCCACGATCTACGGCTTTAATTTCCTGCTTGGTGTATTGGCCGCGACCCTGATCAAGACGGTACTGAATTTCCTCAATAAAAAGTCCATCATCAAGCGGGAGTACGGCAACAATTTCCTTTTGACCCGCTGCAGCAATTTCTTCTTTGACATCATGGTCGTGGCGGGCATTGCCGCCATTCGCCTGAGCGTGCTGGAAAAGTACTGGGGCGTCATGCTGATCCTCGGCCTGGCCGGCGCGCTGAGCACCTATTTCTACCTGCGTAAGGTATCGCTCAGCCTGTTCCCCGAATATGCGGAGGAGGAATTCCTCGGTATGTACGGTATGCTGACCGGCACCGCCAGTACGGGCATCATCCTGCTCAGAGAGATCGATGAGAACTTTGAGACTCCCGTGGCGGACAACATGGTCTATCAGAATTTCCCGGCCATTGCCTTCGGCTTCCCGATGATGCTGCTCGCAACACTTGCACCGGTCAAGCCCGTGCTGACCTTCATCATTCTGGTGCTGTTCTTCCTTGCCATGAACATCATCCTGTTCCGCTCTCTGATCTTTAAGCGGAAGAAGAAATAAATCCCTGTTACTGAAAAGAGGCTTCCCGAAAGAAGTCTCTTTTATTTTGCAGAAAGGTTTGAAACCGCCGGAAAACGGTGCTATAATGAGGGCAACAAAGACCAACAGGGAGGTTGGCTATCATGCAGAGTATGTTAAATCTGGCACCTGCGGATTTTGCGGGTCTCCGTTATCCCTGCTCCTGCGGCAGAACGCATGGAGTGGACATTCAGAAAATTTTGATCGAAAGCGGCTGTATCGTAAAGCTGCCGGAGGTTATCCGTGAGCTGGGCGGCAAGCACGTCTTTATTCTGGCGGACAACAACACCTACGCCGTGTGCGGTGAACAGGTGGAAGCCCTGCTTTCCGAAAACGGCATTACCCACCACAGCCGTGTGTTCGTCTCCGAAACACCCCTCGTGCCGAATGAGTACGCCGTGGGTTCCGCACTGGCCGCCATGGAGATGGAGGACGACATGATCCTCGCCATCGGTTCCGGTACGCTGAACGACACCGCCCGCCTGCTCAGCGCGCGCACCCGCCTGCCGTATGTGATCGTGGCGACGGCCCCGTCCATGGACGGTTTTGCCTCCACCGTGTCTCCGCTGATCCTCGACGGCATGAAGATCACGATCCCGGCCGTGTACCCGGTGGCCATCGTGGCGGATACCGCGATCATGAAGGATGCGCCCATGCCGATGCTCACCGCCGGCTTCGGCGACATCATCGGCAAATATACCGCACTCGCTGACTGGCGTCTCGCCCGCGACATCAACGGCGAGTATTATTGCAACGAAGTCGTGGAGCTCGTGGAAAAGGCCGTGGAGAAATGCGCCGCAAATGCCGCCGGTCTCTGCGTGCGCGATGAGGAAGCCGTCAAAGCCGTTACGGAAGCGCTCATCCTTTCCGGCATCGCGATCGGTCTCGTCGGCGTGTCCCGTCCGGCGTCCGGTGCGGAGCACCATTTCTCCCATTACTGGGAGGTTATCGCCCTGCAGAATGGGGAAGAGCACCCGCTGCACGGCAATTCCGTGGGCGTAGCCGCTGTGATCTCCGCGTCCCTCTATGAGCTTGCAAAAGACGAGCTGCCGGAGAATTTTGTGCTGCCGGATAAGGCACACATCATTGCCTGCCAGAATGCAGCGGACGCCTGTGTCGACCCGAAGGCCCTCGGCATCACAAAGGAACTGTTCCATGAAAGCGTCCTGCACGCCATGGAGATCCGCGAGCGCTACACCATCCTGCGCTTCCTCGACCATAAGGGCCTGCTGCCCGCCTTTGCGGACATCCTGACAGAACGCTTCTACGGGGAAACCGTTTAATTCTATTTCATGAGGTGAGCTTATGTTATTGTGCACACAGACACATCGCCTGGCCGATGCCTTCGGCGATGAGACCGCCATCCGTATGCTGGCAGAAGCCGGCTTTGACGCGCTGGATTACTCCATGTTCGGCATGGAAAACCCGGATCATCACCTGCGCGGGGAGGATGCCTTCGCTTACGTGGACAACCTGAAGAAGGTCGCGGACGAATGCGGCGTTAAGTTCATTCAGGCACACGCCCCCTTTGTATTCAAGGATTGGGACCGTCCGAATTATTATGAGGAGGAGATCCTGCCCACCATTCGCCGCGCCATTGAGCTCGTGAGCCGTCTGGGCGTTGAGATCATTGTGGTGCATCCGCTGCATCATCTGTTCTACCGCGACAATGCAGAGACCCTCTATGAGATCAATATGCGGTATTACCGCGATCTCATCCCCACCTGTGCAGCCTGCGGCGTGAAGGTCGCGACCGAAAATATGTGGACGCGTGACCCGAAGCGCGGCTATATTCTGGACGATACTTGTTCGCAGCCGGCGGAATTCAACCGCTATCTCGATGACCTCAACAGTGAGTGGATCGTGGGCTGCCTCGATCTCGGCCATTGCGGCCTCGTCGGCATTGACGCAGCGGATATGATCCGCGCCATGGGCAAGGAGCACATCCACTGCCTGCACGTGCACGACAACGACCATGTTTCCGATGCGCATCTGCTGCCGTTTGAGGGCAAGATGGACTGGAAAGCCATCACGAAGGCCCTCGGCGAGATCGGCTATACCGGCGAGTTCACCTTTGAGGCGGACAATTTCTACATCGGTATGGACCCGGAAGCCATGCACCTCGGCGCAAAATATATGCACGATGTCGGCCGTTACCTGATCGGCTGCATC
>JAFQWC010000074.1 GCA_017407665.1 Clostridia bacterium | reverse complement strand
AGTAGCGGATTATAAGATCAATATCCATGAGAAGGAGAGCTGTGAGCTGTTCTTCGTCAAGGGCAAGCTGGAAACCGTGCGCCGCACCGATACCTGCGACAAGGAAGTGACCGTGTATGTGGATCACGACGGCTGCCGCGGCGACGCCCAGTTCCGCGTGTATGCTTCCACTACGGAGGAGCAGCTGAACGCGCTCGTTGAGGAAGCTGTGGAGAAGGCAGCGCTCATCCACAACCCGATGTATACTCTGCCGGAAAACGAGACCGGCGACTTCACCGTGGAGAGCAATTTCGAGGAATACGATGCCGCAGCGCTCGCAGAGCTCGCCGCAAAGACCGTTTTTGCCGCAAACACCATGGAGAACGGCACGCTCAACGCCGTGGAAGTCTTCATCAACAAGCATAAGGATACCGTAGTGAACAGCCGCGGCATCCATAAAACACAGGTGCGCTACGACGCTATGGCGGAAGCCATCCCCACCTATAACGGTGCGGAGCAGAGCGTCGAGTTATACGAGCAGTATAATTTCAACAAGTTCGATGCCGAAGCCATGACCCGGGAGATCGCGGGCAAGATGGCGGAGGTGAAGGCCCGCTACGAGGCTGTGCGCCCCGATTTTGCCATCGACTGCAAGGTCATCCTCAACAAGGGCGAGCTGTCCGGCCTGTTTGCGCGCATCGCCTCCAACCTGAACTACGGGATGGTCTATGCGCACGCCAACATCTTCAGCAAGGGCGACCTCGTACAGAAGGCACCCACCGGCGATCTGATCACCATCACCGGCGCCGGCGAAGTGCCGGGCTGCTGCAAGAGCGCGAAGTTCGACAGCGACGGTCTGTCCCTCGGCAGCCTCACGGTTGTGGAAGACGGCAAGGTTATGAATTACTTCGGCTCCAACCGTTTCGGCCAGTACCTCGGCGAGAAGCCCACCGGCGACCTGCAGTGCATCTGCGTGAAGCCCGGCACCGCCAAGGCTGCCGCGTTTGAGACCGGCCCGTACATGGAGATCATCTCCACTTCCGGTATGCAGGTCGATTTCTTCAACGATTACGTCGGCGGCGAAGTCCGTCTCGCGTATTATCACGACGGCGAGAAGATCACCCCGATCACCGGCATCTCCGTGGCCGGCAAGCTCAGCGATGTGCTCAACAGCATCGAGCTTTCCGAGACCACCGTGGTCAACAACGGCTACGCGGGCTATTCCGGCCCCGAAAAGGCTGTGCTGCACGGCATGAAGGTGTTCTGATTTCCCCCATATAAAACCCAATGCCCGGCGCGAAAACGCCGGGCATTTTGTGTCTGTATGTACGGTGCCCCTGTGAAAAGGGCGCCGTCAGCGAAACTGACCGAGGTGTTGATTTACCGCAGAAGGGAAATCCTTTATCGGTTCGCCGGATGGATATTTACTTCTTCAACACTTTTTTGCACCAGGTGCGCTGGTTGCATTTGGGACACTTTAAGTAACGGGTCGTTCCCATGTGCATCGCATTCAGTGCCTGCGTATAGGTAGGCACAATCTCGTAACCGCAATTTTTGCACTTGTAAGCACCCACACTGACCTCCAGCTTTAACGCGTAGAAGCACGGTACCAAAAACACAACGCAAACACAAAGAATGGTGACAAGCTGCCACACGCCTTCGGGAATCAAAAATGCGGCAATAAAGAGACCTGCAAGTAAGGCGGTCATACTCACGATCATAATCGCCCACATAGACGACCAGATTGTTTTGTTTTTCTTCTCCAGTTCTTTCGCCATATCCAGCAGAAGCTGTTCGTTTTTCTGATTGTTATTTTCCATATTGATTTTCTCCCCACTTAATAATTCATTTACACTGATGCCGAGAATATCACACAACTCCAGCATGATCGAAGTGTCGGGCATGGCCATGCCGCGTTCCCACTTGGATACAGCTTTATCGGTGATCCCCAGTTTTTCTGCCAACTGCATTTGGGTTAAGTTTGCCTTTTTTCTGCACTCGGCAATAAATTTTCCAATTTTTATTTGATTCATGGACTGCCTCCTTTCGCATTCAGTATAGATCATCCAGAGGAGAAAACACACCCACCATGGGTTTAGTGAGGAGAGGTAAACCTATGGTAGAGTGAAAATTGACCGTAAATTCCGGTTTTGCGCATGGGTTTTTGCGTGCACCCCTGTGCAAAGGCACTTGGCGCAGAGCGCCGCTTGACTTTTATCGTTGCGTGTGCAACGGAATGTTAAGTTTAGAAGTTTCTCTTTACTGTTCGACGGATGGAAATGGGCTTAAGTAAACTGTTCCTTGTTTTTCATTACAAAATTATAAGTTAATTCATTTAGGTTATCTTCATAAGCGAAGAACGCATTGTCGCATTCCTCGAGAAGCTCATCGATCGAATCGCTTCCCAACTTATCCAGCATTTGGATGCGCTCATCTCTGTCGACAGGAATATCACATCCAAAAGCGCTTGTTGCTTTCTGGCAGATAGCGGCGGTTGCATTTGCTCCAATGGCAGTAAATGCACCTACCAGTTCATTGGAGAAATTTCCGCTGGAATTATAGAAAAACTGAGAAAATCCCCCGTTGGTTACCTCCATTTCAAGAGTTTGGGTAATATAAAAAATACGTTCCGCCTCGCTTAAAACGGACATATCTTCACCATACTGTGTTTTTTCATCGAGATGTTCTGTCATGGCAACGATGAATTCATTAGTATCCGTTAGATTCCAAATATATTCCATATTGTTTACAGGAGAATTATCTGTAACGTGATTTTGACCGCAACCGACCAAGCCAAAGATCAAAGTGAATACTAACACGATTGATATGATTCTCCCCATCGAATCACACTCCTTGTAAATTCGAATCTATCCTCTGCGTTTATCCTATCGGACAAGCTCAGATGCGTTTGGCAAAGCGCATGACGGTCCAGGAGACGGACTGGATCGTATACACAAAGATCGCGGCGTACAAGAGGCTTATGCCCCACGGGCTGCCGCCGATAAAATGCGCCAGCAGCATACCGATCACGCAGAACACCGGGCCTGTGCTCAGGCGGGAAAGCAGGTGTTCCGTCAGCCCGCCGAATTTTGTGAAGCAGAACAAAAAGGCCAGAATCAGGCCGGTGACCATCCAGGTCATGTTGTCCGTAAAAATACCGCAGATGCCCAGTCCGCCGCCGAGAATGCCGACAAACTGAAGAATCATGGAAAACGTCTGCATTTTTTAGACCTCCGTATCGTTTTTTCTTTCTATACTATAGCAAACCGCGTAAGAAAAGTCCATTTTATTTTGTTCCTTTCTTTACAGCTTTCCGGGGATATGCTATACTTTTTTTGAAGATTAAGTGCTTAACGTAAAGCACACGGCCATATATTACAAAGAAAGTGAGTGAACCCCTTTGAAAACAAACAAGACCGTGCAGGACGGCATCTGCCGTCTGACGCAGGAAAACGGCAAAACCCTCGCGTGGTCCGAAGATTCCGGTGTACAGCTCATCGAAAAGGACGGCCTGTACTTTAAGGATCTGGCCAAAACCGGCGAGCTCCTGCCGTACGAAGACTGGCGTCTCTCCGATTGGGAGCGCGCCGTGGACCTTGCTCAGCGCCTGAGCCTCGAAGAAATCGCCGGTTTGATGCTCTTCTCCCCGCATCAGGCCGTACCGCCCATGCCCTTTGGCCCGTTCGGCGGCACATTTGACGGTAAGCCGTTCGCGGAATCCGGTGCGCCGGCTCATGCCCTTTCCGACCAGCAGAAGGGCTTCCTCGAAAACGAACACATCCGCCACATTCTGCTCACCCGCGTGGAGAACGCCGAAACGTCCGCCAAGTGGAGCAACGCCCTGCAGAAGCGCGCGGAAGCCCTGCCCTACGGCATCCCGGTCAACATCTCCTCCGACCCCCGCAACGGTGCCCGCGGCGGCATGGATGCGGAGTTCAAGAACGCCGGCAGCGACGTGAGCAAGTGGCCGGAAGGCGTCGGCTTTGCGGCTTGCTTTGATCCCGAAGTTGTCCGTCAGTTTGCGGAAGACGCTTCCAGAGAATACCGTGCCCTCGGCATCACCACCGCCCTCGGCCCGCAGATCGACATCTGCACCGAGCCGCGCTGGATGCGCTTTATTGATACCCTCGGCGAAAACGTGGAGAAGACCAAGGAAATGGTCAAGGCGTACTGCGACGGTATGCAGACCACCGAAGGCTCTGAGACCGGCTGGGGCAAGCACAGCGTCAACACCATGGTCAAGCATTGGCCCGGCGGCGGCACCGGCGAAGGCGGCCGCGATGCCCACTATGCTTTCGGCGCCTATGCCGTGTACCCCACAAACAACGGCGAAGAGCACAAGAAGCCCTTCACCGAAGCGGCATTCAAGCTGGACGGCCCCACGGGCTGCGCTTCCGCCGTTATGCCGTATTACACCGTTTCCTGGGGTCTCGACGTGAAGAACGACCAGAAGGTCGGCAACTCCTACAACGAATACCTCATCAAAGATATGCTCCGCGGCGAGTACGCCTACAGCGGCGTTGTCTGCACCGACTGGGGCATCACCTCCGATCCCGGCCCGGACATGGATTCCTTCTTTGCCGGCCGTGCGTTCAATCTGGAGAACATCACCGAGGCCGAGCGTCACCTCATGGCCATCATGAACGGTGTCGACCAGTTCGGCGGCAACAGCCGCAAGGCCCCCATTGAGGAAGCCTACGCCATCGGCTGCGAGCGTTACGGCGAAGACGTGATGCGCGGCAAGATGACCCTCTCCGCAGCCCGCTTGCTGCGCAACATCTTCCAGTGCGGCCTGTTTGAAGACCCGTACCTCGATCCGGCCGAGTCCGCAAAGATCGTCGGCAATCCGGAATTCGTGCAGCACGGCTACGACGCCCAGCGTAAGTCCGTCGTTCTCCTGAAGAACAGAAATCAGACCCTGCCGCTCAAGAAGGGTCTCAAGATCTACACCCCCACCCGTGATATCCGCGACGCCAAGGGCTTCATGCGCAACGTGATCCCGGCCCACACCGAGGATCCCGTCACCGCAGAGATCATCGCGAAGTACGGCACCCGTGTGGATACCCCGGAAGAAGCCGATGTCGCCATCGTCTTCGTGGAAAGCCCGGCCTGCAACGCCTATTCCAAGGCCGATGTGGAAGCCGGCGGCAACGGCTATATGCCCATCACGCTGCAGTATCGCCCGTACACCGCGGTCAACGCCCGCGAGGTCAGCATCGCCGGCGGCGATTTCCGCGAGACTTTCACCAACCGCAGCTACAAGGGCAAGACCAACATCGCGTACAACGAGTCCGACCTCGACAACATCCTCAACTGCCGCAAGGCGATGGGCGATAAGCCGGTCATCGTGTGCGCCGCCGTCAGCAACCCGATGGTCATGCACGAGTTTGAAAGTGTAACGGATGCCATCGTTGTGGAATTCGGCGTTTCCCGTGCCGCGGTGCTGGATATCGTCTTCGGCGAGTACGAGCCCACCGGCCGTCTGCCGATGCAGATGCCCAAAGACATGGACACCGTGGAAGCCCAGAGCGAGGATAAGGCCCTCGATATGGATCCCCATGTCGACGAGTTCGGCAACGCCTACGATTACGGCTTCGGTCTGAACTACTCCGGCGTTATCAAATAAATTATTCTGCAAGCGCAGGTATGCTTCACGGCGTGCCTGCGCTTTTTGCGTCGCGGGGTCGTTCGTGGTCACGAACTTCGCCGCAGAAATACGTACGCTGATTTGGCGCGGTGGAAGCTGACTGAAAACCGGGAGCATCTTCTGTCCGCGTTGGCTCAGCGATTTTCCTGCACCGGCGAAGCGTGTGCACACACGCGATTCCGCGACGTCGAAGCGGCACGTTGCCGCCCGCGGACGTTCGTTGTCTGCCGTGCAGACCATCTCCCTATGGAATCACGGATACAATGATTCCATAGGGAGTTTTGTTTTTTATGATAGAAACATGGATTTGTGTATGATATAATCAATTCGAAAAGCTTGAATTTGACGAGGTGTTCCATATGAAGCTAAGGTTAGTAAAAGCATCAAACCAGTATTGTGACCAAATCAAAGATATGCTGGCTGAATGGAATGCTACTGGCGAAAAAATCATTCCATATGCAATCCGTCGCATTGACTACCACGACTTTGCGTATTATTGTGACAACCTAGAAGTGAAAGATGCCAGTTGTGGCTTGGTGCCTGATTCAACATTTTTCTGTTTGGATGAAGAACGGAATATTATAGTCGGAGCAGTAAATATTAGACACTATTTGAATGAATCGCTGTTGCTGGATGGCGGGCATATAGGCGATGGAGTGCGTCCGTCGGAACGAAGAAAAGGAATCGCAACAAAAATGATTGCTTTGGCTTTGGATGAATGCAAAAAGTTGGGAATAGAGAAAGTCTTAATGGTTTGCGATAAAGAAAATATTGGTTCAGCGAAAAGCATTCAAAATAATGGTGGCATTCTGGAGAACGAAATTGAAGTTGATGGCGTTGTGGAGCAAAGGTACTGGATTGCATTAGT
>JAFQWC010000073.1 GCA_017407665.1 Clostridia bacterium | reverse complement strand
ATTTTCACCGCACCGTACACCTTTTTCATCCCGACACCGCTTTTTGGCGGCTAAACCGAACAAGAAGGGGGCGTTGCAAAATGCAACGTCCCCTTTAGAAATATGCAGGGACAGTTTCTGTCCCTGCATATTTCGTTCCAATTATACGCGAAAGGGGCTCCAAGACCGCCCCTTTCACACTATCCCCGCCAGGAGATAGCGACTCTATTGTATATTATTCCATTTTGCAACAGACCCCTTTTTTATTTCTCCGGTGCTTGCCCGGCCTGCTTTTTTCTGCTATAGTAGTATCGAAAACGCATACGGCGTGTTGATCCCGTATGGCAAGTTGTATTGAAGTGAGGGAAATCCATGGAAACCAAAACAAACTGGAACCACAGCACCGCGGCGGTCTGCATGAAAGACGGCAAGGTGCTTCTGGCGCGGCATACGTACGGCGGCGGAAAGGGCAAGCTGATTATCCCCGGCGGCTATCTGCAGGAGAACGAGACCCCGGAAGACGCCGTGAAGCGCGAATTTATGGAGGAAGTCGGCCTCGAGATCCGCCCGCTCGACATCATCGGTATCCGCTGCAACACGAAGGATTGGTACATTGTGTTCCGCGCCGAGCCGGTCAGCGGCGAAGCCAAACCGGACTACGATGAGATCGACGAAGTCCTCTGGCTGGACACCGCGGAAGCTTTGGAGCGCGACGACGTGCCGTTCCTCACAAAAGCCATGATCCGCGCGGCAGTAAGCGGCAAGCCCGGCCTGCCCTCCGTGTACTATGAGGGTCGGTTTGCGCCGCACGCCCTGTACAGCGTGGAATGAACGGAGGCCGGCACATGAAAACGAAAGCACTTCGCGCGTACATCCCCATGTATGCCTTTTACATTCTGTATTTTATTTATCTGGGCACCAGTTCCTTTCAGTCCCGGTATTTCAGCGAGATCGGCATGACGGATTCGCAGATCGGCCTGATCTCCTCCATTCCCGCCATTGCGGGTCTCGCGGCGCAGCCGGTGTGGGGCACCTTTTCGGACCGTGTGCAGCACAAGCGCACCATCCTGATCCTCGGTTCGGGTGCGGCGGGCATCGCGCTGATCGCCACCGGGTTCCTCTCCGGATTTCTGCCCGTGCTCATCGGCATGACGCTCATCACGGTGTCGCTCATCTGCGTGATCCCCACCGCAAACTCCATCGCCATGGAATACAGCTCCACGCTGATGGGTCCGCTGCGCATGACGGGCACCATCGGCTACCAGATTGGTGCGGTGGCGCTGGGCTTTGTGCTCACCGCAAGCCTGCGCGGCCTCATGCAGATCATGGGTGTGCTGATGCTGCTGTGCGCTTTGCTGGCGCGGTTTGAGCCGCCGGTCAAGGGGCACCAGTTCGGGCGGGAGAAGGTTTCCTACATTGCGGTGTTCCGCGATAAAAAGATCCTGTTTTTGCTGATCACCCTGCTCATCTGCACCACGACCACCCAGTATTACAACACCTTCTTCGTGAAAATGCTCGGCGATCTCGGCTTTGACAACGCCACCACCGGCATCATCACGTTTGTGTCGATTTTCTTCGAGATTCCGTTCCTGTTCTTCTCGCACAAGCTCTATAAAAAGGCGACCCTCTGGACGTGGCTGCTCATCGGCATGGCGGTGAACGCCGTGCGCTTTGCGTGCCTCGGTTTTGCGGAGACCCTGCCGCTGATTCTGCTCATCAACATCCCCACCGTCACGGTGATGGGCTGCTTTGAGTTCTTCCCGGCGCTGTACCTCAATGACGCTGTGGACGAAAAGCTGAAAGGCTCCGCGCAGAGCGCGCTGAACCTTTCCTTTGCCGGCGGTGCCAAGCTGCTGGGCTCCCTGCTGGGCGGCTTCCTCGGCGATACTTATGGCCTGCAGACCGGATTCATCTGCTGCGGCTGCATTCTGGCTGCCGCGTTCCTTGTGCTGTTCGTGCCCTGCCGCCGTTTGGCGAAGGCCGAAAAGCGCCCCGCTGCTTAAATTGCATGAACGAAGAGATCCTGCCGCTGCGAAAAGCGACAGGATCTTTTTTCATAGCTTCGTGGAAAAGAGCACCATCTGCATTCCGTCGGGGGAAGCAGGGGCGTCCGTAAATCCGGCAAAAGCGGTGTCCAGCCGCATCCCGCGGAATTTCCACAGCGCGCGGATCTCCGCCTGCGTGTAGAGGCGGGTGGGGTCGCCCTCGGTAATGGCGAAGGGGGGCAAAACGGAACCGAACGGGAACTCCATGCCGCCGAAGAGCATCACGCGGTGTGTGCGGTCCCACTCAAAAGCGGAGAGCGCCAGTGTGTTTTCTCCGGTTTCCCAGTTGTGCATGGGGAAGTGCCGGTCGGCGTAATCGCCGTTGATGATGTCCATGACGTGGCGTCCGCCGGGCTTCAGGGCCGCGGCAATGCAGTCGAAGATCTTCTCGTTTTCCGTATCGTTTTCCAGATAGCCGATGGCGCCGTCCGCGAGGTTGAGCACGAGGTCGAATTCTTCGAAAAAATGCAGGTCGCGGATATCACTTTGCAGGAACTCGGTGTTGGTCAGCTGCAGCTGTGCCGCCGAGCGGCGGGCGTCGGCGATATACGCCGCGGTGATGTCCACGCCCGTGACGGAATATCCCCGCTGTGCCAGCAGCAGGGCATGACGGCCGAAGCCGCAGGCGAGGTCCAGAATTTTCGCGCCGGCGGGCAGATGAAGATGGCGCAGAAGAAAATCCACCTGCGCAGCGGTTTCTTCCACCCAGGATTGCTGTTTGATGTCCAGCGTCCAGATGGTTTTGTACCAGTCGGATGATTTGGCTTTCATAAAGGATGTGCCTCCAGATTTTGATTTGCCGGCACAGAAAGTGTAGCAGAAACAAAGCGAAAAGACTAGACTTATCTTTTCGCTTGTGGTATAGTATTGAATCGGGTGCGGAATTCTTTTCCGCGCCCTTTGTTTTGTCCGGCAAACAAAAAGCCCGCACAATTTTCTGTGCGGGCAAATTTTTTACAGATCAAACATACGGAGCCGGGTCCACGCGGGTGCCGTCCTTGTATACTTCAAAGTGGAGGTGGTTGCCGAAGGAGTAGCCGGTGTTGCCGACGTAACCGATCACGTCACCCTTGTTGACCCACTGGCCGGCGGAAACCGCCACGGAGCTCATGTGTGCGTACAGGGTGGAGAAGGTGGAGTCGTGGTAAATGGAGACGTAATAGCCCCAGGAGTTGCCCCAGTCATCGGTACCGTTGGCGACCATGACCTCGCCGGAACGGGAGGCAACGATCGGGGTGCCGTGCGGTGCGCCGATGTCCATGCCGTAATGGCCGTCACCGAAGGCGCAGGTCACGGTGCTGTAACCGGGAACCGGCCAGCAGAAGCTCTCTGTGGGATCATACGGGGAATCCGGAACCGGGGTCGGCGTCGGCGTGGGCTGCATGGAAGGCACCGGTGTGGGGGTCGGTGTCGGCAGCGGGTTGCCGTTTTCGTCGTATTCCGTTCCGGGGATGGGTGTCGGGGACGGTGTGGGCTGCATGGAGGGCACCGGGGTCGGTGTCGGGCGGGCGGCCTCTTCCTTTTCCTTCATCTGGGCGATGAGCGCAGCCATGATGCCGGACAGCATGTAAGCCTCGGCCTCGGTACGCTTCAGGTCCTCTTCGGCCTCGCCCTTTTCGGCGCGGATTTCTTCCAGCAGCGCGTTATTCTCGGCAATGAGCAGTTCCAGCTCCTGCTGGCTGGCTTCCATCAGCTTTTTCTCATTGGCGAGGGTGGTCTTCTGCTCTTCCAGTGCGGCGCGCTCGTCGGCGGTGCGCTGCATATAATCGGAAACCTCGTCGATCAGCTGCCGGTCGTGGCGGGTGATGCGGGTGATCATCTCGGAGCGAACAGAGAAATCATGCAGGCTCTTCGAGTTGAACAGGATCTCCAGTGTGCTGACCTTGCCGGCGGAGTAGAGTGCAGCCAAGCGCTTCTTCAGCAGCTCCATGGTGTCCTCGATCTCCTTCTCGGCTTCTTCGAGCTTCACTTCCAGATTGGTGATGCTGCGGTTGAGCTCTGCGATATGGATCAGCGCCGTGTCGATCTGCATCTGTACGGTCTCGATTTCGGCGGCGAGCAGAGCCTGACGCTCTTCTTTTTCGCTTTCCTCGGCGGAAAGAGCTTCTATTTTATTCTGCAGCTGCTGCTTCTGTGCGGTCAGCGCGTTCTGCTGTGCCTTGAGCTCTTCCAGGGAAGAGGCGCCAACCGTGGGGGAGAGCACCACGATCAGGAGTGCCAGCAGCAGTGCGGTCAGGCGCGAGAATTTTTTATATGTATGCTTCATGGAATACATCCTTTCGGCTTATCTGCAATATTCACAAAGTTTCGCATTCTTATTTGTATTCTAATACAAATAAACCTGTTTATAATTCCCAATGAGAATTATACGACAAAAACTACAGAAAAACAACAAAAAATATCAAAGTCCTTACAGAAGATAAAGAAAAAGAAACCATTTTTGGGGGAAATTCGGTCATAAATCGCCGTGGGGAGAAAGAATTATATCCGTTTCGGGGCTTGCGGGCGTCATACCGATACGCTATACTGAGGACAGAAAACCGAAGGGGAGTGGATTTATGGAGATCAGGCGATTTGATTTGGCACGGGATCTGGACCGGCTGCAGGACTTTCTGCGGGCACAGTACCGGGCAAACCACAACATTACCTCGTGGCTGCCGCAGCGTTTGAATGACGTGATTTTCCGGCTGGACACCCAACATCTGGAGCGATACGGCGGGAAGATGTCCCGCGATTATATCTTTCTGTGGGAGGAGGACGGCGAAATCGCCGCGTGTACCCTGCCGGACGGCGACGCGATCTACGCCGCCGTAAAAAACGGGTACGAAGCCTTGTTCCCGGCACTTTTGACCTACGCGGAAACGCACTGCCTCGATCTGTTCACGCCGAACGAGGACGGCAGCTATACGTTCCTGTTTGTCGTGAACGACAGCCTTTCCCATTGCACGCAGGAACTTCAGCGCCGCGGCTACGAAAAGCAGGCGGAACAGGATTACGACAATTACGCGTACCCCATGGAGGATGAGATCAAAATCGAGCTGCCTGCGGGGTATCGCGTGGTGTACGGCGAGGAGATCCCGGATGAGCCGCTCAAGGGATACATCTGCGAGGCGGGCTTTCACCCGGAAAAGGAAACGGACGGCACCTATGTGGAGCGCATGGAGATCTACAACGCGCGCAAGGCGGCGCCGCTCTATCCCGATAGCTTCGAGTGCATGGTGCAGGCGCCGGACGGTGACCTGTGCTGCTACAGCTTCACGTACGTCGATACGGCGACCCGCACCGCGTGGATCGAGCCGGTCAGCACGCGGCTGAAATACCGCCGCATGGGCATCGGCACGGCCATGATGCACGGCGTGCTGCAGCGCTGCCGGGAAAAAGGCGTGGAGAAATGCTATGTGAATTCCTACAGTTGGCGCAGAAAGTTCTACAACGCCGCCGGTTTCCGCACGGAAGACAGCATCGGCCTGTGGACGAAGAAAATCTAAAGAAAAAAGGGGATGCGGTAGCATCCCCTTTTGAATTTACCAAATTGCTGGTTTTCCTTTCGTCGGTGCAGTATAATGCAGGTGGAAAGGGTGTGTATCGCATGAAAAAACCGCATCTCATTGTCATCACAGGTCGGCCCGGTGCCGGCAAAACCACGTTGGCAGAGACGCTCAGCCGCGCATGGTATCTTCCGCTCATCAGCCGGGACCGCATCAAAGAGGGTATGGTGCATACCGCCGGGGTCAGCCACGAAGCTATGGGCCCGGATGCGAACCTCGCCGCAACGGAAGCGTTTTTCGACACGCTGGGCTTCCTTCTGGACCGCGGGGTCTCCGTGGCAGCGGAAGCGGCATTTCAGCACCCGGTTTGGGAGAAATTTCTTCGACCGCTTGCGGAAAAAGCGGATATTACCGTGCTGCTCTGCGATGTGAACGGCCAAACCGCACTCGACCGCTTTTTGGCGCGTGGATTGGCGGACGAAAAGCGACTGTATTTTCACGGCGACAAGGGCGTGCACATGGCAAAGAACGGTGCACAGCCCGTGGTCGGCTCATACAACGCACCGCATCTGCCATACCGAACGATCACAGTACACACGGAGAACGGGTATGAACCCGATTTGGAAGCGCTGTACACTGCAGTTTTTGGCTAAAAAACGATCCCCGACCGCAAGGCCGGGGCGTTCCTATGTTCAGATGTTTTCTTTCAGCCAGTTGCGGATAATCGCGCCGTCGCCGTTTTCCATAAAGGCGTGGCCGCTTGTTTCCGAGACGGTCAGCGTGCAGCCGTGTGCGGCGCAGAACGTATCCATGACCGCGCGGGACTGCAGGTCGTCCTTTCCGCCGTAGAGAATGGCGGTGGGGATGGGCCAGTACGTCACGGGGTGGGTGCGGACAAACTGAAAATAATCCCAGCGCAGGGGATCGACCGGGTTGTCGATCTCCTTTTCTTGTTCCAGCCGTTCCTCGGTGATGTCGAACCACAGCATCATCTGCCGCACAAGATACTCCATATCGAGAATGGGGGACTGGAACAGGCAGCGCGCAAACGGCAGGCCGGCGTAGGTCTGCAGGCTGAAATACGCGCCGAGGCTGCAGCCGAAGAGGGAAACGCTTTTGTACCGCGCAAACGCCCAGTCCGCGATGTTTTTCAGGTCGCGCATACCGGTCCAGATGTCGCAGCGGTCGGGCTCATTTTTGCGCTCGCCGTGTTCGGGCAGGTCGAAACTCAGGGTCTGATACCCTTTTTCGGCGGCAATTTCGGCAAACTCCGCCGCGTATTCTTTCTGCGACATCTTGCCGTGTACGTGGATGTAGAGTTTGTCGGCATCATCGCCCCACAAAACGGCGGGGATGCCGGCAATCGTGATCTTTTGGTGTTTCATCATATGATTCTTCCTTTTACAATGTGATCCAGTAGCGGCGGATGATTTCGCCATCAACGGTCACTTCGTTTTCAAATACGCCGCCGTTTGCGAGGATCGTTTTTTCACTTGCGATATTGCCGTGGATGCAGGTGATGAGCACCTTTTCCAGGCCGCGGGCGCGGCAGTTTTCGAGATTCAGGCGCAGCATTTCTTTGGCGTAGCCGCGCCGGCGCTCGGAGGGGCGCACGGAGTAGCCGATGTGCCCGCCCCACACGCTCAAAATGGGGTGGTCGATGTGGTGGCGCAGGTCGATGATGCCGACGAGACGGTCATCCGCAACACGGACGGCGAGATAGGTGCTGGAGGGCACGTACCCCGCGGGGACTGTCTCCGGGTTTTCAAAGCGGCGCAGGTGATCAAGCCAGCTTTCGGCGGTCACGTGATTTTGCAGGCTGCTGCAGCCGGCAAAAGCATCCTCGCCGGTGTCGGTGTCCAGAATCTCCTGCCGCACGGCCAGGATCTGTTCCGCGTACGCCATGGTGGGTTTTACTAAGCGAATTTCGTCCATGATGCCGTCCTCCTCTCCGTTATTTTCCGAGCACACAGAGGCTGCCAAGCTTTTCGAATCCGTTCTTCACAAAGAAATCGAAGGAGCCGTACGCCGCCTCCGTGGTGAGCACCATGCCGCACATACCGCGGGCGGCGATGTCCGCCTCGATCGTTTTCAGAAACTGCGAACCGATGCCCTGCCTCTGCAGGTCGGGATCGACGCAGAATTCGTCGATGTAATACTCGATGCCCTTCCGCCACGGCTTTTTCATGCCGGTGGAAAGTGCCGCGAGCCTGCCGTCGAAAAACGCGGCGTACCCGAGGAAGGTGTCCATTTTCAGAAAGTTTTCAAAATAATCGATCACCGGCTGCGGGGAGGGGATCTCGTCGCACCACGGCGGCAGCGTAAATGTGCGGATGTACAGCGCCGTGCAGGCGGGGATCAGGTCACGGGTGATCGGCAGTACAGTGATTTCAGGTGTTTTCATAAGGACCTCCAAAACAGAACTGCGCGTGCGGAAAGCTTCGCACGCGCAGGCATAGTTGTGTTACTCGGCAAAAATCTTGGCGGAGTGCTCGGTCTCGAACTGCTTGTTGTGCAGGTCGGCATAGTAGCCGCCTTTCTTGAGCAGTTCTTCGTGTGTGCCGCGCTCGATGATCTTGCCGCCGCGCACCACGAGGATCACGTCGGCGTGACGGATCGTGGAGAGACGGTGTGCGATCAGGAACGAGGTGCGGTTTTCGAGCAGGGTGGAGATCGCGTGCTGGATGAGCTCCTCGGTCTTCGTGTCGATGGATGCGGTAGCCTCGTCGAGCACAAAGATGCGCGGGTCGGCCAGAACGGCACGGGCGAAGGAAATGAGCTGCTTTTCGCCGGTAGAGAGCTGGTCGCCGCCCTCGCCGACGTCGCTGTCGTAGCCCTTGTCCATGCGCATGATCACGTCATGGGCGCTCACAAGCTTTGCCGCTGCCTCGATCTCTTCGTCGGTGGCATCCAGCTTGCCGTAGCGGATGTTCTCGCGCACGGAGCCGGAGAACAGGTGGGGTGTCTGCAGCACATAGCCGATGCTGGAGTGCAGCCACAGGGTGGAGCGGTCACGGTAATCCTTGCCGTCGATCAGAATGCGGCCGTCGGTCGGCTCAAAGAAGCGGCAGGCGAGGTTCACGAGCGTGCTCTTGCCGGCGCCGGTCTCACCGACGATGGCCACGGTGGTGCCGGCGGGAATATCGAGGTTGAAGTGCTCCAGTACGTTTTCCACGCCGTCGGAGTACATGAAGGTCACGTCTTCAAAGGTGATGTGGCCCTCAAGCGGCTCCCAGTTTTCGCGCTTGGGCTCAAACACGGTGCCGTATTTTTCCACCACTTCGGGCGTATCCTGAATAAGGGGTTCGCGCTCCAGCAGCGCCATGGTGCGCTCGATGTTGACCTGCGTGGAGATGAAGTCCGCCACGCTGCGGGCGAGGTTCTGCACCGGGTCCGCAATGATGAGTGCGTAGTTGATGAAGATGGTCATCTCGCCCACGGAGATGTTCTTGCCGAGTACCATTTCGCCGCCGGCGGTGAGCACCATGCCCACGCCCAGCGCGGTGATAAAGCCCACGAGCGGCCAGTAGATGGAATGCATGCGGGTCACATGGATGGAGGAACGGCGCATATCCTCGGTCACGCTCTGGAAGTTGCGGTCGTTCTTTTCCTCAATGACCATGGTCTTCGAGGTCTTCGCGCCGGAAATGCCCTCGTTGTAATGGCGGGTCACTTCGGCATTGATGGCACGCACCTTGCGGTTGGCGGCCAGAATGTGCTTCTGGAAGTACAGGGAGATCACCGCGATGATCGGGATCAGTGCGATGAGGATCAGCGCCAGCCGCCAGTTGACGGTGAGCATGACGATTACGCACAGGATGATGTAGGTCAGGCTCCAGAACACGTCCACAAGGCTCCATGCGAACACGGTGCCGATCTTGCCGGTATCGCTCATCACACGGGCCATGATGGTGCCCACGGGCGTGGTGTTGTAGTAGGAGAAATCAAGATTCTGCAGGTGATCGAACAGCTTGCGCTTTAAGTCACGGCCGAGGTACATCTCCACCTTCAGGGCGAAGACGGCCATGCAGATCGTGCCGGCGGTCATGAGAATGGTCATAGTCAGATGCGCCAGCACAAATGCACCGAGTCCGTCTGCCTGGCGGGGAATGATGAAATGATCCATCGCATAGCCGGAGAACAGCGGGTTGATGGTATCTATGGCAGCCGCGCCGAGCATCATGCAGACGATGATCAACATCTGTTTTTTATACGGGGCAAGGAATGGCAGGATCTTTGCCCAGGTCTGTATGGATTTATTCTTTGTTTTCATAGGTCACTCCTCAAGTCATCAGTCCGCAGAGCGCTGGGTGTCGTAAATACGCTTGTAGATGCCGTCCGTATTGGCCAGGGTCTCGTGTGTGCCCTCCTGCACGATGCGGCCCTTGTCCATCACGATGATCTTGTCTGCGTTCATGATGGTGGAAATGCGGTGTGCAATGATGATGGTGGTGCCGTGCACGTTTTCGTTGATGGAGGCGCGGATCTTCGCGTCGGTCTCCATATCCACGGCGGAGAGGGAGTCGTCAAAGATCTTGATCGGCGTGTTCTGCATCAGCATACGGGCGATGGCCACGCGCTGCTTCTGGCCGCCGGAAATGGTCACGCCACGTTCACCGATCTGCGTGTCGTAGCCCTCGGCAAAGCTGTCGATCGTGTCGTCGATGACGGCAAGGCGGGCATATTTGCGCACGCTTTCGAGGTCATGGCGGCTGGAACCGTCGGAGATGGTATCCTTGAAGCTCTTGGAGAACAGGAACGGCTCCTGCAGCACGATGCCGATGTTGCGGCGCAGGTGCTCGAGGGAAATGTCCTGAATGTTTCTGCCGCCGATGGTGATCTCGCCGCAGCCCTCGGGCAGCTCATAGAGGCGGTCCAGAAGGTAGGTCAGTGTGCTCTTGCCGCTGCCGGTGGAGCCGAGAATGCCCAGCGTGGTGCCGGCCTTGATCTTGAAGTTGATGTCATGCAGCACTTCGCCGGAGGTGCCATAGGAGAAATTGACGTTCTTGAACTCGATGTCCGCGTTCATATCGGGCTCGGCGCGTTCGCCCACGTCCTGCTCCGGTACGGCGTCGAGGATCTCAAAGAGACGCTTGGAGCTGACGGTGGTCTTGGAAAGCTCGCCGAGGAGACGGCCGAGGCTTCTCGTCGGCCACACGAGCATGGAGTTGTAGGAGATGAAGGCGAGGTATTCGCCGTCGGTCAGGTCGCCGTTCACGACAAAGAGGATGCCGGCGCCCATGATGGTGATCACCTGAATGCCGGAGAGCAGGTCGCCGAGGCCCCAGTTCGTACCCATGACGTAACCGAGCTTGACCCACATATCGGAGAACAGGTCGTTCTGCTTGTTGAATTTGTCCTTTTCAAAGCGCTCGCGGCCGAATGCACGCACCACGCGCACGCCGGTGAGGTTTTCCTGCACGATGGCGGTGAGATAGCCCTCGGCTTCGTCCGCCGCCTGGAACTTCTTGCCCACGATGCGGAAGAACACGAGAGAATAGATGAGCACGACCGGAATGAAGGCCAGCGCGACCAGTGCGAGCTGTGCGTTCATGGAGAACATGAGGATGAGCGGCGTGACGATGAGGAAGAACACGCGCAGCAGCTCCATCATCTGTCCGCTGATGAAGTTGCGGATGAGTTCCACGTCCTGCGTGCAGCGCTGGATGATGTCGCCGGTCTGGTTCAGGTTGTGCCAGGCATAGGGCAGGCGCTGAATATGGGAGAACAGCTTATCGCGGATCTTCTTTGCGGTACCCTCGCAGCCCTTCGCCATGTTGATGCGGGAAACATACATGGTGGAGTGGGACAAAAGCGCAAAGCCCACGGACACCAGCGCACAGAGGATGATGTTGTGCTGCAGGAATTCGCGGCCGCCGAGAGAATTGATCCAGCCGGTAATGAACGCCGGCAGATTGAAGGGCTCGTCATTGATGACGGAGTCCACGGTGACGCGGATGACCTGGGGGGTCATGTAGTTCGCGAAAACCGAGACCACGGTGCCGAGCAGTGCGATCACAAAATGATGCCGCAATCCCTTTGTGAACGGCGCAAATCGCAGAATGTTTGTCTTCTTTTGCTTTTTCACAAAAACCAACCTTTCCGATGTATGCCGGGAACCGATCGAAATATCGCTTCTCCCCCAAAACAGCATACATCCATGCTGTGTCCATGCACAGCGAAGCCGGGCGCAGGGCTTAACGGAACCCCGCTCCCTTCACAAAACGAACGATTGCGCCGGAAAACACGGAGCCGGCGCGGCACACAGCAAAAGGGCATATGTACCATAATAATTGACGGTACTCTCACTTTAGCATGGAGCACGGAAAAAGTCAACGGATGGGGAATCGGGAAAGACGCATACCGCAAAATAATTCTGTTTTTTACAAAATTTCCTATTGCAATTCTAAATGACACGTCGTATAATATGAACACATCTAGTTTTGAAAACTATATAAAACGAAAATAAAAACCGAAAAGGAGATTTTGAATATGACAGCAGCTGTTGTGTATTCCGATAGGGAAATGTCTGTGCGCAAAGTCTGGAAAAAGGCGGAACGCATGCACCTGCACCTGCCCATGTACTCGCTGGGAGAGGAACTCTTCTCCGCCATTTCACACGGCGCGGCGGCCCTGTTCAGCATCGTTATGCTGATTGCGCAGCTTGTTTTCTGTGAGAAAACCCCCGTCACCGTCACGAGCGTCTGCATTTTCGGCGGCACGATGACGCTGCTGTATACCGTCTCCATGCTGTATCACGCGCTGGGCGTCAACCGCGCGAAGCAGGTGTTCCGCATTCTGGATCACTGCACGATCTTTCTGCTCATTGCCGGCACATATACGCCCATCACGCTCTGCTGTCTGAAGGGCATCGTGGGGCTCACGCTGTTCGGCATCGTGTGGACGGCGGCCATCGTGGGCATTGTGCTCAACGCCGTCAGCGTGGAGCGCTTCAAGGTGGTGTCCATGATCTGCTACATCTCCATGGGCTGGGTCGTGGTGTTCGCGATGAAGACCGTGCTGCAGGAGATGTCCGCCACGGGGTTGTGGTTCCTGCTCGGCGGCGGCATCGCCTACACGCTGGGCGCGGTGCTGTACGGCTTCGGCAAGAAGATCCCCTATATGCATTCCGTCTGGCATCTGTTCGTGCTGGCCGGCAGTGTTCTGCACGCCGTGACAGTTTTTACGGTTGTGGTTTGATGAAAATTGCGTTATAATAAATATAGAACCCTTTGAAAAGGAATGAGTGCCGTGATCGTTACCGAATTTACCTTTAACTCCTGCGTACCGCACAACAAAATTTTCACCCGCCTGTATGAACCCGATACCGCCCCGCTGGCGGTTCTGCAGATCGCCCACGGTATGGCGGAGCACGGCGCACCGTACCGGCCGTTCTGCGAGTATCTCGCCGAGCGCGGCTTTGCAGTCGTCATCTGCGACCACATCGGCCACGGACGCAGCGTATCTTCCGGTGCGCTGTACGGGCATTTCGGAGACAACGGCGGCCTCTATAATCTCGTGGAGGACCAGCGCAACCTGCAGAGCCTGATGCAGGAAAAGTATCCCGATCTGCCGTATTTTCTGATGGGGCACAGCATGGGTTCCTTTGTGGCGCGGGCGTTCGCCGCGTCGTACGGCAGTGGTCTGCAGGCGCTCGTGCTGATGGGCACAAGCGCCGGGATGAAGCCGGGTATGTGGCCGGCGGAGCGCATGATGCTGCGTGCGCTGAAAAAAGCCAAAGGCGGCCGCGCCAAGGTACAGCTTTTGGCGGATCAGATGACCATGCTGTACAACGGCTCCTTCCGCCCGAAACGCACCGATTTTGACTGGATCTCTTCCAAAGAGGAAGAGGTGGACCGCTACATACAGGACCCGCTCTGCGGCTTCCCGCTGACGGTGCAGGGCTATCTCGACCTCGGTGTGATGCTGGAGGCGGTGAACCGCCGCGAATGGTACACCCGCGTACCGAAAAAGCTGCCCGTGTATCTGATTTCCGGCGGACGCGATCCTGTGGGCGATATGGGCAAGGGCGTGCGGCGGGTCGAGCGGAAACTGCTCGAGACCGGCCACCATGTGCGCACCACGCTGTATCCCGGCATCCGCCATGCACTCTGCACGGAAACAAACAGCCCGCGCGTGTTTGCGGATATTCACCGGTTCCTCGCGGAGCACCTGCCGCGGGTATAAAATGAACATAACCCTTTCGGGTATTGAAAGCACTGTCTTTTCTGCGGTACAATAACAGCAGAAAGGGCGGTGTTTCGTTTTATGAACTACAACGGCAGGATTTATGGAAAAGAGCTCATCGGCTGGGCCATTCAAAAGGCGGAGACGCAATATAAGGGGCAGATCGCGGTCATCGTGGCGGATCGTTACGCAAATATGCACCCGGGAGATTTGAAAGACAACGCCCGCGCCATCACCTATTTTGTGCCGAAGACCGAAACCGGGGGAGAT
>JAFQWC010000072.1 GCA_017407665.1 Clostridia bacterium | reverse complement strand
ACCTCGAGCGATACTTCCTGAAAGCCGAGCTGATTCCGGCCATCGTGCAGGAGGCGTCCGCCGGTGAGGTGCTGATGCTGGCGTATATGGACCGCGCCTCCATGCTCAAGACGCTTGAAACCGGCTATACGTGGTTCTACAGCCGCAGCCGGCAGACCCTCTGGAACAAGGGCGCAACGAGCGGGCACACGCAGAAGGTAGTCAGTGTGCACGCCGATTGCGATGACGATACCCTGCTCATCAAAGTGGTGCAGACCGGACCGGCCTGCCACACCGGCCGTCACAGCTGTTTCTACAAAGAGATCGTTCAAAATTGATTTTAAGCCGCTGCCGTCGCTCTCTGACGGCTCGCGGCTTTCCGTCATACCGGGAAGAAAGGAAAAAACTATGGATATTCTGCAGCAGCTTTATGATACGGTGCTCTCCCGCAAGGGCGAGCAGCAGGAGGGGTCATATACCTGCTATCTGTTTCAGCAGGGCACGGATAAGATCCTCAAAAAGTGCGGCGAGGAGTGCAGTGAGGTGATCATTGCCGCAAAAAACGGCAAAAACGAAGATACTGTGGGTGAGATCAGCGACCTGCTCTACCATCTGACTGTACTGATGGTGAACGAGGGCATTGATATCGAAGATGTCCGCGCAGAGCTTGACCGCCGCCACGGCAAAACCGGCAATCTGAAAACATTCCATAAGGTGGATAAGAATACATGAATATTGAAGAAAAACGCGCGCTTTGGGAAAAAGAGGAAGCACTGGCCGGCATGACCGGCTGGGATTTCTCGCATCTGAATGGGCGATTGATTGAAAAGGAACTTCCGTGGAGCTATAAATCGAAGGTTCAGGACTTTTTGAAGCCGGACAGCCGTATACTGGATATGGGTACCGGCGGCGGAGAGTTTCTGCTCTCGCTCCGGCATCCGTTCCATCTGACAAGCGTTACGGAAGCGTGGGAGCCCAATCTGCGGCTCTGCGAAAAAAAACTGGCGCCGCTGGGCATCACTGTGCGGCAGAGCTGGGATGACAAGCCCCTGCCGTATGACGATGCGCAGTTTGACATCGTGCTCAACCGGCATGAATTCTATAATATCGATGAGGTACGCCGCGTTTTGAAGCCCGGCGGATATTTCATCACGCAGCAGGTGGGCGGCAGCAATGGCCTTCGCCTGCGGAAAATGCTCTGCGGCGGCGAAACCGCCATGCGCGATTTTAACCTCGAAAACGAGCTGCCGAAATTCCGTGCGGCCGGTTTTTCCATCAACTACAAAAACCAATGCTATGTGGAGGACCGTTATCTGGACGTGGGGGCGTTTGTGTGGTATGCTAAGGTGCTGCCGTGGGAATTCCCGGATTTCTCCGTGGAGCGCTGTTTCTCACAGCTTTTGGAGCTGGATGCCCTGTGTGAAAAGCTGGGGTACATTCCGCACACACAGCATCGGTTCATCCTGATCGCCAGAAAGAGAAAGTGAGGGAACGCCATGGCCGGAACGATTCGGTTTGCAAAGCGGGAGGATGTTCCCATGATCCTGGAATTTATCCGTGCGCTTGCACAGTACGAAAAGCTGGAACACGAAGTGGTCGCGACGGAAGCCATTCTCGAGGAATGGATCTTCGATAAGCAAAAGGCGGAGGTGCTGCTCCTTTCGGAAGGGGACACGCCCGTCGGTTTTGCGCTGTTCTTCCATAATTTTTCCACATTCCTCGGCCGCGCGGGTGTGTATCTGGAAGATTTATTCGTGCTGCCGGAGTACCGCGGAAAGGGCTACGGAAAGCAGCTTCTGCAGACGCTGGCCGCCATCACAGTGGAGCGCGGATGCGGGCGGCTGGAATGGTCGTGCCTCGACTGGAACGCGCCGAGCATCGCGTTTTACAAGTCTCTGGGTGCCGGCGCGATGGATGGCTGGAGCACGTATCGTGTTACGGGAGAAACACTGAACCGTCTGGCGGGACAGTGAACGAAGAATATATTTGGAAAAGGAGCAAGAAGGATGCATGTACTGATCGTTGTCGATATGCAGAAGGATTTTATAGACGGTGCGCTGGGTACACCGGAAGCGGTGGCCATTGTGCCGAAGGTCGCCGAGAAAATCCGCGATTTTGACGGCCTTGTGCTGGCGACAAGGGACACCCATACGTCGAATTATCTGGAAACCCAGGAGGGGCATCATCTGCCCGTTGTCCATTGTGTGCTGGGCACACCGGGCTGGGGCATCCACCCTGAAATCGCGGAGCTGCTGGACGAGACGCCCATCGATAAGCCGACCTTCGGCAGTGTGGAACTGATGGAGAATCTGCGCAGTCTGCACGCAGAAAACCCGATCGGCAGCATTACGCTGGTGGGCCTTTGCACGGATATCTGTGTGATCTCCAATGCGATCATGGCCAAAGCGGCTTTGCCGGAGGTACCGGTTCTGGTGGATGCGGCCTGCTGCGCCGGCGTCACACCGGAAAGCCACAAAAACGCACTGCAAGCCATGCGGATGTGCCAGATTCAAATCGAAAATGGGGAAGACTGAAAAAGTCCGGCAGATCGCTCTGCCGGACTTTTTATCGTGTGCGGTTTCACTTGATTTGCGGGATAAGGTGTGTTATCATAAGGCCTGAAATGAGGGCAATGTCATGAAGAAGATTTTATTTATAGCAACCGGCGGTACAATCGCCTCCGCACATACAGAGGACGGACTCACCCCGGCGCTCACATCGGAAGAACTTTTGGAGGCTGTACCGGATATCCGCACGCTCTGTCTGGTGGATACGATCCAGCCGTACAGTCTGGACAGCACCAATATGTGCTGGAAACAGTGGATCCATCTGGCGGAGATCATCCGCGAAAGCTACGATCGGTATGACGGCTTTGTGATCACACACGGTACGGATACCATGTCCTATGCCGCGGCGACGCTGTCTTATCTGGTGCAGAACAATCTGAAGCCCATTGTGTTTACCGGTGCACAGAAATCTATTCAGGAGCCCGACGGCGACGCCCGCCGCAACCTGTATGAGGCCTTCGCGTATGCCACGGACCCGAGAGCTTGCGGAACGCATGTGGTGTTCAACAGCCATGTCATCGCCGGAACACGCGCACGCAAAACGCATTCCAGAAGTTTTGATGCGTTTGCCAGCATCGATTTTCCGGATATCGGTGTTTTTTATGATCGGAAACTGCTTTCTTATATTGATGAACACAGCACCTGCCGCGGAGAGGTGCAGTTTTATGATCAGCTCGTTCCGGCCATACTTTCCATCCGCATCATTCCGGGTATGGATCCCGGCATCTTCGATTTCATCATGCAGAACTGCCGCGGCGTGGTGATCGAAAGCTTCGGCGTGGGCGGTATTCCGTATTACGGGGACAATGCCTTTGAGGAGAAAATTGCCGCGCTGATGGAAAACGGCGTGCGCGTTGTCATTACGACGCAGGTTCCGCACGAGGGCAGCAACCTTTCCGTGTACCGCGTGGGGCATATGATCAAAAAGAAATATCGTGTGCTGGAGGCTTCCAGTATGACGACCGAAGCGGTGATCGCGAAAATGATGTGGGCACTGGCGTATTCGGAAACCAGAGAGGATTTTGAAACTCTGTTCCGTACACCGGTGGGCAGGGATATCCTGTAAAATAAAAACACACGGCTATGCCCATGCATACCGTGCGTTTTTCAATACAAGTCCGCTGTACAAGAGAAGTAAAAAGACATTCGGTGTCTGCGGTTCATGCAGCCGACAGAACAGCACTTACACGAGTGCTTCCTTTTTCTCTGCGATCAGATTTTCCATAGCGTTCATCAGAACAACGGGATCTTCTGCCTGTTCGATCAAAACCGAAACAATGGAAAGAACGGACTCCACGCTCAGGCTTTTTCTGCCGGTGATCTGACGCACCGCATATTCTTCCTCAGAAATTGCGGCTGCAAAGGTACGGGCATAATTTTTGGTGGTCCTTGCAAAGCCCTCCGCGCGGATCATTTCCTTTGCCAGCAAAGAATTGATGAGAAGATGAATGTAACTGTCCTTCCATGTTTTGTCTGTCGATTGTTCGATGATTTCGGAAGCGGTCAACGGCTTGTCCACATGCCAGAGCAAAGCCATGATCTCGCGTTCGCTCTTAGTAAGTGTCTCTTTTTTCATTGCTGTGTGCAACCCCACTCTCAAAATATCAGTGTGTAAAAATATATTTCCATTATATGATATTCTGTTTTTTTATTCTTGTCAAGTTTTTTTGGGAATAAGCATACTTTTTCTCAATCTACAAAGCGTTAAAATGAATCTATTATGGCGTGGATTTTCGGGGATTATGCCGTGTCTTAAAAAGGCGTGTTTTGTCGGGGTGTGTTATTTTTTTCAACGCTCGGTATACGGCGTTGCTGTATCCAAATTCAACCGAAATCAGGAAGAAAACGCATTTTGCGGGAAGAAAAGCAAAAAATCAGCCGCGGGTTTTTGATTTCTTACAAATTTATAGAAAAAAAGCCTTGACTTTTTGCACCCTTCACACTATAATTATTTGTGTTATTTCGTGCTAATAACAAATATAAACCCCTGCCTGATGGCGGATGGGAGGGATATAGATGGCTGAAATCCGAATCAAAGATAACGAATCTCTGGAGAGCGCACTCAGACGCTTCAAGAAGCAGTGTGCCAGAGCGGGTGTTATTCAGGAAGTGCGCAAGAGAGAGGCTTATGAAAAGCCCTCCGTTAAGCGCAAGAAGAAGTCCGAAGCAGCTCGCAAGCGCAAGTACAAATAATGAAACGTGAAGAAGCGGGCTAACTGCCCGCTTTTTTGTGTAAAAGCGTCTTTTTGCCCATGATGGATGAATGCAGGAGGAAGGATCGATATGGCGCTGTTCAGACCAACCGGTACGCTGCACTGCCTGACAGAGATCACGCCGGAATTGCTTTGTGCACTTCGGGTGCGTGCCCTTGTGCTGGATGCGGATAATACCATGTCTGCACACGGTGCGCAAACACCGTTTCCGGGTGTATTGGAGTGGACACAGGCGATGACCGCGGCGGGATATCATCTTGTGGTCGTATCCAACAATTATAAAAAGCGTGTGGCACCGTTTGCGGCGCAGTTTGGTTTGCCGTATACGTCGTTTGCCTGCAAGCCCTCTCCGTTCGGTTATCTGCGTGCCAAAAGAAGTGCAGGAGTCCGGGTCCGGGAGTGCCTTGTGGTGGGCGATCAGATCTTCACCGATATTCTGGGTGCCAACCTCTGCGGCATGAAGTCCATTCTGCTGGATCCGCTTGCACCGGATCCCTCTGCAACGGTTCGGTTCAAGCGCCGTCTGGAGAGCATTCTGCGGCCGCATTACCGCTCCATTCATGCGGTTCTCGAAAAACAAAACAGTAAAAAATGAAAGGGGAGTATTTCTGATGAATCCCATTGAACGACTCAGCGAAAGACTGATCGCCGGCGACAGCAAAAAAGCCGCGCTGGTCTATTCCACGATCAATCGTTATTATCTCACGTCTTTCCCGTCTTCCGCAGGTATTCTGCTTGTAACCGCGGAAAAGGCCTACTATCTGCTCGATTTCCGCTATGCGGAAGCCGCACGTGCCAAGGCAAAGGGTGCGGAAGTGGTGGATCTGGTTTCTCTCGATGAAACTCTGAAGAACCTGCTCAACAAGCACGGCATCACCTCCGTGTACATGGAATATGCCACACTGCCCTACGGCACAGCGAAGCGTCTGGAGAAGATCTGCAACGACTGCGGTGCAGAGGCGCTGCTCACCACTGAACTGGATGAAGCCATCCGTGTACAGCGCATCATCAAGAGTGAGGATGAGATCCTGCGCATCTGCGATGCACAGGCCATCACCGATGCTACCTTCACCCACATCCTGAACTTCATCCGCGAGGGCGTCACCGAGCGCGAGATCGCGCTGGAGATCGAATCCCATATGCGCAAGCTGGGCGCGGACGGCAATGCGTTTGATCCCATTGTTGTTACCGGCACAAACGGTTCCCAGTGCCACGGTGTTCCGGGCAATACCCCCATCCGCAAGGGCGATCTCATTACCATGGATACCGGTGCCCGCCTGAACGGCTACAATTCCGACATGACCCGTACGGTAGCTGTTGGCTATGTGAATGACGAGCAGAGAGACATCTACAACACCGTTCTCAAGGCACAGGTCTCTGCCATTGAAGCAATCCATGCCGGTGTGCGCTGCTGCGACATCGACAAGGTGGCCCGCGACATCATCGAGACCCCGTATCCGGGTACGTTTGGCCACAGCCTTGGTCATGGTGTCGGTTTTGAGATCCATGAGTGGCCGGGCTTCTCCACAAGAGACGAAACCATCGCCGAGCCGGGCATGGTCATCACCGTGGAACCGGGCATCTATGTGGCCGGCAAGTGCGGTGTACGCATCGAAGATATGATCGTTGTTACGGAAGATGGCTGCCGAAACCTGACACATTCCCCGAAAGAACTGATTATTCTCTGATTTTTTCATAAAAAGGGGCAAACTCTGCGATTTTTGCTTGAAAAACGGGCAAATCTATATTACAATAAACTAGACACTTTATTTGGAGGTATTAACCTATGGTTACCGCAGGCGATTTTAGAAATGGTATTACATTTGAGATGGACGGCAACGTCTATTCCATCGTTGAATTCCAGCATGTTAAGCCCGGTAAGGGCGCAGCTTTCGTCCGCACCAAGATCCGCAACGTGATCTCCGGCGGCGTGACTGAAAGAACTTTCAACCCGAACGACAAGTATCCGACCGCTTACATCGAGAGAAAGGACATGGAGTACCTGTACAACGATGGCGATCTGTACTACTTCATGGACGCTGAGACCTACGAGCAGCTGCCGATCAGCCCGTCCATCCTCAGCGACAACTTCAAGTTCGTTAAGGAAAACATGATCTGCAAGGTGCTCTCCTACAAGGGCAACGTCTTTGGTGTAGAACCGCCGAACTTTGTTGAACTGCAGGTCACCCAGACCGATCCGGGCTTCAAGGGCGACACCGCTACCAACGCAACCAAGCCGGCTACTCTCGAGACCGGTGCTGAGATCAAGGTCCCGCTGTTCATCGACGAGGGCGAAATGATCCGCATCGACACCAGAACCGGTGAGTACATGGAGCGCGCATAATTGCGGCTTTGTGAAGAATCCTAAACAGGATGCTGAATGCTCAGGAAAGGAGCAATAATCATGACAAACTCTGAAAGAGCTGCTTATATCCGCGGTCTGATGGAAGGCCTGGAGCTGGACCCGAAGGCAAAGGAGACCAAGCTCTTCAATGCGATCATCGATCTGCTGGATGATCTCTGCCTTTCCATGGAAGAAATGGAAGACGCTTACGATGAGCTCTCTGGTCAGGTTGACGAGATCGATGAAGACCTCGGCGAGCTGGAAGAGGAATTCTACGAGTTCGATGACGACGATTGTGATTGCGACTGTGATTGTGACTGTGGCTGTGGCTGTGATTGCGATTGTGACGACGATGACAACGAGTGGGAAGAGGACGAGGATGACTGCTATTTTGAAGTCACCTGCCCCACCTGCGGCGATACCATCGAGCTGAACGGCGCCATGCTGGACGAAGGCTGGATCGATTGCCCGAACTGCAACGAGAAGCTGGAGTTCGACTTCGACGACATCGACGAAGAAGAGTAATATTTCAAAATGATGAATCCCGAAAGGTTTGCGAACGTGAACTTTTCGGGATTTGTGCATTTTATTTATCGTTTCTTGGGAACCGTCTTGACGGTGCTCTCGGTTGAATGATAAACTTATTTTATCAAGTGATCGCACGATTGCCGAATTTTGAACCGAATCCACTTGCTAAGAAAGGAAAGGGGCCTAACGATGAAACTGTTGGAACTTTTGAATGATCAGGGCGATTTTATCCTGAGAAATGCGCAGAATTTTCCGGAGGTGTATTTCCCGCTTGTCAATGAGGGCGGTATGATCTCCAGCGTGACGCCGCTGCTGGCAGGCGACAGCAAGACGGATCAGAATACATATTTGCTGGCGCCGGCCAGCAGTGAAACCCTGCATGAAAGCCGTGCGACCCGCAATTTCTGGGTATACATCAAAGGGCAGAGGCCGTGGTCCGTTGTGGGACAGAGCGCACCGCAGCAGGCGGCCCGCTTTGATGCCGACGGGGAAGAATCTGTGCTGACCGGCGGCCTGCTCTGGCAGAAGATCACGCGCATCCAAAAAGCGACCGGACTCATGGCGGAGACCCTGAGCTTTGTCCCCGCCGGTCTGGATAAGGTGGAGATCCTGCAGGTCAGCCTGACCAATACCGGCGATGCAGCAATCCAAGTGACACCGATCGCTGCGGTTCCGCTGTATGGCCGTTCTGCGGATAATATCCGCGATCACCGCCATGTAACCAGTCTGCTGCATCGTGTGACGGTTACGGAGTACGGCGTGGATCTGCATCCCACTTTGACTTTTGACGAGCGCGGCCACCAGAAAGGTACGATCACATATCGTGCATGGGGCGCAGATGAGAACGGAACGGCACCCGCAGGAGTGATCCCGCTGGTCAGAGATTTCGTCGGCAGCGGCAGTTATGACTGGCCGCAGGCGGTTGTGTGCCCGGAAAGCGCCAAGCTGCTCCATGCGGGCGATACTGCACAGGACGGCGAGGTGATCGGCGCGCTGTATTTTGCCGAACAGGAGCTTGCTCCGGGCGAAACCCATCGCTATCAGGTCGTTCTGTCCGTGGACGATGACCCCACACCGTACCTCACTGCACCGGCCGTTGAAGAAGCCCTCGAAAAGACAAAGGCGTTTTGGCAGTCCGCCTGTGCCATGAAGCTGTATACGGAGGACAAGGATTTCAATGCATGGACGCACTGGGTGGGCGTTCAGCCGCTTCTGCGCCGTATCTGCGGCTGCAGCTTTATGCCGCATCACGACTATGGCCGCGGCGGCCGCGGTTGGCGTGACCTTTGGCAGGACAGCCTTGCGCTGCTTCTGTCCGACCCGAAGCGTACCCGTCAGGATCTGCTCAGCTATTTTGCCGGCGTGCGTACGGACGGCACGAATGCGACGATCATCGGTGCGAGACCGGGCGAGTTCAAGGCGGACCGCAACGGCATTCCGCGTGTTTGGATGGATCACGGTTTCTGGCCGCTGCTGACCGTCGAGCTGTATCTGAATGAAACGGGCGACGATGCTTTTCTGCTGGAAGAGCAGCCGTATTTCCGGGATACGCTGGCCCATCGCGGCGAGGGCAAAGCTCTGGCGGAACCCGGCTGCCCGAAGCGCGGCACTGTCCTTGAGCATCTTTTGATCCAGACGATCGCCGCTTTCTTTGACGTCGGCGAGCATGGCAATATGAGACTGCGCGGCGCGGACTGGAACGACGGTCTGGACATGGCGCGCAATCGTGGTGAGAGCGTAGCGTTTACAGCGGCGTATGCGGGCAATTTTGAGACCCTCGCCAATCGGCTGAGCCGTATGGCTGCAAACGGCCTTGCGTCTGTGACGATCCCCGCGCCGCTCGAAACATTGATGAATACCCCGGGCGGCGAGACAGAGCAGATGCGCACGGCGCTCTTTGCGTATTGCGATGCGATGGAGGGCGAGACCGAATCTGTTGAGATCTGCGTAGAGGCGCTGGTCGAAAAGCTCCACACCATGAGTGTATATATTAAAAATCATATCCGAGAGAACGAGTGGGTCGGCGACGGGGACGGCAATCACTGGTTCAACAGCTATTATGATGATTCCGCGAGACAGGTGGAAGGCGTCGTGCAGGATCATGTCCGCATGATGCTGACCGGTCAGGTGTTTACCCTGCTGTCCGGCACGGCGGATGACGCGTGCGCAGCGCAGATCGTCCGGGCGGCGGATCAGTATCTGTTTGACCCGGCGCGCGGCGGCTACTGCCTGAACACAAACTTTAATGAAGTCAAGCTGGATATGGGCCGCATGTTTGGCTTTGCCTACGGCACAAAGGAAAACGGCGCGGTGTTCTGCCATATGGCGGTCATGTATGCTTATGCGCTGTATTCCCGCGGCTTTGCGGCAGAAGGCTGGAAGGTGCTGCAGAACCTGTATGAGCAGAGCATTGATTTTGAGGAAAGCAAGCTCCTGCCCGGTGTTCCGGAGTATTTTGACGAGCGCGGACAGGGCATGTACCCGTATCTGACCGGCACCGGCAGCTGGCTGCTGCTGACACTGCAGACGCAGGTCTTCGGTGTGAAGGGAAAAAACGGCGATCTCCATCTGGAGCCGAAGCTGCTGCCCGTGCACTTCGATGCAGACGGCATTGCACAGATCCATTGCGTAAGCGCAGGCCGTGAAGTGCTGGTGCGCTATCATAATCCCGGTGCGCTCAACTGGGGCGAATACAGCATCGGCGTTGTTTCCTGCGGCGAAAAGCGCTGGACCGGTACCGGTGCACAGATTGTGATCCCGGCCGACGCGCTGCCTGCAGTCGGTGCTGTCACGCTGGATGTCGAGCTGATTTCCAAATAACGATACGATCATATAAGTATAGGAAGGGGGCTGTGCAAACGGCTCCCTTTATGTTCTTATTGGGGAGAAAACTGTCAGATCCGGTATGGATTTTCTGCTTGCATTTGTGCGGGATCTGTGGTATGATAGTTCACGGTCAAAAGCCCCATGCGGGCCATTAGCTCAGTTGGTTAGAGCTACCGGCTCATAACCGGTTGGTCCAAGGTTCGAGTCCCTGATGGCCCACCACGAAAAAAGCACTTGCGAGAGCAAGTGCTTTTTTCAATGATATCCGTTCCCTGCAGTCACGGATGATATAGCTAACACTATGATATCTGCTTCGCAGATGATATACGCTTCGCGTATCAATGAAACGGATATATATCACGCAAGCGATATATCATTGCAAACTACGCTCATTTACCGTATAATAAAAGTATAAAACTAATGAGGTATTTGTGCAATTTAATATGTTGTCTGATAGGGGAGGCTGAGACTATGAGCTGTAAATTCAAATGCAGTGTCCTGCTTTTGACTTGGATTATGATTTTTACTTTCTTGGGGGGCTGCAGAACTTCGGAACAATCGTATGAGTTTATGCAGCCATCCGAGAATATTCAGACGATTCAGATTGTTCGTTATTATGAAGAATGGGATAAATATCCCGAGGAGAAACCTACAGGAGAAATTCCGCCGTCTCCAGAAATCATGAAGGTGTTAGAAGGGGAAGAAAGAGATTCTTTTTTTAGTGAATTGCTGCAGATCCCATCCTACAGGCTCACTTATGGTGAACCGGATTTTATCGGAAGAGGTGATACACATTTTAATGGAAGAATGGGCATTATGATTGTCTATCAGGATGGAAGTTGTGAAATTTCTCTAGGTTCAATGCAAGTTTGCTATTATTCTGGGAGGTACTATAATCGGGTTGCCGTGAATTCTTTTGATACGGAGGCTTTGATGGAATTGATTGGGCGATACTCTTGAAGAGAGCAATAGAGAGTTGTTGTATTTGACATGTTGTAAGAGAAATGGAGGTTTAGATAAGCGAAATGAAAAAAGAATTATTGAAAGAGGCAAAATCGATTGTACAGATTGCTCTTTGCATTCTGTTTATGATCTGTACACTGACAGCATGCAAATCTGTGTCTCAGGAGATTTCCTTGGCTGCATGCGGCTCTTTTGCTGTTCCAGACATATACACCTTTGATCTGAAAGGCGGTTCATTTTCGTGTGAAGTTCTGGAAACGGACACATACGGACGAATTTTGTTTAAGTATACAACATTCAGTGAGACTACCGGTGAACCAGAGAAAACCGCGTATGTTATTTGCCAGAAGTATGATCAAAAGCATGTGTATTACTACACGGATGTTTGCTATACCTTTGAGGATGCTGCAGATGAATTGGAGAAACTGAAAACAGCAAATGATTGGAATTGCGAATGGAACGACGAAAAGGTGACGTGCCATGGTTACACGGTGTCTTTTGATCTGTTTCTGCATGGGAAATAATTTCTTTGACAAAGTTTAATCCGAAATTTTACCAAAATATGAAAGTTCAGCCGCTTCTCCATGCAAAAACAGAGGGTTTTGTATGGATGGCGGTTGATTTTTTTCTCCGATGGTGTTATTATAATGTGTAATCCTGCGCGGCAAAGGCGTAAATTTTCAGGAAAGGTGTGCGTGTATGCCAAGTAAAATCACCGTGATCTGCGGTCATTACGGCTGCGGAAAAACAAATCTCGCGCTGAATCTTGCGGTGGAAGCGGCAAAGCGCGGCCGCCGAAGCGTGATTGTGGATATGGATATTGTAAATCCCTATTTCCGTTCCTCGGATTACAGCGCGTTTCTGAAAAAACACGGCGTGGAGCTGATTGCGCCGGTATTCGCGAACACCACGCTCGATACCCCCGTGCTGCCGCCGGAGATCTACTCCGTTTTCAGTATGGAAAACGCGGAGATCTTCATTGATGCGGGCGGCGATGACGTCGGCGCCACGGCGCTGGGCAGGCTGAGCCGCAACTTTGCAGAAGTGGACTATGAGATGCTCTATGTGGTGAACCGTTACCGCATTCTTTCCACAAAGCCCGCAGAAACCCTCACGCTGCTGCGGGAGATTGAAAATGCGTCGCATCTGAAAGCGACGGCAGTGGTGAACAATTCCCATCTCGGCGTGGATACCACGGTACAGACCGTGCTGGAGGCAGAGGGCTTTGCCGCGGAAGCTGCGCGGCTGTGCGGACTGCCGCTGCTTTACTCGACCATCCCGGATTTTGCAGTGGAAGGCGATGTGCCGGAACACTTCAGAATCGTTCGGAGATATGTGCATTTCGTCTGGGAAGACGAACCGGATTTTTAACTAGGAGGAAACAATATGGCAAGGATTATTGTGGACGAAAAAGTGTGCAAGGGCTGCTCCATGTGCATTCATGCGTGCCCGAAGAAGATCATTGCGCTGGCAAAGGACCGCCTCAATGCCAAGGGTTACCACCCGGCAGAATTGATCGATGAGGCCGCCTGCGTGGGCTGTGCCGCCTGCGCCACCATGTGCCCGGATACGGCGATTACCGTTGAACGCTAACAGGAAAGGACTGTAACAAATATGGCAGAAAAAGTTTTGATGAAGGGTAACGAAGCGCTGGCAGAAGCCGCCATTCAGGCCGGATGCCACCATTTCTTCGGTTATCCCATTACCCCGCAGACCGAGCTGGCCGCCTATATGGCCAAGCGTATGCCGAAAATCGGCGGTACATATCTGCAGGCAGAATCCGAAATCGCAGCCGTCAACATGGTGTTGGGTGCTTCTGCGGCCGGTGTCCGTGCGATGACTTCTTCCAGCTCTCCCGGCGTCAGCCTGAAGGGCGAGGGCATTTCCTATATGGCCGGTTCCGACCTGCCCGCTGTCATCATCAACGTGCAGCGCGGCGGCCCGGGCCTCGGCGGCATTCAGCCGTCTCAGGCTGATTACTGGCAGGCCACCAAGGCACTCGGCCACGGTGACTTCCAGGTGCTGGTGTTCGCACCGTCCACCGTGCAGGAAATGGTCGATCTCGTCTCTGATGCCTTCGACAAGGCGGACCAGTACCGTATGCCGGCGATGATCCTCGCGGACGGTATGCTGGGCCAGATGATGGAGCCCGTGGAGCTGCCGGAAAAGAAGGAAACCGCACAGGTGGAGAAGCCGTGGGCAGCCTGTGGCCATGGCGGTCAGCGCAAGCACAACATTGTAAACTCCCTGTATCTGACTCCGAATGCACTCGAAAATCTCGTCCGTGAGCGTTATGCACGTTATGAGACCATCAAGCAGAACGAGCAGCGTGCCGAAGAATACAGAACCGAAGACGCCGATGTGATCGTTGTGGCCTACGGCGCATCCAGCCGTGTGGTGCGCAGCGCCGTCAATAAGGCCCGCGAAGAGGGCTTGAAGGTCGGTCTCGTTCGCCCGATCACCCTTTGGCCGTTCCCGACCGATGCCATTCAGCGTGCCGCTGCACAGGCAAAGCAGCTGCTCGTTGTGGAGATGAGCATGGGCCAGATGGTGGATGATGTTCGCCTCGCCTGCGAATGCAAGGTGCCGGTCCATTTCTATGGCCGCACCGGCGGTATCATTCCCACACCGAAGGAAGTCCTCGGTGAGATCAAGAAACTCCTGTAATCCGACGAGAAAGGACTGGATATAAAATGGCAGTTGTATTTAAGAAACCGTCCACGCTGACTGATGCGCCCCTGCACTACTGCCCGGGCTGCACCCACGGCATCATTCACCGCCTCGTTGCCGAGGCTCTGGAAGAGCTGGGCGTGGAAGGCAAGGCCGTCGGCGTCGCTTCCGTCGGCTGCTCCGTTATGTGTTATGATTATTTCTCCTGCGATATGGTGCAGGCCCCGCACGGCCGTGCACAGGCTGTGGCCACCGGCCTCAAGCGCGCAAAGCCTGAAAACGTGATCTTCACCTATCAGGGCGACGGTGACCTCGCGGCCATCGGTACCGCTGAGACCGTGCACGCAGCCACCCGCGGCGAGAACATCACCGTTATTTTTGTCAATAATGCGATCTACGGCATGACCGGCGGCCAGATGGCACCGACCTCCCTGCCGAATCAGATCACCCAGACCACACCTTACGGCCGCGACGTGAACGCTGCCGGTTACCCGGTGCGCGTCTGCGAGATGCTCTCCACTTTGGACGGCGTGGCACTCGCACAGCGCGTCACCGTGGACAGCGTGAAGAACGTCAACATCGCGAAGAAGGCCATCAAGAAGGCGTTCCAGAATCAGATCGAGGGTAAGGGTTACTCCATCGTGGAAGTGCTCTCCACCTGCCCGACGAACTGGGGCCTCTCTCCGGTGGATTCCCTCAAGTGGCTGCAGGAGAACATGATCCCGTACTACCCGCTGGGCGTATATAAGGACGGCACGAAGGGGGACAGACTGAAATGAAAGATTTGAACATGGTTTTCGCCGGTTTCGGCGGTCAGGGTGTCCTGTTTGCCGGTAAGGTCGTGGCCTACGCCGGT
>JAFQWC010000071.1 GCA_017407665.1 Clostridia bacterium | reverse complement strand
ATCACAACGCCGTTGCCATTCGGGGTTTGCACCAGGGAGCCGACGGGAGGAACGGTTTTCAGAGCCTCTTCGTAGGTTTCGTGCTCATAGCGCAGACAACACATCAAACGGCCGCAGGAGCCGGAGATCTTAGTGGGGTTCAGGCTGAGATTCTGGGTCTTGGCCATCTTGATGGACACGGGCATAAAGCTGTCCAGAAACTGGGAGCAGCAGAAGGGCCGGCCGCAGATACCGAGGCCGCCGATCATCTTGGCCTCGTCACGCACGCCGATCTGGCGCAGCTCGATGCGGGCACGGAACACGCCGGCCAGATCGCGCACCAGTTCGCGAAAGTCCACACGGCCGTCCGCCGTGAAGTAAAAGATAATCTTGTTGCCGTCAAAGCTGGCGGACACGTTCACCAACTTCATGTCAAGGCCGTGGTCCGCGATCTTCTTCTCGCAGATGTCGAAGGCCTCGCTCTCTTTTTTGCGGTTGTAGTCCACCGTACGGCGGTCATTGTCGGTGGCCATGCGCAGCACGGCGCACAGGGGCTGCACGATGGCCTCGTCCGCCACTTCGTGGTTGCCCTCGGTGCAGGTGGCGAATTCGGGGCCTTGTGCCGTTTCCACGATCACCTGGTCGCCCATTTTCACCTGCAGACCCTTGGGGTCAAAAAAATAATTTTTACATCCGCCACGAAAGCGGACGCTGATCACTTCGGTCAAAGGATACCCTCCAATTCAGCGGCAAGGGCGCCCAGAACATGGCCGGGGCCGATGTTGTATACGCACTCGCCTTGATACATTTGCAACAGTTCTATTGTGGACACGATTTGCGTTTTTGTCAAGTTTTTTGCAAGAAATGGCGCAATTTCCCGGTAGTTTGCCTCGGCTTCCTGTCCGTAAAAGGACAAAAGGGCTGCGGCAAAAGCCTCCCGGCTCCACGCCAGCATGGCGGTCAGTTCCTCACGGGTCATTTTCTTCTTTTCCATGCGGACCAGCAGTTCCGCCACGGCGCCCCGTTTCCGTTTCGCCACGGCACGGCACAGCGCCTCGCCCGCCTCGGATTCCGCTCCGCTCTGCTTCGCCGCGGGCTGCATCTTCAGCTCCACGCAGCGGGAACGCAGCGTCTGCAGCACCTGACTGATATTTTCCGCGCAGAATACGAAGGCCGCATAGGGCGGGCCTTCCTCCACCACCTTCAGCAGCACGTTCTGGTCCGGCTCTGTCAGCAGCGCGCAGTCGGGGAAGATGTAGACCTTCCGCCGTCCCTCGTTGGGGCGGATATAGGCGTCGCTCCGCACGCCGCGCACCACCTCCACGGCGATGTTCTTATGCTCGGGGTCCCGCACGGTAATGACGTCGGGATGGATGTCATCCAGCACCTTGCGGCAGGCGTCGCACACGCCGCAGGGTTTCTCCCGCTCCGCCGTGCACTCCATGGCGGCGGCGGCAAACCGGGCCGCGGCCAGCCGGTCGCCCGCCCCGCTGAGCAGCAGCGCGTGGGACAGGGTGCCCCGCTCCGCGGCCTCCGCGATGCGGCGGACCGTATCGTCCGTTTCCGGCAGTCCAAACCGGTGCATAGCGCCCCCTCCTCCCAAACTCCGATTTTCTGACGATTTTATACTATCATAACCTTTGAAAAAAGAAAAGAACGGATTCTTTCTTCCCCGTTTTATTTTTTTGTGAAAATTCCCTATCTTTCGAGGGAATTAGTCGCCAAAAGTCCCGTTTTCTTATGATATTTATGCATTGTATTTCCCTTTTCGCACTATTATAATATTTTAGGCAAAAATATAAGCATTTACCATTTCAATAGATAAATATTCTGCCGGAACGGCAGCTACAAAAAACGGAGGAAAGAGAATGAGCAAAAAGTATTGTTACCTGTTCACCGAGGGCAATGCCAACATGCGTGAACTGCTGGGCGGCAAGGGCGCCAACCTGGCAGAAATGACCAACATCGGTCTGCCCGTCCCTCAGGGCTTCACCATCACCACCGAAGCCTGCACCCAGTACTATGAAGACGGCCAGTGGATCAACGACGAGATCATGGGCCAGATCATGAAGTACATCGAGCGCATGGAAATGATCACCGGCAAGAAGTTCGGCGATACCGAGAACCCCCTGCTGGTTTCTGTCCGTTCCGGTGCCCGCGCATCCATGCCCGGCATGATGGACACCATCCTGAACCTGGGCCTGAACGACACCGTCGTGGAAGTTCTGGCTGAGAAGTCCGGCAACCCCCGCTGGGCCTATGACTGCTATCGCCGCTTCATCCAGATGTACTCCGACGT
>JAFQWC010000070.1 GCA_017407665.1 Clostridia bacterium | reverse complement strand
ATACGGGCCGCATCCCTTCAGATCGCAGCGCGTTACCGCGCACTGTATACCGGCGAGCACCTTCGGCAGCTCAACGGGACAGTCGCTGCCGTTGCTGACCGTGGATCCCTTCGCCGCCAGCGTCTTCCAGCTGTAGCTGCTTGCGGCCAGTTTCTCGCCCACGCGATCTTCGACAATGTGCAGATCATAGTCCAGAAAGATGCTCTGGGCATAGACATGCAGCTTCATCGATGCGATTTTTTCCAGCTGATCCGGTCTCGTAATCTGGCAGTGCACGATGCCGTGGCGGTGATCTTCGCGCGGGCAGGCGGCAAGCGCCTTGTCGTAAGCATCGAGAATGCAGTCGAGAATGCCGTCGCCGATGGAATGGATCGCGATGGGCATCCCGCTGCGGTTTGCGAGATCGCACATCTCGTCAAACTGCTTTTGGGTGTATACCGGAATGCCGCGGGTGGTTTCGTCGTCCGCATAGGGGCGGGAGAGGTATGCCGTGCGCGCACCGAGGGAACCGTCACCCAGCATCTTGAGCGGGCCGTTCTTAAAGCGCACAGTGCAGCGCTTGTGGTGTCCGGCTTCGATGAACGCGGAGAGGTCCTCCACATTCGTGAAATGCACCTGCTCGTTGACGCGGACGGTCAGCTCGCCGGTTTCTGCCATTTCCTCCATCACTTCCATGATGGGCAGGTAGGAAAGGCCGGAAACGGATTCATAGTCGTCGCTCTGGCAGGAGGTGATGCCGTAGCTGTTCAGGCGCTGACAGCCCTTTAACAGCATCCGGCGCAGGGCGTCGCGGTCCGGCGCGGGCATGGCGCTGTACACAAGGCCCAGTGCGTTTTCGAAGAACTGGCCGGTTGGCTCGCCGTTTTCGTCCACATTGAAGCGGCCGCCCTCCGGCTGCGGCGTGTTTTTGTCAATGCCGAGGATCTCCAGCGCCCTGGAGTTTACCACGCAGATGTGCCCGCAGGCGCGGGTGATGCAGATGGGGTGATCGGTGGAGACGGCGTCAAGATCGTAGCGGGAGGGGAAGCGGTGCTCGCCGGCGAAATAGTCCTGATTGAACCCGCGGCCGCGCACCCATGTGCCGGGGGCGGGCTGCTGCTCGGCGATGTACTCCCGCAGGCAGCCGAGCACATCCTCCAGAGACGTGGTGCGGGCAGCGAGGTCCGCCATGTCGAGGGTCTGCCCGAGATTCAACAGGTGCATATGCGAATCGTTGAAACCGGCGCAGACGAACTGCCCCGCAAGGTCGACGATCTCGCCGGGGTTTTCCGGCAGCGTGTCGCCGACGTAGGTAAACTTGCCGTCTTCCACGGTGAAGCAGCCGGCCCAGCCTTCGCCAGTGTATATTTTTCCGTTAAAATAGGTGATTCGATGATTCATTTTCATTCTCCCCGAATGGCCGATGGCGTACATCATCGGCAAATTTTCAGCATAAATTTATTATAGAGCTGGAACCGGGGCGTGTCAAGCGGCCGTTTTTGACCCCGGAATGCGGAAAATCCGAGATTGCGAAAAGAAAAAACTTGTACTTTTCTGTAAAATTGTGTAGAATAAAGTCAGGCCCTGTCGAAAATGCGGAATTCGGCGGGATATATTTTATATTATAGGCTTATTTTTTGGAGGCAGAACTATGTTTGGCAAACGATATGACGGACGGCGCGTCCATTCGATAGATCCGATCCAGTGCATCACCCCGTACATCATGAAGACCCGTACGGACTCGATGAATATGTTTGAAGAGAGCATCCCCTGCGAACCGCTCGACGCGTTCATCAAGGAAAAGCGCGAAGAGGGATGGCGGCTGAGCTATATGCACCTTATCATCGCGATGGTCGTGCGTACCATGGCACTGCGCCCCCGCCTGAACCGTTTTGTCATGAACGGACGCATCTACACCCGCCCGAAGATCTGGGTCAGCTTTGTCGTGCACGAAAACCTGCGCTATGACAACGACGGCACCACTGTGAAGCTCTGCTTTGAAGGCACGGAGGGTCTGCGCGAAATCTGCGCGAAGATCGACGAAGCCGTGGAGAGAGAGACCACCAAGCACACGGAAGCGAATGCGACGGATAAACTGGCCAAACTTCTGACCAGCGTGCCCGGCCCGATCATTCGCTTTGCCGTCAACACCCTCATGTGGATGGACCGCCACAACATCATGCCGAAAGCCGTTATTGAAGCCAGCCCGTTCCACACCTCGATGTTCCTCACCAACCTGCGTTCGCTCGGCATCAACCACGTGTTCCATCATGTGTATGAGTTCGGCACCACGGGCATCTTTGTGGCCATCGGTAAGGAACGCCGCGTGCCGGAGGTACAGGGCAGCAGCGTGGGCATCGGCAAGCACATGGGCTTTGGCCTCGTCTGCGACGAGCGTTTCTGCGACGGCCTGTATTTTGCCCGCTCCCTCAAGATGATGAAGAAGTTCCTTTCGGACCCGCATCTGCTCGAAGCACCGCTCGAGAAAAAAGTGGAAGACGACAAGTGATTCTATAAAAGTGATCCTGATTCGGCGCAGCCGTGCCGATGGTTTTAGACAAAAAAGGGCCAGCACAGTTTTCTGCGCTGACTCTTTTGCTGTGACCACGTTTTTAGTCCTGTCTTGATTTTATTGTTCTAAGCGAAGCAATCAGCATTCTTCGGACAGAACCACAATCATTCTGTAATTTCCTGTATTTGGCCTCGTCAATACAGTACGTTTCGAAAAGCAGTTCGAGCCAATATTCCGTTTCATAGCATTCTTTTTGCGCTATTTCGAGTTTGGAGATAAAATCTTTCTTTCCCTGTGCATATTGTGCTTCGTGAATATTTGCTCCGATAGAAGTTGCGGAGCGGAGTATTTGGTTGATCAAAACTGTTTCCTTGCGATTTAACTTCAGTTCTCTGCCAAGGAAAATAATTTCCTTGGCAAATTCCTTTGCCTTATCTCTTAAAATACTGTCAGCCAAAACATTCACCTCTATATGGACGATACAGAAAACGATCTACTTTCTAGTGATATTCCGACGATGTCGGAGTGATATTATTGCTTTTCAGCAATAGTGATATTGAAACTTTGCGTTTCAGTGTTATCTTATTCGCAGAAAACTGACCGAAGGTCAATACAACTATGCGAAGCATAATAACACTGCAAAGCAATATCACTCGCCGTCAGGCGAATAAAACTTATTCTAAGTATAATTTCCGGTTTTCCGCGAGGATGCGGTCGCGCTCCATATTGCGAATGCGCTGCATGGCCTCGCATACCTTCGACCAGGTGACAGCCGGGTTCTTCGCGGCGTAATCGTTCGATTCGCTGCCGTAATAGCCCCAGGAGAGGATCGTGCGCGCGCCGGAATCGTATGCAGCTTCGGCGGCGAGGATGATGTCTTCCTCCCGTCTGCGCGGGTTGCCGAAGGCCTGCAGCCACACATTGTGGTCCTTGCCGAACTGATTGGCTACGCGGAGATTTTCCCGGCAGCCGTCCAGCACGAATTTGTAGACGTTCAGGTCGGGCTTTTCCATCTGCTCCCATACCCAGTAGGGGTCGGAGCCGATGTTGTCCATGTACGGCAGGCTGCAGATCTTGTCCACCACGTCGAGGCTCATGCCGTAGGAGCCGAGCATCACGCAGACGACGTTTTTCATGCCCTTTTGGTGGCTGTATTCGGTCATCTCGCGGAAGTAATCCACGATGCTGTCGGTGCCGAAGCGTTCGGCGTCCGCATCGGAGAATGCCGGCATGGGGCGGCCGTATTTTTCTTCAAACAGCTTTTTGCAGCGCGGACAGGCACAGCCGTATACGGTTTTGCCGTCCGCCTCTTTTTTCGGCATATGGGGTTCGTCCCAGAAAATGGTGCGCCCGCCGATGAAGTGCACGGTGTCGATCCATTCCTTTGTGAAGCGGCGGAAATCCGGGCTGTTCACGCAGGCGCGCACGGGATCCATCTCGCCGTTCGAGAGCATCATGTGGCTGTCCGGGTAATAGGCCAGAAAATGCGACTTGTCACCCGGCGGGCCGCCGAGGCCCCAGTTGTCCACCCACGGCTCGAGACCGAACTCCATGGACATTTCGAGAATGTCCTTCATCACCATCTTGTGGCGATCCCAGTCCGTGTGGGAAAACATATGCACCACAAGGTCCATGCCGTGTGTGGCAATGTCCAGAAGATCTTCTCTGGCGTGGCGCGGCATACGGTTGCCGTGGTACGCTGTGCCGAGGCGAAGCGGTTTTGTATTCATGGAAATTCCCCTTTCCTTATTCCCGGATCATCCCGATGCCGCGCTCCAGCGTCTCGGCATCGATGGCGCCGCTGGCCCGTGCGATCAGGCGGCCGTCGGCGTCGATGAAATACGTGGTCGGTACGGACATCACCTGATAGGCGATCGCGGCCTGCATGGCGGTATCGTAATACACCGGGAAGCTGTAACCCTGGCTTTCCACATACGCGGAAGCGGTGGCCACGGTCTCGCGGTCGCCGTCGGTGAGGTTCACCATCATAAAGTGCACATCCTCGCCGACCTGCGCGTACACGTCGTCAAAATCGGGCATTTCGCTTTTGCAGGGCGGGCACCAGCTGGCCCAGAAATTCAGCACCACGGGCTTGCCCTTAAAATCGGAGAGATTCACGGGATTGCCGTCGAGGTCCTCCACCGTGAAATCCGGCGCATCCATGGGTGCGTTTTCCGCCGTACTGCTTTCCGCCTCCATTTCGGCGGCGTTTTCCTCCACCACGATGTTCTGCGGGTCGTATTGCTCGGAGAGATACTGGTACAGGAAATTGGCTCCGAGGAAAAAGAGGCCGATACCGAGCAGGATGCCGGCCCATTTGAGATATTTTTTCATGTGTTCATCCTCCCAAAAGTCAGCTTAACAGGGTCAGGAACCGGCCCAGAACGCCGGTCATCATCAGAATGCCGATCAGCACCAGCAGACCGCCGCAAACCTTGTTGATGATATCGTAATGCCGCTTGATGAAACCGAAGGCACCCTTCAGCTTATCGATGAGCACGGCACTGATCACAAACGGGATGCCGAGGCCCAGCGCGTAGCACAGAAGCATCAGGATGCCCTGCACCACGCTGCCCTGCTGCGAAGCGAGCATCAGCGCGGAGCCCAGAAAAGCGCCTACGCAGGGCGTCCAGCCAATGGAAAATACAAAGCCGAACAGCACAGCGGAGAAGAAGCCCATGTCTTTATGGGCACTGCCGCCGCGCATTCCACGGAAGAGGTTCAGCTTGAACACGCCGAGGAAATTCAGGCCGAAGAAGACCACGACGAGGCCGGTCACGATGTTGACGGCCGTCTGATACGTGCGCAGCAGCCCGCCGACGGAGCCGGCCAGCGCGCCCATCAGCACGAAAACCAGCGTGAAGCCGAGCACGAAGCCCAGCGCGTTTTTCAGGGTTTTCCGTACGGTACGCGTGCCGCCGCCCGCAAAATACGAGACGTAAATCGGCAGCATGGGCAAAAGGCAGGGGGAAATGAAGGTGATGATGCCTTCGAGAAAAGAGACAAAGTAGGTCATGGGATTCCTTTCAGAGTAAATCAGTTGGTGTGGTTTGAGAGCCAGTCCATGGCCGTGCCAGCATACACGGCGGCACCCACGGGCAGAACCGATTCATCGAACTGCACCTGTGGATGGTGCAATGGGTGGGTGTATCCGTGTTCCGGATGCCCGGCGGCGAGCGCCAGCATAATGGACGGCACACGGTGGCTGACGTAGGCGAAATCTTCGGAGCCGGAGGTTTTTGTGCCCGCCGCGCCGAATCGGGCTTCGAGTTCCGGCACGGAAAACGCTTTTTCCGTGCCCAATAAGGTTTTTAGATAGGCGGTGACTTCTGCGGAGAGTGCCGTGTCGTTCAAAAGCGTTGGGCAGCCGGCATCAAAAGTCACGGTCGCTTTGGCCCGAAAAGCGGAAGCGGTGACTTCGGTGATCTCTGTCAGCCGCTTTTTGAGGTAAAGCCGCACATCTTCGTCAAAGGCGCGCAGCGTGCCGCCGAGTACGGCGGTGTCCGGGATCACATTGGCGGCGCTTCCGGCCTGAAATGTGCCGATGGTCAGCGCAGCGCGATCCGTAATCGCCAGCTCCCGCGCGTGCAGCACCTGAAGTGCCGTGACGAGATGTGCGCCGGCCGTGATGGGATCCACGCCGGTATGGGGTGAAGAGCCGTGGCAGCCCTTGCCCTGTATGCGGATCTCAAAATAGTCCGCTGCCGGGGCACTGACGCCCGGCCCGGAAACGATCGCGGTTCCGGCGGGGAAAGGCATCCCGGCCATCACATGGATCATCAGCGCGGCGTCGGGTGCGGGCTCTTCCAGCACACCGTGTTCGATCATGTCCTTCGCACCGGCCAGAATTTCCTCTGCGGGCTGGAACATCAGTTTCACGGTGCCGCAGAGCTCGTCCGCGTGTGCTTTCAGCAGTTTTGCGGCGCCGAGCAGCATCGTGGTATGCAGATCATGCCCGCAGGCGTGCATATGGTCGTTTTCAGCGGCAAAATCCAGCCCGGTTTCTTCCGGAATGGGCAGGCCGTCCATATCGGCGCGCAGCAGAAAGACTTTTCCGGGCTTTGCACCGCGGATCTCTGCCGCGAGCCCCGCTTTGCCGCAAGGCTTTGGGGCATATCCAAGGCGGAGAAGTTCCTCATGCACGACGCCGAGCGTTTCGGACAGGTCAAACCCTGTGCCGGGGCAGCGGTGCAGCGTGTGGTATAGGCCGGACAGTTCCTCTTTGTGTGCTTGGGCAGCAGCCAGAAGATGCATAAAAACACTCCCTCGTTTGATTTATTGTATCATGGACGGAGCCAAAAGCAAAGTATTATTTGTTCTTTTGGCCCCGAAGCTAGTATGCGCTGTGCAGGTGTATGAGATTCGGAAGGCGGGGTTGAAGTTCAGAACCGCTTGAGATATAATAAGGCTGGAACAAAACATTTTGGGAGGATGTTTATGGAATACACAAAACTTGGCAATTCGGAACTGCAGGTTTCCCGCATCTGTCTGGGCTGTATGGGCTTTGGCGATGCAGCAGCGGGTATGCACAAATGGACGCTGAATGAAGACGACAGCCGCGGGATCATCCGGGCGGCACTGGAAAACGGCATCAATTTCTTTGATACGGCGGTTTCGTATCAGGGCGGCACGGGCGAACAGTATCTGGGCCGCATCCTGAACGGCCTTGCCCGCCGGGAGGATGTGGTGGTGGCCACCAAATTCCCGTCCCGTCCGCCGTTCATGGAAAATCTCTCCGGACAGGACTATGTCGCGAAAATGCTGGACACCAGCCTTAAAAATCTCGGCATGGACTATGTGGACCTCTATATTCTGCATATGTGGGACTACAATACGCCGCTGTTTGAGATCATGGAAGGGCTGAACAACGCCGTAAAGGCCGGCAAGGTGCGCGCCATCGGCGTCTCGAACTGCTATGCCTATCAGCTGGCAAAAGCCAATGCGCTGGCCGAAAAGGAAGGTTTCCAGAAGTTTGTATCGGTTCAGGGGCATTATAACCTCATCTTCCGCGAGGAAGAGCGAGAGATGGCCAAACTCTGCCGGGAAGAAAATATCGCCATGACGCCCTACAGTGCGCTGGCCGCGGGCCGGCTTTCCCGCCTGCCGGGGAAAACCACGAAGCGCCTCGAGTTGGATGCCTTCGCGAAGGGAAAATACGATGCGACGGAGGAAGCGGACAACGTGATCATCCGCCGTGTGGCAGAGCTTGCGGAAAAATACGGCGTGACCATGACGGAGGTTTCCCTCGCGTGGCTTTTGACGAAGGTGACTTCCCCTGTCGTCGGCATGACGAAGCCCCATCATCTGGAAGGCGCGGTGGGCGCGGTGCGTCTGCAGCTCACACCGGAAGACTGCGCATGGCTGGAAGAGCCCTATGTGCCGCACAAACTGGTGGGCGTGATGGCCAACCGGAACTAATAAAAAACGGAGGGGATGCTGCATTGTACAGCATCCCTTTTTGCATACATTACGGTTGCCAGAGACAGGCGCCTGTGGTACAATGAAGAAAAAGAATGCGGGAGGCTGGAAAGAATGTCCATTCAGGAACAGAAAGAACAATTTGAACTGCAAAAAGCGGAAAAAATCTACGAGAGCCACGTGCTCACCTTCCATGGCGTGGAAGCTTTCGACGTCTACAACTGCTCCGTGCCCTTCGAGTGGGACGGCAAGACCTATATGTACGGCCGCGTGGAGTATAGGGATGAGTGGGCGCGCTCCTGGTCCCGCCTGTTTGAAAAGACCGGCGAGGATGACTACACCCTCGTGCCGGACAACATGATCTATCAGCTGGAGGATCCGTTCATCAGCATCGTGCAGGGCGAAATCGTGCTGGGCGGCACCCATGTGCGCAAGCGCAGCGGCGAGATCGACACCTACTACGGCTATTTCTACCGCGGCACCGACCTCAATAACCTATACTATTTCACTACAGGTCCCGATTACATGAAGGACATCCGCCTCGTGGAGCTGAAGGACGGCCGAATCGGCGTGTTCTCCCGTCCGCGCAACGAGGAGATCGTGAAAAAGTACGGCAGCGAAGCCATGATCGGCTTTGCGATCATCAACAATCTGAATGAACTCACCGACGACGTGATCCTGAACGCCAAGCCCATTGAGGGCATTTTCGATGACGGCGAGTGGGGCGGCTGCAACCAGCCCATCCTGCTGGAGAACGGCACCATCGGCATCATTGGCCACCAGAGCTATGTGCAGCCGGTGGAAGGCGGCGTGGATCTCTCCGTTTATGTGAACACCGCGTTTGAGTTTGACCCCGAGACTTTTGAGGTGACCCGCAACCGCGTCATCGCCACCCGTTCCTGTTACCCCGAAGGCCCGGCGAAGAAGCCGAACCTTGTGGACTGCACCTTCACCTCCGGCATGGTCATGCGTGAGGACGGCAAAGCGGACCTCTACGGCGGCATGGGCGACGTGTCGGAAGGCCGTCTCGTCATCGATTACCCCTTCAGCGTGCCCGTAGCGAAATAAATGAACTTGTCCTTATGGCAGGATGCTGTACCCCGGCGGTGCGGCATCCTGCTTTCTCCTTTCTTACCAAATCTTTCAAGATTCTTTCGAAAGCTTAACACTTCCCAAAAGGTCGGCGGAAGGCATGGACAAACGAAACCGGATTTGCTAAGCTGAAATCAGAAAAAGGTTTTTATAGATTTTCCGCTTCGGGCGGGAAAACAGGAAAGAGGTACGAAGGATGAACTACGGTACGAATTTTGATCCGAATATGCACAACGGTGCACCGCCCCCGCAGGCCCCGCCGCCCCCCGGCGTCGTGCCGCCGCCGTACAACCCCGTGCAGCCGGGCTATGCCGCCGTGCCGCCCATGTATGTGCCGCAGCCCATTGTGCCGCGCCGGCAGTACGGTTTTGCGCAGAAGCTGATGGCCCTCGCGATGTTCTTTTTCGGCTATCTGTTCATGCGCGTGTTTGTGTTTGAAGACGGCAGCATCGGCAGAACGGTGTTTACGCTTTTGCTGCTTTTGGCCTCTGCCGGATACATGGCGCATACCGGGGTAAAGCCCGGTGCGGCATCCGTTCTGGCCGGCATCCTGACCGGCGTGCTGTCCTTGGGGTTTGCGTTCGGTCTGCCGGATGGCCTCGGGCTGCTGCTCACGGCGGCCTGCGCGCTGTGCTATACCTATTATGTGTACAAGGCGTATGACACCGGCATAGAGGGATTCCCGGGCCGGTTTTTGGATTTTGACCTCATGCGGGCGCTGTTTGCCGCGCCGTTTTCGTCCTTCGGTTCGGTCTTCCCGGCGGTATTTTCCACCACCGGCGAAAAGAACAAGCGCATCTCCAAAAAGCTGGGACTCATCCTCTTAGGGCTTCTGATCTCGATTATCCCCACGGCGATCGTGGTGGGGCTCCTGTCCTATGACAGCAATTTCACCACGCTGCTCGATCAGGTAATGGGCATCGATCTTCTCGAGGGCAGCGCATGGTCGCACATCGGTGCGTTCCTCTTGGGTATTCCGGTGGCCATGTATATGTACGGCCTCTGGACGTCCTGCGCGTTTGCGGTCTGCCGCCCGCTGACCGGCGAACACTGCGCGGAAAAGAGAAAAAGAGCCCGGGTACTGCCGCAGATCCTGGCCTTTGCCGCAATGACACCGATGCTCTTTGTGTATCTTATTTTCTTCATTTCCCAGTTTAAGTACTATACTGCCGCCTTCACCGGCGTTCTGCCCCGTGGCTACAGCTATGCGGAATATGCCCGCAGCGGCTTCTTTGAGCTCTGCGCGGTCATCGCCGTAAACGGCATTATGGTGCTCCTGTTGTTCCTCCTTGTACGCCGCAGCGGCAGAAATGGACTGGCACGCCTGTACACGGCGCTGCTCAGCCTGTCCACGCTGATCCTCGCCGTCACCGCCGCCTCCAAAATGCTGTTGTACGTGGATGCGTACGGTCTCACCCTGCGCCGCGTCAGCACCCTGTGCTTCATTTTGGCGATGGCACTCGTGTTCCTCGTTCTGCTCCTGCAGACCGTGATCCCGAAGCTGCCCGTGGTGCCGGTTTCGCTCACCGTGATCTTCGTGCTGTTCGGCGGGCTGATGCTCTCGAACACACCCGCGTGGATCTCCCACTACAACACAACGCAGATTTTGGCGGGTGCCGATTGGGAGCTCGATCACACCTATTTTGATCAGCTGGGCGATGCCGCCGTGGCCGACGCCGTTACGCTCGAAAAGAGCGAACAGGTGGACGCACAGACCCGTGAAGCCGCGAGAAATTTTCTCAACCGCTGGGAGAGATGGGAGAAGGAAGAAGCTCCCCGCCTTTCCGAGTACAGCCTCAACCACATTCGTGCGGAGCAGGCCATAAAGAACCGCGAGCCGTTCAGGGGGGTCAGCCTGCGGACAGAATGACCCAAAAATTCATACAGATCACGCCGGGCCGCGCCTCTTTTTCCTGTGAGGTGCGGCCTTTTATTGATAAACCCGCGTGCAGAAGAGAAGCTGCACGCGGGTTTTGCGCTGTGTGAGATTATTGGATGACGAGGGCGTCCGCGATGGCGCGCATACGGTCTTCGTCCACCTTGCAGACCTTGCGGTCGTAGGTGACAAGGCCGTTCACTTCGTCTTCGACGTCGGAGACCTGCGTGAGGATCGCGCCGCACAGGCCTTTTTCCACGAGCGGGATGATCTCCGAGCGGTACAGCGTCTCGATGCCGTCCATAAAGGCTTCCGGTGTATCGAAATGCTTGTAGCCGTATTCTTTCTTCAGGTTGAAGATGTGCTCGTCGATCTTGCAGGAGTAGCCGCCGAACTCGGAAAGCATGAAGGGCTTCTCCGTGGGCTTCATTTTCACGGGCTTAAAGTAGGTGTGCTGGCTGTACACATCACTGGGGGCGCCCATGAACCAGCCGGAGGCCGTGTCGATGAAGCGTGTGGTGTCCAGCGCTTTCAGCTTTTCATACATCTTCGCACTGTCAAACTGGCCCCAGCCCTCGTTGAAGATGGTCCAGTAGCAGACGCACGGGTGGTTCCAAAGCTGTGCCACGGTCTTTTCCATGCTCTCTGCAAACACAGCGCGGGTCTTTTTGTCGGTGTGCAGGAACTGATCGGGCAGCGTGCGCAGACCGGCGGTGGGCAGGGCAGTGTCGCGGGTGAAATTGTAATCGCCGTTGTTCACCATATCCTGGAACACGATCATGCCGAGGCGGTCGCAGTCGTAATAAAACTGCTCGGGCTCGATCTTAATGTGCTTGCGCAGCGTATTGAAGCCGAGCTTCTTCATGGCGAGGATATCTTCCGCATAGCCTTCCGGCGCGGCGGGCAGGAAGAGACCGTCGCTCCAGTAGCCCTGATCGAGCAGCCCGTGGAAGAAATACGGCTTGCCGTTCAGGCACAGACGCGGAATGCCGTCCACGGTCTCGGTTGTGAGCGTGCGCAGCGCGAAGTAGGATTCCACGGTATCGTCACCGGCGGTGAGGGTGAATTTGTAGAGGTAGGGGTCTTCCGGGGACCACAGACGCGGCTTCGAAAATTCGATGCGCACACGGCCGTCGGTCAAAAGGAAAGTCATGTCGCCGTCCGGGGTTTTTACGGTGAGGTCGCCCTCCGAAATGCCTTCGGCGGTGATCTCGGCAAAGTCCGCGCCGGTACCGATGCGCAGCGCGTGAATATAGCTTTCCGGTACGCTCTCGAGCCATACCGTCTGCCAGATGCCGGTGACCGGCGTGTACCACATCCCGCCGCGATTTTCGCACTGCTTGCCGTACGGGTAGACAAAGCTGTCGAGTGCGTCGGTCGCGATCACTTTCAGGTGGTTTTCCGCCTGCAGCTGCTCGGTGATGTCGAAGCAGAACGGCTCGTAACCGCCGCGGTGCTTGCCGATGGGTACGCCGTTCAGGGAGACGGAAGCGCTCTGATCCACCGCGCCGAAATGCAGCAGGACACGGCCGCGGTTGAAGCCCTCGGGCAGGGAGAAGGTCTTTTCGTAGACGAGAATGGGACGCACACCCATGCGGCGATGCACACCGGAAAGCAGGGATTCCGGCGGGAAGGGTACGCGGATGGTTTCCTCGGTGCCGTCTGCGGCGGAGAATTTCCAGTCGCCGTTCAGGCAGAAGAAGGAGTCGCGGCGCATCTGCGGGCGGGGATATACCGCCCACGGCTGCCCGGTGAGGGTTTCGCCGGCTGTGGTGTAGAGATCAACAAACTGATTTTCCATAAATCAAACCGCCTTTTCATTGGATTTTGTATCGGCTTTCCGAATCACTCGGAAAACCGGGATCAGGAAGACTGCCAGCACAAACGCCGCCAGCAGCGCAGCCAGAAAGATGTTTTCGTTCGGAACAAAGGAGAGCGTGCCGTCGTCGCCGAGAACGGTCTCCGCGTTTTTCAGGATCGCCGCGCCGATGGCCGGGCCGATCACGCCGGGCACCAGCACCTGGGACACGATGCGCAGTCCCTGGAACATACCGGAACGATTCTCCGGGGTGTAATCGCGGATCACCGCGCCGAACACCGCCATGCCGGAGAGATACCCGCACATCATGAGCAGGGAACCGAGGAACACCGGCAGCGTGGTGCGGCAGAAAAACAGGACCAGATAGCCGCAGCAGAGCATCGTGAGCGCCGGGATCAGCGCCCGGGTAAAGCCGATGCGGTCATACACGCGGCCCCAGAATGCCGTGAACACCGCCGCCAGAATAATGGCCGGCGCCATGATGAGCACGTAGTTGTCCATTTTGAGGGACACCGTGTAGTAGAGGATCAGGTACGGCATGAAGATCTGAATGGAGATGTTAAAGAGCGCAAACGCCGCGAGGCACAGGTACAGGCGAGGATTCTGCCGCATCACAGCGGTCCGGAACCCGTACACGATGTTTGCAAAATAGTTCCGGTTGCCGTCCAGTTTCAGCACGGGGTCGTGTACGAGGAACAGACCGAGCACGCCGATGACGATCACCGCGCCGCCGATGATGCAGAAGATGGTCGTCCAGCTTTCCTGCTTGCCGAGATCAAAGGACATGAACCCGCCGAACACCGCTAAAATGGCGACCAGCGGCATCATGGCGTTGATGCCCTCCGCTGCGCCGCGGTCCGTGCTGTCGGTCACGTCGGTGAGCCAGGCGTTGAAGCACGCGTCGTTCGCAGTGGAGCCGAAGAAGGTCATCACGCAGTCCATCACAATGACGAGCGTGACGCCGATGGCGGAAGCCGAGGCTGCCATCGGGAAGAGGGCAGAGATCACATCCACGCGGATCAGCGCAAAGCTGAGGATGGAGATGCCCCACAGGATATACCCGCCGCAGATAAAGAGCTTTCGCTTGCCGAGCTTATCGGAAAGCGCGCCGATGAGCAGCGTGGTCACCGTGGCGGCCACCGCACTGGCGGAGACCATCGCGGAGATCTGCGCCGCGGAGGCGTTGAACATTTTGTAGATGAAGACGTTGAAGTACATATTCTCCACGACCCACGCGATCTGCCCGGTGAGGCTGAAGATCACGAGCGCGAGGAAGAACCGTGCGCGGTTGGTTTTTTGCATGGCGGTCACCCTTTCCGTACGGATGAAAATTCAACTTCATTATAAAATGCGGAAAAAACAAAGTCAATGGATTTATCCGGTTTGACAAAGCGCGTCCTGCCCGATACAATAAAAGAAAAGGGGGGGATTTCATGCGGATTTTAGTCGATGCGGACGCCTGCCCGGTGGTGAAGATCATCGAGCGGACCGGGAAGCAATACGGCGCCGAAGTCATCCTGTTCTGCGACACGAACCACGTGCTGCAGTCGGAGTATGCGGCGGTGCGCACCATCGGTGCCGGGGCGGATGCGGTGGATTTTGCCCTGACCGCCGAATGTAAAAAGGGCGATGTTGTCGTGACGCAGGATTACGGCGTGGCGGCGATGATCCTCACGAAAGGCGCGTACGGCCTGCACCAAAGCGGGATGCGGTACACGAATGAGAATATCGACGGGCTCCTCATGGAGCGGCATCTCGCGAAAAAAGCGCGGATGAGCAAAGCGAAGCACCACATGAAAGGCCCGAGAAAACGCACGGAGGAAGACGACCTGCGCTTTCAGACGGCGCTCGAACGGCTATTGACGGAACTTTTGGGATAATCTGCAGCGGCTTTTTGCGGTTTTCGGGTGGAAACGGTTGTTTTCGCGCGGAAATCGTCGTATAATTTAAACATCTATACGCCACTTGGGCGGAAAACGGAGGACAAGAGTATGGAATACAGAGTACTGGGCAAAACCGGTTTGAAAATTTCCCGTATGGGTTTTGGCGGTATCCCGATCCAGCGCATCGACGCGGCGGGCACCAAGAAGCTGATGCATCAGCTGCTCGAAGCCGGCGTCAATTACATCGATACCGCCCGCGGCTATACCGTGAGCGAGGGTTTCCTCGGCGAAGCGCTGGAGGGCATCCGCGAGCATTTTGTGCTGGCTACCAAGAGCATGGCCCGCACCAAGGAAGCCATGGCGGCCGATATTGAAACGAGCCTTAAAAACCTGCGCACCGATCACATTGAGCTCTATCAGGTACATAACCCCACTGTGGCACAGCTGGAGCAGGTCATCGCGGAGGGCGGCGCCCTCGAAGCCCTGCTGGAAGCGAAGGCTGCCGGCAAAATCGGCCACATCGGTCTCACCGCCCACGCCATCGAGGTCTTCGAAAAGGCCCTTGAGCTCGACTGGGTGGAGGCCATCATGTTCCCGTATAACATCGTCGAGACCCACGGCGAGGATCTCATCAAGGCCTGCACGGAGAAGAACATCGGTTTCATCGACATGAAGCCGCTGGCCGGCGGCGCCATTGAGGACGCGTCCCTTGCCATGCGTTTTGTCGTCAGCAACCCGGATATCACCGTGGTGATCCCCGGTATGGCGACCGAAGAGGAGATTGCACAGAATCTCGAAGCCACAAACAATACCGCGCCGCTCACCGCAGAGGAACTGGTCGGCGTGGCTGAGGTGCGCAAGGCACTCGGCACACAGTTCTGCCGTCGCTGCAATTACTGCGCACCGTGCACCGTGGGCATCAATATCCCGGGCGTGTTCCTGTTCGAGGGCTATCTCCTGCGCTACGGTCTGGAAGGCTGGGCCAGAGAGCGTTATGCCACGATCCCGGTGAAGGCTTCCGCCTGCGTGGAATGCGGCGCCTGCGAGCCCCGCTGCCCGTACGGTCTGCCCATTCGCGAAATGCTGAAAAAGGCCGTCGCAGAATTCGGCGAATGATCGGGGAGGCGATCCGATGCGCAAAGGTTTTAAGATGAAGCTCTACCCCGGCATGGCCGAGGAATACGAGCGCCGGCACAACCTGCTTTGGCCGGAGATGAAAGAAATGATCCACGCCCACGGCGGGCACAACTACAGCATTTTCCTCGATGAGGAGACCATGGTGCTGTACGGCTACATCGAGATCGACGACCCGGAACTCTGGGCAAAGAGCGCCGACACGCCCATCAACCGCAAGTGGTGGGATTTCATGGCCGACATCATGGAGACAAATCCGGACAACAGTCCTGTCAGCGTGGACTTGAAGCCGGTGTTCCACCTCGAATAAGCAAACGAAAAACCGGAAGGGGCTCTCCTCTTCCGGTTTTGTATTGCTCAGAGATTGTGCATCAGGGAGCAGTAATACTGTACAAGTTCAAATTTGGCGTCCGGTGCGATGCGATGGTCCGGACAGGGAATGAAGCCGCCGAGTGCGATGAGCGGCTTCAGCCGGTTCACTTCCGCCTCCACCGCGGCGCGGTCTTTTGAGAACACGTTTTTATTCATGCCGCCCACGCCGCGCACGGCTTTGCCGTATTGTGCGCGCCACGGGGCGATGCTTGCGTTCCACGTGCCGACCTCAATGGGGAACATGGTGTTCACACCGTTTTTGAGCCAGATGGGCAGCAGGCTGTCGATACAGCCGTCGCAGTCCAGCGAGATGATGTCGATGCCGTATGCATGGACGAGCGCGGTGATTTTCTTATACCACGGGCCAACCAGTTCCTCGAACACGGCGGGGATCACAAGCGGGCCGTTCTTAAAGCAGATATCCTCCCAGAAATGCGCGTAATCGAACTTTACGCCGGTTTCCAGAATCGCCTTGGCACCGTCGTAACACAGCCCGCACATGGTGTCGATGATCTCCTTGTAGAGGTCCTCGTCGTCCGCATAGAGATAACTGAGCTGCTCCACACCCAGAATGTTCCGCATATGCCCCATGAGGGAGCCGAGGTGCAGACCCACGGGAATCTCTCTTTCTTCCGGCGGGGGCAGAGCGGCAAGCGCTTCGCGGGGCAGTCGTTCCGCGCACATTTGCAGGCGGGGCCGGTATTCCGCCTCCCATATGTCCCGGTCGGTGAGGGAGGTGCCGATTTCCGCCGGAATGCTGACAATGCCCGGTTTCTCCAGACAAATCAACCCCAATGCGTCCCGGACAACGCGGCTGCCGTCCGGCTTTTCTTCCAGAACCTGCCGTTCGAAATGGGGGTACGGCAGAACATAGGCGCCGATGCAGGCGTTCCAGTTGAAGTCAAACCCCAGCTTCTGCATGATGCTGCGGTCACCGGCGCTGTTGTCGCCGGCCCGGATATAGTCCTCGGCCTCCGCGTGCGTGATGTGCCCTTCGTCCGCCCATTTTCTCACGGTTTTTTCCCAGTAGCCGAAGGAAACGACGGGCATCCGCGCATACGGCTCGTAGCGCAGAATGGCCAGTGTGTTTTCGCGGTGTGTCATAAAATCACATCCTTTTTATTCTGGTTTGATTATAGCATTCCGGGAAATCCGTGTAAAGCAAAACCCGGGACATACATTGACAGCGGCGCGGGGGAGAATCTATAATAAGCACAGTTGTATGAAATTCCGGAGGCGACGTTATGCGGTATCAGGTTCTTGCACATCAGCATATTTTTCAGCCCGGTCGATGGTTCGCGCAGTGCCATGCGTCCACCGTCTGCCATTTGCCGGACGGCAGTCTGGGTGCGGCGTGGTTTGGCGGAGACCATGAAAAAGCCCCGAACGTGGCAATCTGGTTCTCGAAATGCCCCTGTACCGGAGACCATGCTGGCCGCTGGACGGACCCGGTGAAGATCGCGGACCGGGAGAATATCCCCTGTTGGAATCCGGTTTTGCTTGCGGACGGCGACCGCCTGCTGCTGTTTTACAAGGTGGGAAACGAGATCCCCGCCTGGCAGACGATGGTCAAAGTCTCTTTGGACAGCGGCGGGACTTGGAGCGAAGCGCAGGAAGCCGTGCCCGGCGATTTCGGCGGCCGCGGTCCTGTAAAAAACAAGTGCATCCGCCTCAAAGACGGCACGCTTCTGGCCCCGGCTTCCACCGAGGCGAGCGGCTGGAATGCGTTTACCGATCGTTCCGAAGACGGCGGCGAAACATGGCACCGCAGTGCGGATGTACCGCTGGACCGTTCGGAAAATCCGGAGGCGGGTATCATTCAGCCCACCCTGTGGGAGGATGAAAGCGGCGCCGTGCATATGTTGGCGCGCAGCAATACGGGGTATCTGTACCGCAGCGATTCCGCAGACGGCGGCCGAAGCTGGAGCGCGGCGCGGAAAACGCAGCTGCCCAACAACAACTGCGGTGTGGATCTTGTGCGCATGGAAAGCGGACGGCTCGTGCTGGTGTATAATCCGGTTTCCGGAAACTGGGCGGCGCGCACGCCCATCGCCTTTTCTGTTTCCGAAGACAACGGCGAGACCTGGACCGAGCCGGAGATTCTGAGCCACCAGCCCTGTGATCGTAATGCGGTCCATGCGGAGTTCTCCTACCCCGCGGTGATCGCGGAGGGAGAGGACGTGCACATCACCTATACATGGAAGCGGCAGACCATCGCGTATTGGCACCTCCGGTTTCTGTGAGCGGCGCCTGCCTTGACACAGGCTAAAAGGCGGCTTATAATTTACCTGATTTTATCTGAGACTTTTGGAGGGAACCATGAAGACCAAAAATCTGACAGCCCATTATGCGTGGATCCAGAGCGTGTTCTGGATCAGCGGCTGCTGTACACTGACGTATACCACACCGCTGCTGCAGTCGCGCGGTTTCACCAATACGGAGATCGGCGTGACGCTGGCGCTGGCGAGCTGCCTCACGATTCTGCTGCAGCCGTTCATCGCGGCGTTTGCGGACCGCTCCAAAACACTGACGCTGAATCGGCTCATCTCCATGTTGCTGGCGCTCACGGCGGTGTGCAGCCTTGTGCTGCTGCTGATCCCACAGGTGTTCCTGCCCACAGCGATCCTCTGTGTGCTGCTCAGCACCCTGACGCGTATGCAGAATTCTCTGCTCACCAGCCTTTCTTCGGAGCAGATCCAGGCGGGCGGCAAGCTGAATTTCAGTCTGGCGCGCGGCGTTGGTTCGTTCTCGTTTGCGGTCGCCTCGCTGATCATCGGATATCTGACCGACCGCGTCGGCGTGGACATCGTCATCCCGATCTGCCTTGTGGGTGCGCTCGCCGCCATTGTAGTGGTGCTCACGTTCCCGAGACCGGCTGCGCCCGTTGTTCGGGAAAAGGTTGCCGAGGCCCCGGCCACACTGCCGGAATTCGTCCGGAATAACGGGCGGTTCGTCGGCTTTGCCCTGTGTCTGATTCTCATCTACCTCTCGCATATTTTCATCAACAGCTTCACGATCCAGATCGTCACGAGCCGCGGCGGCTCGGGCGCGGAGATGGGCCTGGCTTCGGCTATCGGCGGTTTTTTGGAATTGCCGGCCATGGCGCTGTTCCCGTTCCTGCTGAAGAAGGTCGGCAGCGTTTCCACGATCCTCAAAATGAGTGCCGTGGCGATGACGGTGAAGTCGCTGATCACCTTCCTCGCGCCCAATCTGGGCTGGTTCTATTTTGCGCAAGCGCTGCAGTTCTTTGCCTATGCGATGCTGATCCCTGCCGGCGTATATTATGTAAACCGCATGATCGCCGCGAAGGACAAAGTGAAGGGGCAGAGTCTTGTCGATATGGCGCAGGTCACTGCGGCGGTGGCCGGCAGCGTGCTCGGCGGCATTTTCCTGGACCTCAGAGGCGTGGATTTCATGCTCATCATCGGCACGGTGGTTTCCGGCATCGGTGCCCTGCTGCTGTTCTTCCTCATCCAGAAGGACCACCCGCCGAAGGAAGAATGAGTGATAAGTTTACATAATTCTACACAGACTAACAGTTCAAAAGACAGACTTCTCAGGTGATATGTACCCTCTTTACTGGCCCCCAGTAAGGAGGGTACATATCAAGGAGATCTGTCTTTTTTGCGTCTGTACAGAGATCATGCCTTCGTCCACGCTGCTGCAGCTTGCGCGCACAGGGATTCGATGGAAGTGCTTTCTTTCAGCTGACTGCGCCAATCCGCGGGGATGGCAGAGAGCCCGTACAGCGCGCCGGCGAGCCCGCCGGCAACGGCGGCGGTGGTGTCGGTGTCCTCGCCGAGGTTCACGGCTTTCAGGACGCAGGCTTCAAAGGAATCGGTCGTCAGCAGGCACCATACGGCCGCTTCCAGCGTGCTGACAACATACCCGTCGCTGCGCAGGGCACTGCGGTCGACGGAAACCGTGCCGTCTTCCGCAAGACAGGGAATCTGTCCGATGTCCCGGTACAGCCTGAGAAATGTACGGTTCTCGTCATAAGTCTTGTAGTGCCCGTATGCCTGCGCAAGTCCGGTCTGCACGGCGGCTTTCGTTGGAGAGTCGAGCAGTGCCCACAGCACAAACGTGTAAATGCCGCAGGCGATTCTGGAACGGAGGTGCCCGTGTGTCAGTGCGGAGGCGTCATGAATCAGCGCGGTATCCCGCGTGCCGCAAAAATACGCATACAGGGAAAAAGGATGGATGCGCATGAGCGATCCGTTGCCGTTTGAGTATTCGTCTGTGGGACCGCACTGCAGCGGCGCGGCCGGGTACGCTTCGAACCGGCGGATCGCATCCCGGCAGATGCCGCCGATGTCAAACAGTACGCCGGTGGGGGTATACCGGCCCGCATGGACCCACTGCGCGAAATTTCCCATGATCTGTCCCCAGTCGACTTTGCCCGCTTTCAGGCTGTCCAGTGCCGCCAGCGCCATACTCGTGTCGTCGGACCAGCACCCGGCGGGCATATTGTACGTTCCGTAGCCCATCATGTCCGTGACCGGTGTTCTGTCCAGCACGGTACGCGGAGTGAATTCCACCGGGACGCCCAGCGCGTCGCCCACCGCGTGCCCAAGCATGACGGATTTGATCTTATATTCTGCTGTATGCATGATGCATTCTCCTTTTTCGTGGTGTTTTGTTGTGCTTACAGTATACGGCATCCGGAAAGAGAATCGGTCTCTCTGCGGGCGACTTTTCCGAAAGGGGGTTTCCGGAACGGGAGTACCGTAAATTATGGATCGCTTGGTACTGGCGCTTCAGAGGGCGGTGGTGTATAATGGTTTTGAACCGGTTTGCCGGAGGAGTTGTTGAAAAAAATAACGTGAGGTGCACACCATGACAAACAGAAAACCGATCCCCGCACCCTTCGAAAAGGGCGTCAATTTTACAAACTGGCTGGAGTACCGACCGGCCGAAGAGATTCAGGCGGACCTGTTCACGGAGCAGGATTTTATCAATGCCCGAAAGCTCGGCTGCGATGTGATCCGCCTGCCGATCCATTTTGAGAAGATCTGCCGCGAGGCGGACGGCTTTACGATCCCGCAGAAGGTGCTCGACATTCTGGATCACGCGGCGGCGTGGTGCGCGAAGCAGGAGATGTATCTGATCCTTGACTTTCACAACGACTGCACCGCGGATTCCGTGACACCCGATGACATCGACAAGATCCTGATCCCCGTGTGGACCCAGCTTGCGGAGCGCTATAAGGACTTCCCGGAATACATCGTGTATGAGATCATGAACGAGCCGCACGGCATCGCGATCGAACTGTGGAACGAGATCATCGCCCGTGTCTTTAAGATCATCCGGGAGATCGACCCGAAGCACTGGATCATCGTGGGCGGCGCCGATTGGAACAGCACCGCTGCCATGAAGACCCTGCCCGATTTCAAGGACGACAAGGTCATCTACAATTTCCACTATTACGACCCGCATCTTTTCACACATCAGGGGGCCTCGTGGACACATATTGAGCGGATGCACGATATTCCGTTCCCCTACGACGCGGAGAAAATGCCGCCCCTGCCGGAAAACCCGACGGAGGAAGAAAAGCGACGCTACGAAAGCTACCCCGTGGACGGACAGCTTTCCACGGTCATGCAGTATTTCGATCAGTACGCGGATTTCAGCCATGAGCGGAATGCCCCGGTCTTCTGCGGCGAGTTTGGCTGCTTCACCTCCGTGCCGAATGCAGAGCGCATCGCGTGGTACCGCATCGTGGCGGGACTCTTGGCCGAGCGCGGCATCGCCCGCACAAGCTGGGATTATTACGGCTCGTTCGGTATTTTTAACCCGGTATCCGGCCCTGCACTGCCCCGGTTCCCCGAGGACCTGAACCGCGAGCTCCTCGCCGCCATGGGCCTGAATGCAGACGTGGAATAAACGGCAGTGACCTTGCCGAAGCAGGTGGTTTTGAGCTATGAAAACGAAACTCTCCTTTGAAACGACATCCGCATCCCTGCATATTCTGGCGATGGCCTGTATGCTGTGCGACCATCTTTGGGGTACGATCGTCCCCGGAAACGATTGGCTCACGTGCATTGGGCGGCTCACTTTCCCGATTTTCGCCTTTTTGCTTGTGGAGGGATATTTCCACACGTCTTCGCTTAAAAAGTATATGATCCGGCTGCTGGTGTTCGCGCTGATCAGCGAGATCCCGTTCAATCTGGCCATGGGCAGCCGCGTGTTTTATCCGATACACCAGAATGTGCTGTGGAGCTTTTTACTCTCTCTCCTTTTGATCCACTGGAACGAAAAAGCGAGGAAGAGCGGCAAGCTCTGGAAACGCATCGTTGTGGGTGCCGCGTCCGTGGCGGTGGGTGCCATGCTGGGTCTGCTCACCATGGTGGATTTCTACCATGCCGGCGTTTTAACCGCGCTCACGTTCTATTTCTTCCGCGGCAAAAAGTGGTGGAACTATTTGGCACAGCTTCTCTGCCTGTGGTATATCAACGTGGAAATACTGAGCGGTTTTGCCTATGAACTTCACCTGTTTGGTACAACATTTTTTCTTGTGCGGCAGGGTTTTGCGCTATTGGCGCTCCTTCCGATATGGCTGTACAAGGGGAGGCAGGGGCACCACAGCAAGGCGTTCCGCTGGTTCTGCTACGTCTTTTATCCGGCCCATCTGCTGATTTTAGGGCTTTTGAAGCTGTATCTCTGAATAGACCTAATCCAAAAGGACGTTCTCCGGAGCGTCCTTTTTTCGTGCCCGTGACCGCGGTCAAAAAGAAAAACCGAAAACTTGTTGACATCTCAACAAGTTTATGTTATACTCGGACTTGTTGAAACCTCAACAAGACGAGCGGAGGAGAAAGAATGCAGGAAAGATTTGAAACATTCACCGTGCTGATCAACCGGATCAGCCGGAATATCCGTAAAATCAAGAATCAGGAAATGGCGGACTATAACCTGAGAGGCGCGCACGTGTCCTGTCTGTACTATCTGTACACAGGGGACAATATGACCGCAACCGATCTGTGTGAGCGCTGCGAGGAAGACAAAGCCACGATCTCCCGTGCGCTGGATTATCTGGAAACCAACGGGTATCTGGTCTGCGAATCAAAAAATACAAAGCGATATAAAAGCCCGCTCGTTCTGACGGAAAAAGGCCGTGTAGCCGGCGAGAAGATCACCGAAAGGGTGGACCGTGTTCTGGATGCGATCGGCACGAGCCTGACCGAAGAAGAACGCGTGGCGTTCTACCGCTGCCTTGCGATCATCAGTGACAGTTTGGAAGCCGTATCGAAGAACGGCGAAAAGTAAGGAGTAACCCCATGAAAACAAGAATTATCGTGGATTCCACAGCGGATCTCATGCCCGAATATGAAAAGCGCGTGCACATCGTGCCGCTGACCGTCCGTTTCGGCGATGAGGAATTCATCGACGGTGTGACGATCGACAACAAGACTTTTTACGAAAAGCTGATCGAAAGCGATGTTCTCCCGACGACAAGTCAGGCGACACCCGAAGCGTTCATCGGGGAATTCGAGAAGGCGAAGGCCGCCGGGGAAGAAGCGGTCGTCATCACCCTTTCTTCCAAATTCTCCGGTACATACCAGAGCGCAAGAATCGCTGCCGAGGATTACGAGCACGTCTATGTTGTGGACGGCAACACTGCGGCGATGGGCAGCGGCATTCTGATCGAGCTGGCATGCAGAATGCTCGACGAAGGCAAGTCTGCTGCAGAGATCGCCAAAGTGCTGGAAACCGAAAAAGAGAAGATCATCGTCGTTGCGCTGGTCGATACGCTCGAGTACCTCAAAAAGGGCGGACGCATTTCGAAGACCGTTGCCTTTGCGGGCACGATGCTGAACATTAAGCCCGTTCTTTCCGTTATCGGCGGTGAGATCCGTATGCTGGGCAAGGCACGCGGCTCGAAGATGGGCAACAACCTCCTCATGCAGGAGATCGATAAGGCCGGCGGCATCGACTTTACAAAGCCCGTCCTGCTCGGCTACAGCGGCATTTCCGATGCGCTGCTCCGGAAGTACATCGAGGACAGCCGTCACATCTGGGAAGGCAATCTGGAAGAGGTCCGCTATACGACCCTTGGCAGCGTCATCGGCACACATGCCGGTCCGGGCGCTGTGGTGGTCGCATTCTTTAAGAAATAACGGAAGGGAGCATCCCTTATGGCTCATAAACCGGCGAACCCGCTTCGGTGGCTGCGCCTGGACAACGCGGCGAAGATCTATCCAGCCGCGAGACGGAGAAACTGGAGCAATGTCTTCAGGCAATCCGTGACCCTCACACAGGACGTGGATACGGCTGTGCTGCGTTCCGCGCTGGATGTCACCGTCAAGCGGTTTCCGTCCATTGCCGCCCGGCTGCGCAAGGGCGCTTTCTGGTACTATCTGCAGGAGGTGGCGTCTGCGCCCGGGATCAAAGAAGAGTGCAGCTATCCGCTCACCTATATGAGCAAGGCGGAGATGCGTCAGTGCGCATTCCGCGTGATCGTCTACCAAAACCGCATCGCCGTGGAGTTTTTCCATTCCCTCACCGACGGCACGGGCGCTTTGGTGTTCCTGAAAAATCTGGCTGCAGAGTATCTTGAACAGAAATACGGGATCCAAATTCCGTATGAGCACGGCATTGTGGACCGCAGCGCCGCGCCTTTGGAAGAGGAACTCGAGGACAGTTTTTTGAAATACGCCGGTCCCGTACCGGCAAGCCGCAGGGACACCGATGCTTGGCACATGGGCGGTGAACCGCAGGACGACGGTTTTCTGCACCTGACCTGTTTTCACCTGCCCGTAAAGGAAACGCTGGCGCTGGCGCATCGCCACAAGGCGACGCTGACGGTGTTCATCAGTGCGGTGATGATGCAGGCGCTTGCGAACCTGCAGAACGAACAAAATCCGGACAGAATGCGGCATAAGCGTATCAAGGTGCTGATCCCCGTCAATCTCCGGCAGCTGTTTGAGAGCCGCACGCTCAGGAACTTTGCGATGTACACCATCCCGGAGATCGACCCCCGGCTCGGTGAATACACGCTCGACGAGATCTGCCGCCTGATCGAGCATAAAATGGGGGCGGAGATCACCCAAAAGCACATGGCTTCCGTCATCGCGACGAACGTGAACGACGAGAAAAACGCGCTGCTGCGCCTCGTTCCGCTGCCCATCAAGAATGCGGTGATGAAAGCCGTATTCGACAGCGTGGGCGAAAGAAAATCCTGCCTGAGTCTGTCGAATCTCGGACAGGTGAAGCTGCCGGATCAAATGGCGCAGTATGTGGAGCGCTTCGATTTTATCCTCGGTGTGCAGGCAGCGGCGCCGTACAACTGCGGTATGCTGTCCTTTGGCGACACCGTGTATATCAATTTTATCCGCAACATTCGGGAAGCGGGGCTGGAGCGGCATTTCTTCGCCGTTCTGCGGGATTTGGGCCTGCCGGTTACGGCAGAGAGCAATCGGAATGAGAGGTGACGGGTTTTGTACTGTGTAAATTGCGGCGTGAAATTAGCGGATACCGAAAAGAAGTGTCCGCTGTGCGGCACGGTCGTTTATCATCCGGAGATCACCCGGGCGGCCGGGAATCCGCTGTATCCGGAAAATAAAATGCCGGACATCCGTGCCGGTACCAGGGCACTGTGCGGCGCGGTGATCATCCTGTTTATGATCCCGATGGTGATCTGCTTTTTGGCGGACCTGCTGCTGGACGGCACGATGGACTGGTTCGGCTACGCGGCCGGCGCGCTCATCGTGGGGTATATCATGTTTGCGCTCCCGCTGTGGTTCAATAAGCCGAATCCGGTCATCTTTGTGCCGTGCAACTTCGTGTCGACGGGCTTGTACCTTTTGTATATCGACCTCATCACAACCGGCAGCTGGTTTTTGAGCTTTGCGTTCCCCGTGACGGGCGGCATTTGCCTCATCACCTGTACGGTCGTGACGCTGCTGTATTATGTGCGCCGGGGCAGGCTGTACATCATCGGCGGTATGTTCATTGCGCTGGGTGCGTTCGCACCGCTCGTGGAATTCTTAATGGGCGTGACTTTTGGCCTGCGGTTCATCGGCTGGTCGGTCTATCCGTTGGTCGTGCTCATCCTGCTCGGCGGCCTGTTCCTTTATCTTGCGATCAGCCGTCCCGCCCGCGAAATTATGAAGCGCAAATTTTTCTTTTGATCACAACGCGGAAGATTTCATTTCTTCATGTGTCTCCTATAACACAAAATTGAGCCGCCTCCGAGCTGAAACACGGAGGCGGCTCAATTGCTGCTGCAAAAAATAACGATTTGTAAATCCCAACGGCTGTGCTATAATCAAGACAAAGCCGAAAGCATTTGCCGTGCCCGGTTTGCGGGCACAGATCACGTTTGAAATGGAGTAATTCTATGAATCAGTACGATCATCCGGATTTTTTTGCGGAATATGCCAGGATGTCCCGCAGCCAGTACGGTCTGCACGGCGCGGGGGAGTGGCATCAGCTCGAGCCGCTGTTTCCCGACCTTGCGGGAAAGGCAGTTTTGGATCTGGGCTGCGGCTACGGGTGGCACTGTAAATACGCAGCCGACCGCGGTGCGGCGTCTGTTTTGGGGATCGATCAGAGCGAGCGGATGCTCGGGGAGGCTATACGCCGAAATACGGCGGCGTACATCGAGTACCGGGTATGCAGCATCGGCGATTACGACTACCCGGCGGAAGCATTCGATCTCGTCATTTCGAATCTGGTGCTGCATTACATAGAAGATCTGGATGCCGTCTACAGGCAGGTTCATAGAACGCTGAAAGCCGGCGGCACGTTCCTGTTTAACATCGAGCATCCGACCTTCACGGCCGGTGTACGGCAGCAGTTTGCACCCGACGGCACCTGGCCCGTGACGGATTACTATTACCCCGGCGAACGCACGACCGAGTTCCTCGGCTATACGGTCAAAAAGTACCACCATACCTTAACACAGATTCTGAACGGCCTGCTGCAGTGCGGCTTTGCGATCGAAGCGGTGGAGGAGGCCATGCCGCCCGCCGAATGGCAGAGTCAAATGCCCGAAGAAATGCAGCGACCCATGATGCTGTTGGTGCGGGCGGGCAAGCGGTAAAGGGCCGGACTGCATCTGAAAGACCCGGTACGCGATTTCCGATTATCGGCTTTCCTCCCATTTTTTGTGTGCCCAAAACCATTTTTCGCTGTGGGCACCCAATGCACCGATCTGTCTGGGATGTGCAAGAGGCAGCACCTGAATGGTCTTTCCCCGAATGGTAACTTCCGTGCGGGTCCCGTATCCGTATTGCTCCACATATTCACCCAGTGTGGAGTAGTGGATATCGGCAGCTTTTTTCAAATATTGCGCGATGGGAATATCGCCGAGCAGTACCAGTAAGTCGGCCTGAGACTGCATCAATTCTTCCGTGATTTCCAAACTTCTCTCATAGCTGCAGAAAGTTGAGGGGCGGGCCGGGATTGTGACCGGATTTAAGCCGTACGGTTCGATCAAGGGATCGTACTTTTCGCGAATCGCCTTAGCCTGGCTCGGATTGATGCGGGTTTCGGGGAGACAATCGCAAAGCCATGCGTCCGCCCGCGTGAATCCAAGCGGTGCAAGAATATTTTCGTCCAGTACTTTTGCCGAAGGTCCGTTCAGCTGACGGCTCGCCGGTTCGAGGTTTCCGAGTTCTTTGGGCATACGGACAGCCTGAATGATGGCTTTGGCTTCCTCGGGTTCACCATCCCAAAAGATTCTCGGCTCACTTGCTACGGCCAAAGCCTGACAAACGATCTGACCGTCCTTCTTCCATCGTGCGTGAACGGCACTGGCGTAGACGCCAAGCACAAATACTTTCTTAGGGGATTTATCCTGCTGTACCAATGGATGCAGTTCTTGTCCAAAAGGAAAATAATAACGCATACCGGCTCCTTATAAGAGTGTATTTTGGTTCATTATAGCACGTTGGACGGCGCCTTACAATAAACGGATCTATTTTTTCGAGGTTATCCTGAGATCATCCGGTAACCGCTGTGCCCCGGGACGCGTACGCCTTATGACAAGAAAAAGCCGGTGATCTTTTTATTTACAGCCGTTGCGTTATGCGATAAAATAAATATGAGTCAAGCCAGAAGGAGTGTGGCAGTATGAAGAAAATTGTTGCGATCAACGGCAGTCCCCGTTCCGCCTGGAACACGGCGGCTTTGGTTCGCGAGGCAGCGCGGGGCGCCGAAGAAGAGGGCGCAGAGGTTGTGGTCTTTGACCTGTACAAATTGGAAAAGTTTACGGGGTGTATTTCCTGCTTCGGGTGTAAACTGCCGGCCAATCTTGGCCGCTGTGTTTGTCGGGATGGTCTATACGACGTATTGGAGGCCATCCGAACGGCGGACGGCCTGATCCTCGGCACGCCAAACTATCTTGGCGATGTCAGTGCCGGATTCCGTGCGCTGTATGAGCGACTGATTTTCCAGTCCCTGACTTACAAAAAGGAGATCCGAACTTACAATGAACAAAAGATCCCGGTGCTGATGATCATGACAAGCAATGCGCCGGAAGCCGCCTACGGCAGCATCGGATATGATCAGATGCTGGAGCGGTACCGGAATACGCTGGGCGCATTTGTAGGGAATACGCAGGTTCTCATCAGCGCCGAAACCCTGCAGGTGCAGGATTACGGCAAATACAACTGGACGATGTTTGACCCCGAGGCCAGAAAGCAACGGCATGACACCGTATTCCCGGAGGATAAGAAGAAAGCCTTTGATTTGGGCGTCGGGATGATCCGTCGTCCGTGGTAAACGATTTTGGGAGGAACGAGTATGGAATTTACAACGAAACAAATCGCGGAGCATATTTGGGCGATCGATCAGAAAGGCGTGCGGTCCTTCCTGCTGACCGGGCCGGACAGCGCCGTTTTGGTGGATACCTGCTTTGGCGGGGATATCCTCTCCGCCTGCCGAACGATCACGGATCAGCCGATCACGCTGATCACCACGCACTCCGACGGCGACCACTGCGGCTGCGACCAGCAGTTTCCCGTGCAGTATATGCACAGCGCGGAGTTTGAGCGGTACAACAGCCGCGGCAAGGGTGAATGCAAGGCGAAGCCGATGCAGGAGGGCGATGTGTTCACCGTGGGCGAATACCGTCTGGAGGTCATCTGGATCCCCGGGCACACGCCGGGCAGTGCCGCGCTTCTGGACAGACAGCACCGCTTCCTGATTTCCGGCGACACCGTGCAGTCCGGCTGCATTTTCATGCACGGCGATGGCCGCGACCTGCCGGCCTTCCGCGAGAGCATCGTAAAGCTCAATGCCATGCGTCGCGACGGCTTGTTTGATACCGTATACCCGGCCCACGGGGACGCCGTTGTCCCCGCGGACATTCTGGAAGATCATCTGGCACTGGCCGATGAGGTCCTCAGCGGCACAGCTGTTCCCGCCGGTCCCGCACCCGAGTGGTTTCCGGACACGGTCAAGACCTACCGTCACGGCAGAGCGCAGATGTATTACGCGTGCCTCTGAGCGGGTGCATCGTGCCGGAATCAAGCAGAACATAGACTTACGGGGTGAAATTAGATGCCGCTTCAAATTATCCGACAGGACATAACCAAAATGCAGGTGGACGCCATTGTGAACACGACCAACGAGGAGATGGTCGGATACAGCGGCGTGGACTATGCCGTCCATCAGGCGGCGGGTCCGAGGCTGGCACGGGCGTGTGCAAAAATCGCCCCGCTCGGTCTGGGCATGGCGAAGATCACAAAAGGCTATGATCTAAAAGCCAAATACATCATCCATACCTCCGGTCCCGTGTGGGACGGCGGGCTGTCCGGTGAGAGCATCCTGCTGCGGTCCTGCTATCTGGAATCGCTGAAGCTGGCTGTGAAGCACCGGTGCAAATCCGTGGCGTTCCCGCTCATCTCCTCCGGTACATACGGCTATCCGAAGGATCAGGTGCTGAAATTTGCGATCCGGGTCATCACGGAATTCTTATTTGATCATGAGCTGACGGTGTATCTCTGTGTCTTCGACCGCACTTCTTACGAATTCAGCAAAGAGCTGTTCTCGGATATCCGGGACTATCTCCATGAGGAACCCGCAGAGCGATACGCAGAAAGATCCGCGGTTTTGCAGGCTCCCCGACCCTTCCTGTTTCCGAATGTGTCGGAAAACCGGCGGGCGGAAAGCGCTTTGGAGCCGGAGTTCGACACTCGCTGCGAGGACAGGATGGCCGCGCCGTATGCGGTGCAGAGCAGCGTGCAGGGGAAAACTCTGCAGGAGTATCTGACCGATATGGATAAATCCTTTGCGAACAAGCTGTTTGACTGGATCGACGCGCGCGGCATGACCGACGTGGAGTGCTATAAGAAAGCAAACGTGGATAAAAAGACCTTCTCCAAGATCAAATGCAACCCGCTGACCTATAAACCGTCCAAGCAAACGGCGGTGGCTTTCGCCATTGCGCTGCGGCTGGATCTGGAGGAAACGCAGGATCTGCTGGCATCCGCCGGTCTGACCCTGTCCCGCAGTTTCACGTTCGATAAGATCATCCGCTACTTCATTCAAAAGGAAATCTACGACATTTTCGAGATCAACGAAGCGCTGTTCGAGTTTGATCAGGTGCTTTTGGGCTGCCTGTAAAAGGTCTCCCGCGAAGCGACCAAAAGAAAAAGAAAATCCGCTATACTATGACCGCAGGGTGAGAGAAAACCCGGCGGTCATTATTTTTTGAAGGGCGGAAAAGAGCTATGAAAAAGATCCATTTCGAGAAAAAGAACCTGACAAACACCTTTTTTGAGGATGTTCAGTTCTTCCTGTTTGCAGAGGCGGGCGCCGTGGGAGACCCCGGTGTGATCGAGTTTATCAAGGCGGACGGCCATCTGTACCGGCTGAATACCATCTATGAAGACTACACCTTTGAGGAGATCGCAGAAGTATTCCCCGTATTCGGAAAGTGCCATTTCGGCTTCCTGCGCACGGATTGCCGTGTAACGGACGATTGGAATTATGTAAACCTTGGCATGGGAAATCATCTTTTGGTACGCACCGGTCTGTTCACAAATTATATGAAGAAGATCGGCAAGGATTTGTACGGCGGCCGGATCTATAAGAGCTGGGCCCGGCACGCAGAGGAAGTTATGCAATCGAAAGGAGCAAAAAACATGAAAAACAACAGCACCGAATTGGTATTCATTCTGGATCGAAGCGGCTCGATGTCCGGGCTGGAAGCCGATACGATCGGCGGCTTCAATTCGATGATCGAGAAGCAGAAAGCGGAAGAGGGCGAGTGTCTGGTCTCCACGGTACTCTTTAACAACGCCTCCGAAGTGATCCATGACCGCGTCAAACTCAGCAGGATCCGTCCCATGACGAAAAGGGATTACAGCACCTTCGGCGGTACAGCGCTACTCGATGCCGTCGGCGGCGCGATCCGCCACATCGGCAATATCCATAAATATGCCCGCCCCGAAGACGTTCCCGCCCACACGATGTTCATCATCACCACGGACGGTATGGAGAATGCCAGCCGCACGTACAGCAGCGAACAGGTCAAGCATATGATCGAACGGCAGAAAGCACAGTACGGATGGGAGTTTCTGTTCATCGGCGCGAATATCGATGCGGTGGAAACCGCGGCGCGATACGGCATCGGTGAGGACAGAGCGGTCAACTACAATGCGGACAAGCAGGGCACGGAGATCCTCTATGCATCCGTGTCGGAGGCGGTGCACAATGTGCGCAGCTGCGCAGGGATCCCGAGGGGCTGGAGTGCCGGGATCGCCGAGGACCATAAAAAGCGGGGCGGAAAGCCGGGAAAATAAAATCCTGCCGCTTGGCATGAAAAGCTCCGAAAGTAAAACCGAGGGCGGCCCCCGCAAAAAGGGTGCTGCCCTTTGCCGATAAACCCTTTGATCGTCTTCCAGTGGGCTGCGCCCAAGTTGTGTAATGCTTTCCGCGGGATGACCGGGCGTATTGGTCGCGGGTTCGCTTGCATTTTCAGCCTTATATGCTATAATTTAGGCAGCAATACAGGCAGAGGTGAGAGCATGAACGGGAAAATCGCAGAAACTTTGGAGATCCGGAAAGTCGAGAAAGATACGGCACTTGCCGAGGAACTGATCGAATTTGTCGAGAACTTCTCGTGGGAGGAAGTGAAAGAACACACGCTGCGTGTGCTCAGAAACTGGGAGTTTGCCGGCTGGGATACGATGTTCGCGGCGATCATCGACGGCCGGATCGTCGGCATGGCCTCCCTCGGAAAGGAAGATTACTACCCGCTGCCGGAGATTTTCCCGTGGGTGTCTTCCGTGTTCGTGACGGAGGAATTCCGCGGGCAGAGGATCAGCGCGAAGCTGATCGACTTTGCGAACGATTACGCCAAAACGCTCGGTTTCGACAAAACCTATATCCCGTCCGAGCACATCGGTCTCTACGAAAAGTACGGCTACCGCTATGTAAAGGACATCGTCAATTACGGCGGCGGTGTGGACAGGCTGTACGTGAAGGAATTGGATTGACACACTGAAAAGCTCCTGCGTCCCATGAGAGGCGCAGGAGCTTTTGACGTCCTGAATGGCTTTTTCTGTTTTTACGGTTTACCCCTTCTGAATATGTTCGATCTCCGGATTCTCAATGATGATCCGTCCGTCGACCAGTTCTATGCGCACCTTGTTGTCCCTGATCTGCATTTTTTCGAGCATTTCGCGCGGGATCTGCAGACGGCCTGCGCGGTCGAGGATCGCGTATTCGTCCTGAATCTCGCTCTCCTCGGTGAACGCGGAGATGTCGGTCAGGCGATCCCGGTAGCTCTGCTTCATCAGCCGTTCCGAACTGATCTTGCCGTCCCGGATGGAGACAACGCGATTGACCTTTTTGGAGAGCAGCCGGTCATGCGTGACGATGACGATCGTCAGGCCGGTGTTTCGGTTGATATCCCGGAACATATCCAGGATATACGCGCCGGTCTTGGCATCGACGGAACCGGTCGGCTCGTCGGCCAGCAGGACCCTCGGGTTGTTGGCCAGTGCGATCGCAATGGCGATGCGCTGCTGTTCGCCGCCGGAGAGCTGATCGAGCCGGCTGTTCTTCCGGTGGCTCAGGCCTACTATGTCGAGGAGCTCCAACGCGCGCTGTTTTTTCTGCGTGCCGTTCTCAAAGAGCATGGGCATCTGCACATTCTGCCAGGCGGTGAGGTACGGCAGGAGATTTCGTGCGTTGTTTTGCCAGACAAATCCGACGGTCCTGCGCTTGTACTCAACGAGTTCCTGCTCGTTCAGCTTGAACAGGTCCTTGCCGTCGACGATCAGCCTGCCGGCGGAGGGGCGATCCAACCCGCCGATCATGTTCAGAAAGGTCGATTTGCCCGAACCGGAGTTGCCGATAATGGCCATCAACTCGCCCTGATCGATGCGGATATCCAACCCCTGCAGGGCCAGCACCTCGATGTCCTTGGTTTTGTAGATCTTGACCAGATTATCGCATTCGATCATCGGTCGGCTCATGATTTCATTCACCATAGACAACCTCTCCATCCTCCAGCTCGTATACCACGTCACCGATTTCCATCAGCCCGGTATCGTGTGTGGTCATGACGACGGTAACGCCTTCTTTTTCGGTCAGCTCCTTGAAAATCTTGACCACCTGCAGACCGGTCATCGTATCCAGCGCGCCGGTCGGCTCATCCGCAAAGATCACTTTAGGCTTGTGCGCAATGGCGCGGGCAATGGCGACTCTCTGCTGCTCGCCGCCGGACAGTTCCTGCGGCATATGGTTCATGCGCTGTGAGAGACCCACGAGCTTGAGGCATTCCATCGCGCGTGCGGTCCGGTCCCCCTCGTAGTTCGTCAGCCGCAGCGCGTATTCCACGTTTTCGAATGCGGTCATCATCGGCAGCAGTGCCACCGACTGGAACACAAAGCCGATCTCCATCCGGCGCAGTTTGGTGCGGCTGCCTTCATCCATCCGCGCAATATTCTCGCCGTCAAAGAACACCTTACCGCGTGTGGGCTTATCCAGTGCGCCCAGAATGTTGAGCAGTGTGGTCTTGCCCGAGCCGGAACGTCCTTTGAGGATGGTCAGTTTCCCCTTGGGCACGTCTATATCAATGCCTTTCAGCGCCCAGAAATCGCCGCCGCTGGTCTTGAAGCATCGGCTGACGCCTTCGGTTTTAATCATGTACTCCATAGGATCAATCCTCTCCCAGTTTGAGCGCCTGTGCGATCTTCATTTTCGAGATCAGCCAGCCCAGTATCAGCATACAGATCAGGATCATCGCGCCTACGATCACGATCAGACGGATCATGTCGCTTTGCTCGCTGATCAGTCTCAGCGGCAGCGTATTGTCATAGGCGGCATAGGCGATCTGAATCAGCGGTATGTACAGCTTGGAGGTCAGCCAGCCGACCAGCGCGCCGGTTGCAAGCGATGTACCCGATATGAAGATCTGTTCGACGATCAGCATGGTGATGACCTCCCGCATCGACATACCCATCGCACGGTAGATACCGAACTGCAGCGAGCGGGACCGGATGGACAGGATCCAGTAGATCAAAAAGCCCACCGAACAGAGAATCAGTACCACGACAAATCCGACCGTGAGAATGCCGTTGGTTCCCTGGAACACAGGTTCGTTCTTCAGAGCTACGATTTCGGCAGCCGTATCTTCAAACTTCTGGAAGAAAACCTGATTTTCCTTGGCAAAATCGTAGATGAACTGGGAGGATCCCTTCGTTTTGATCCAAACCTCATAGGGGTCTACACCCCAGTCGGCCTGCAGTTGGTTGAGGTTTGCGACGACCAGATAATTCTCCGTTGTGCTGTAGGGGCCGCTGAATCCTTTGCTGTAGGAGACCGGCGCATAGCTCGGCCAGTAGTCCACAAATCCATAGACAATACCGCGCGCCTGCTTTCCGGCGGTCGTCCTGTAGTGGATCGTGTCGCCCAGTTTCATATTGTGGTTGGTTTCAAAATTGCGCGAAACCAGCACCGCGTGGGAATT
>JAFQWC010000014.1 GCA_017407665.1 Clostridia bacterium | reverse complement strand
CCGATGGAGATCTTCTTCTTCTCGCCGGTCTTCATGTTCTTGAGTTCCGCCTTGCCGGCCTCGATCTCGTTGTCGCCGAGCACGATGGTGTACTTGGCCTTGATCTTATCGGCGTACTTCATCTGTGCCTTGAGGCCGCGTGCGCACAGGTCGCAGTCCGCCGGCACGCCGCACTTGTGCAGCTCATTGACGAGCTGGAACGCCTTCAGCTGTGCGTTCGGGCCCATGGACGCGATGTACAGGTCGCACTTCGATTCCTGCGGGAACTCGGTGCCGGCTTCCTTGAGCGCCATCATGATGCGGTCAAAGCCCAGACCAAAGCCCAGAGCCGGTGTCGGCTTGCCGCCGATCTCCTCCACGAGACCGTCATAGCGGCCGCCGCCGCCCAGCGCAAAGCCGAAGCGGTTGGAGGGGAATTCAAATACGGTGCGGGTATAGTAATCGAGACCGCGCACGAGACCCGGATCCACCGTGAACGGCACGCCCACCTCAGTCAGCAGGCTCTTCACCTTCTCAAAGTGCGCACGGCAATCGTCGCAGAGGTACTCGGTGATCTTCGGGGCTTCCTTCGCGATCGCGCCGCAGATCGGGCTCTTGCAGTCCAGAATGCGCATCGGGTTTCTTTCCAGACGGGAGTTGCAGGTCTCGCAGAGTTGATCTTTCCGCTCGGTGAAGTAGGCCTTCAGCGCCTTGTGGTACTCCTTGCGGCAGGTGGGGCAGCCAATGGAGTTGATGGCCAGCTGCACATCGTCGCCCAGACCGAGGCGCTGGAAGATGGACATACCCAAGAGAATGACCTGTGCGTCGGCTACGGGATCCGCTGCGCCGAACATCTCCACGCCAAACTGGTGCAGCTCGCGCAGTCTTCCGGCCTGCGGCTTTTCATAGCGGTAGCAGGAGGTCTTGTAATACAGTTTGATGGGATAGCCGTTGTTCGGCATACCGTTTTCGAGCATGGCGCGCACGGCACCTGCGGTGCCCTCCGGGCGCAGCGTGATGGAGCGGCCGCCCTTATCGTTAAAGGTGTACATCTGCTTTTCCACCACGTCCGTGGTGTCACCCACAGAGCGCAGGAACAGCTCGGTATGCTCAAACACCGGGGTGCGGATCTCGGAGAAGCCGTTGAGCTCCGCCTCATTCGCCATCACATTTTCCACCATGGTCCACTTTTCGGACTCACCGGGGATGATGTCTCTTGTGCCTTTCGGCGCTTTTGTGATCAATTCCATATCGTTTTCCTCTCTCTTCCTGAAAATAAAAGCCCCTTATCCGCCAAAACGGATAAGGGACGAAACTGGTTCGTGGTGCCACCCTTGTTCGAGAAATTGGACGCAGTTCGCCCCTTTCTCCTCAAAACTCCTTAACGCGGAGCAGACGCACGTTCGTGCGGCTCACGGGTGTCTTTCGCCGAATTTGCACGCGCGGCTTTCAGCCGTGGCCACGCTCTCTGTCGGGTGCCCCGGATTCGGTTACTCATCCCGGTCAATGCCGGATATTCTAATATACTTTACCGCATTTTACTGCGGATGTCAATCGAAATTACAGCTTAACGATCTCGCGCCAATCCAGATCGCCGCGCTCGAGACCGTGGATCAGAACCTCGGCGGTCGCAATGTTGGTTGCCACCGGAATGTTGTGCATATCGCACAGGCGCAGCAGGTTCTTGTCGTTGGACTCCAAAGAAGAAGACTGCAGAGAATCACGGAAGAACAGCAGCAGGTCCACCTCGTTGCAGGCAATGCGTGCCGCGATCTGCTGATCGCCGCCCTGCGTCCCGCTGAGGAAGCGCTGAATGTTCAGGCCGGTCGCATCGGACACCAGCTTACCGGTTGTACCCGTTGCGCTCAGGTTGTGTCTGCTCAGAATGCCGCAGTATGCAATGCAGAACTGTACCATCAGTTCCTTTTTGGCATCATGTGCAGTAAGTGCAATGTTCATAGTAGATTTCCTCCCCCATATATATGTAAACGTTCAAAACAACTCACAACAGGAAATCCGTCACAGCACCAAGGGCACGGCTGTGCCGTTCAGTCTGGCAGCAATGCGGGACAAAGCCATGCGGCCGGGTATATCCGCCGCCGGTAGCTTTCCGCGGGCAAATGCCGCCGCCAGAACATAATCCTCCGGCACAACGCCAATCAGCTGTACACCGGATTGATCGATCACGTCATCCAGATCACGCAGCGGCATGAACGAAGCATCCTCCGCTGCTTTTTTCTTCTCCTTCCGCGGCAGAAGACTCTGGAAATACGCCGCATTGAACCGGTTGATGACCAGTCTTTGCTGCACGATATCCAGCTCCTGCAGCAGCCTGCGCACAATGGCTGCATCGCGGATGCAGACGGGATCCGAATTGCAGACGATCAAAGCCATATCGGCCGCCGCTGCCGCCGCACGGAATCCACGGCCCACACCGGCCGGAGAATCGAGGATCACGCGATCGAAGTATCGCTTCAATATGGGCACCAGACGCAGCATCACGTGTTCCGGAACGAGTGCTTCACCGCTTGCCGGTGCAGGCATGAGAAAAACACCGGGGAACATGGCACAGGGATAGATCGCCTCCACCGGCGCACAGCGCCCGGCCACCACGTCCGCAATATCGAACACCAGCATTTCTTCCGTTCCGGTCATCCGGTCCAAACTGCGCAGACCTGCATCACAATCCACAAGCAAAACACGCTCGCCGTTCGCCGCAAACTGCGCAGCAAGCCCCAGCGACACCGTGGATTTTCCGACGCCGCCCTTTCCGGATGTGACAACAATAGCTGAACCCATAGAATAATACCTCATTGGATATAATAACACAGAAAAGTGCAATAGTCAAAAACAAAAATTGCACTTCAAAAATTTTAGCATAAAAGTCCAAACTTATCCGTCGTTTTTTGTCGAAGCGGACAAATAATCCTTTTTTCACTCATTCGGCCGGGATTTCCTCCCCGTCCGCTGTCTCCGTTTCCAAGGCATCACCGGCACCCGTTTCCGGCGCGGTTTCCCCAAAGAAATACGCCTCGAACATGGCCTTTGCCACTTCCTTTGCCGCGTCGCCGCTGCCGCCGTATTCGATGACCACCGCCACCGCGATCTCCGGCTTTTCGTACGGTGCATAGCCGATGAACGTCAGGTTGTCGGAATGCTCGTACGTCTCCGCCGTACCGGTCTTGCCGGCCACTGCGATGCCGAAATCCCTGAACGTGGAGGCCGCCGTACCCTCGGTGCACACCAGACGCATCCCCTCCTGCACGATGCGCAGCGACTGCCGGGAAACGCCGGTTTCCATGACCACCTCCGGCTCCGCCCGCGTGATGACGGTCTGCCGGTCGTAGTCCGTTACCTTTTCGAGAAAATGCGTCCTGTAGCGTGTG
>JAFQWC010000069.1 GCA_017407665.1 Clostridia bacterium | reverse complement strand
CATTTTGCAACAGACCCTTTTTGTGTATAGAACTTCTTTTTCAAGACAGTAAAAAAGCCCCGGTGTATCGGGGCTTTTCGCGTAGGATTAATCAATCAGTCCGTGTTCTCTGAGTTTAGCCATGACCTTCTCGGTTTCTTCTGGAGATAACTCCATGGCGGTGTCGCGCATAATATCAGCAGCGTCAAACAGATATGTGCTGGCATCCAAAATTGTTTTTCCCTCTTCTTTGAAGAATACATTGAATTCTGTATCCTCATGCAGAATGGGGACCTGATACATAACACCATCTTCTATGTACAGACGGTATCCGCAGTCACCGATGTTAACCCGACCGAAATTCAGCGTCATGCTGTAACGACCGTCGCCGTCCAAATGGAACCAGTCGCGGATCCGTGTATCTGCTTCCTCACCACTGGTGAAAATGATGAGGGGATTTACGTTGTAAAGCCGATCGACAAGAATCTCGGAAAGGGAGACATGTTTACCGGAATAGTTGAGTTCCAAGGCAGAGCCGTACTCCACGTTCATTCTTCCGTCAGCAGCGATCTTGGCCCTCAGCAGTGTGACCTGAGAGGAATTATACAGCCAGTCCAAAAGGAACATGACCGCGTCGGCCTGAGCACAGTAGCGTTCATATTGCGAACTGCGGATGGATAAGATCTTCCAATGCTGGGAGTCCGGTACAAGCTCGCCGTTCGACATAGTGGTGGTTAGACCAAGGAAGGGATGAAACTCACTGATGTTCATTTGGATCACTTGAATGACCTCGTCTTCCGGAATGGGAACGGACGAAATCTGCGAATGCGCACCGGGCAGTTCTGCTTCGTTTACAGTAACTTCTGCGTCCGTTTTGCCACGGTAGTCCTCAAGAATATCCAGCCAGGAATCTCGAAGATCTTCAGGCGCGATCTGCTCAGGGCCAAAGACTTCCGGGAGCTCCACATTGGGAGCATCCGGCAGGTTCAGTTCCTCTTTGATCGCATCGCCTGCCTCTTCCATCAGTTCTCCAGCAAGATCTGCAGCTTCCTCGCGCAATGCATCAAGTTCTTGTTCCGTTTAGTCCATTTCCGCGTGAATAACAGATTCATCAATGCCGGTGTATTCAGACATGGCAGAGGCAAACTCATCGCTCAAATAAGAGCACCCGGTAGAAGACAGGAGCAGAACCAACGCCAGAAGAAGTGCAATAATTTTCTTTTTCATAACGATACCTTCTTGAATATGATTTCATGATTACGGCTGCCTGAGAACCTGTGCGCCCAAATCAGGCACGTCGGTCATGATGGCGTCCGCGCCGATTTCCTGCAGGCGGGCCATTTCGTCGGCGTCGTTGATCGTCCAGTACTGCACGGCAATGTCGTTTTTATGCGCATAATTGACCAGACGCGTTGTGCTGAGGTTCAGCGTGTAGCGCTCGGTCGGGATCTGCAGGGCGACGAAACGGAAGTGGTCATCGGCGACGGGCAGGTTGAACACCGAGCAGGCAAAGAACTCGACGACCTCGTTCACGCCGGCGCTGCGGGGGAGATCGGGATAAGTGGTGTCGAGGTAGTCTGTCACCTCATTGTTGAAGGTGCCGACCACAGTGCGCTGCGTGCAGCCGAACTGCTCGAGCGTGGCGTAAAGCTTGTCCGCGGCTTCGAGGCCCTTTTCGCCGCCGTTTTTGATCTCAATGATGTAGTGGTAGGCGTCGCAGGACTCCAGATAGGTGAGCGCTTCTTCCAGCGTGACGATGCGCAGATCCTCCGGGATATCCGCACCGCGCAGCCCGGCAAAGGGCTGTGTGCCGTCATCCGCGGTGAATTTCGCGCCCATGTTGAGGTTTTTAAGCTCAGCGAGCGTCTTGCTGCCGACCTTCACGTCCTCTTCGCCAAAGTACTCCACCGCGTCACTCGTACGGTCGAGTGTGCCGTCATGCAGCAGGACGGGGACGCCGTCCGCGGTGAGATGAATGTCAAATTCAAAGATATCCAGCTCGTACTCCGTGCTCTCCACGCAGTTTTTGAGCGCCATCATCGTGTTTTCCGGTGCAATGCCGCCGCCGGCACGATGACCGGAGAGCATCGTGGTGCCAAGATCGGTGATGAGCGGGTTGCTCGCATCGTTTGTATCGATCGGTTTACGGGTGGTGTCACGGGTGACCTCCCAGAAGAGGAACCCGGCAAGCAGCGTCAGCACGAGGATCACGATCAGCGCGATCTTCAGCGTCTTTTTGACCCAGCGCTTCATCGGGCAGCCCTTTCGGAACCACGGGAAGGTGAGCGGCCATACGCAGATGGCAAACAGCACCAGCAGGAAATACCGCAGGGCGTTGTAGATCATGTGCCCGCCGCAGAGGGGAACGAGCACGGCTTTCAGGCCGGACTTGAGGCCGAGGATCAGTGCAAGACCGAGAACCACTTTCAAAATCTGCTGCCACCATTTGGCCTCAACTTCAAAGCGAATATAGCGGCGCTCGATGCCGCAGGCGACCAAAAGACCGGCGGTGCAGCCCAGCATCATGTAAGCACTCTTTGTGCCGGATTCCAGATTGGCGGCGTCGATGTCGGCGGGCCAGGTCTTACATTCGAGGAACAGTACAAAGGCGAGCGAGAGCACAAACAAACCGCCCAGCGTGCCATACAGGAAGCGGGCGTCCTGCTCGCCCTTTCGGAAAAGCGGGTACAGGACGAAGACCAGCACGGCGGTAAGCAGCAGGGAAACGCCCACGTCTGCAGGCGTGTGCACACCGAGATACATACGGGAAAGGCCGGTCAGAACGATCAATACGATGCAGAGAATGCGCAGACCCCAGTGTTTGAAAAACCGCGCGGGGCTGCCGAAAACCGAAACCGCGTTCTGCGTGTGTCCGCTGGGGAAGGAATAGCCGGTGGCTTCTTCGCGTGCAGCTTCTACGATGGTGAAGTCCGGGTCCTTGACCCACGGGCGCGGCACACGGCACAGGAGCTTCAAAAACTGATTCAGCACGGTGCCGAAAAAGCCGACGGACATGGTATAGTAGCCGGCGGGTTTACTGATGCACCAGAACAGGATGATGCCCACGGCGATGAACAGAATCTCACTGCCGAGATGCGTGATGAGGGAGAAGAACGCATCCAAAAACGGATTGCGTATGCTCTCCAGCCAGTAAAGGAATTCCATAGCGTGCCTCCCGAAAGGTATAATTTACATACATCATAGCACAAATGGAGGGAATTATCAATTCGTATCTGTCTGTGCCGTTGCTTTTTTTCAGGGAAACCGATATAATGAAAGAAAGATTTTTCGGAGGTGTTTGGATGATCACAGTTGAAAAATGGGGTATGCTCGAAATGGAAGCTGTGGGATTCACTGCGGGCAATCCGTTCACGGATTATACAGTGCAGGGTGTTTTTACGGGCAAAAATGAGACCGTCACCGTGGATGGCTTCTATGACGGGGACGGCGTGTACAAGGTGCGCTTTATGCCGTCGTTTGAGGGCGACTATACATATGAGATCTCCGGCAGCTTTTCGGAGACCGTAACCAAAGGCAGCTTTACGGTTACCGCACCGTCTGCGAACAATCACGGGCCGATGCGTGTCGCCGGGGGCATTCACCTTATCTATGAGGACGGCACGCCGTACTACAGCGTGGGCACCACCTGCTACGCGTGGGCGCATCAGCCGGAAGAAACCATACAGAAGACGCTGCGGGAGTTGGATCAGGGTTATTTCAACAAAATGCGCTTCTGCGTGTTCCCGAAGCATTACATCCACAATTTCCGCGATCCGGAGACCTTCCCGTTTGAAGGCACACCGGTGGATAGCTCCGGTCTGTCCGAGGAGACGTTCACGTATTTTGTGGATTTTGCGGGCAACGATTGGGACTTTACCCGCCCGAATCCGGCGCATTTCCGCCGCATGGAACGCTGCATCGAGGAACTCCTCAAGCGAAACATCGAGGCGGATATCATCGTGATGCACCCTTACGACCGCTGGGGCTTCTCTCAGATGGACCGTGCCGCGGATGATCTTTACTGGAACTACGTGATCGCCCGTTTTGCGGCCTACCGCAATGTCTGGTGGAGTCTCGCGAATGAATACGATCTGATGCGCGCCAAGACGCTGCAGGACTGGGAGCACTATGCGGAGCTGCTCTGCAAAAAGGATCCGTACAACCATATGCGTTCCGTGCACAACTGCATGGCATTTTACGATTACAACCGGCCGTGGATCACACACTGCAGTATGCAGCGGCAGGATCTGTACCGGCACGTGGAATATACGGGCGAGTATCTTGCAAAATACGGCAAACCCGTGGTGTGGGATGAGATCGCCTACGAGGGCAACATCGATATGGGCTGGGGCAATATCTCCGGTCAGGAGCTGACCCGCCGCTTCTGGGAAGCCATGCTGCGCGGCGGCCATGCCGGACACGGCGAAACGTACGTGCACCCGGAGGATATCCTTTGGTGGAGCCATGGCGGAGAGCTGCACGGAGAGAGCCCGGCGCGCATCCGCTTCCTGCATCAGATCCTCAGTGAGACACCGGGTATCGGTCTGAAGCGCGGTAATGGCGACTTCGATGAGCTCGTCGGTGTGGTGGACGCCATGACATGGCCGGATGCGTACGAGATCCATTATTACGGATTTGGCCGCCCGTCCTTCCGCACATACAGAAAAGACCCGACCGCAAAGTATCGTGTGGAGATCATCGACACCTGGGAGATGACCGTAACGGATGCCGGCGTGCACAGCGGTACGTTCCGCATTCCGCTGCCGGGTAAGGAATACATGGCGGTGCGTATCCGCCGCATCGAAGAATAAACAGAGGTGACTTATGGAACTGAAACGATTTGAAAACCAGAAAGCGATCGAGATCGCTACTGCAGATCTGTTCTGCGAACAGCTTAAAAAGAAGCCGGACAGCGTGCTGTGTGTGGCGGCCGGTCATTCCTCCATCGGCCCGCTGCAGATCATGGTCGAACGTTATGCGCGCGGAGAGGTCGACTTCTCCAAGGCGAAGTTCATCGCCATGGATGAGTGGCTCTGCATGAACGAGACCGTACCGGGCAGCTGCGGTGATTTCCTGCACAAGCAGTTTCTGGATCGCGTCAACTTCAAGAAGGAAAATATTCGCCTGATCGACGGTTGTGCGGAAGATATGGATGCGGAGTGTGCCGCGCTGCAGACGGACATCGAGGCTGCCGGCGGGTTTGATCTCATTCTGCTCGGCATGGGCATGAACGGTCACCTCGCGCTGAACGAGCCGGGCACCCCGTTTGATTCCACGGTGCACACCACACAGCTGGACCCCATCACCAAGGAAGTTGGCAAGAAGTATTTTGAAGACACGCCCCAGCTGACGGGCGGTGTCACCATCGGTCTCGGCGATATGGCAAAGGGCAGGGACGTGCTGCTCATCGTTTTCGGAGAGAAGAAGCGGGAGATCATTCAGAAGCTGCTGGACAGCGAACCCACGGTGGATCTGCCGGCCTCCTTCCTGAAAACGCTGCCGCAGGCCCGGGTCTGGTACGAACTGGTTTGATCGCAGCGTACAGAGAGGAGTATATATGGAAAATAAAATCACGATCCGGGAGGAACGCCTCGCGGCAGAGGAATACATCGATTTTTTGAAGCGCACGGATCTGGGTTCCCAGTATCCGAAGGAGCGCTTTGAAAGCCGCATCCAAAAGCTCGTTCGGAATGTGTCCATCAGTCTGGCTGCCCGAAATGCGGACGGGCTGCTGGTCGGCGTGCTGTTCGGCGTGACCGATTTTGCCTACTGGCTGTACGTGACAGACCTTGGCGTGGATCGCGCCTACGAAAAACAGGGCATCGGCCGTCGGCTGATGAAAACCGCCCATGAACTGGCCGGCGGCGAAAAGGACATCGCGGTGTATCTCATCGCCAATGAAAATGCCGTGCCGTTCTACGAAAAGCTCGGTATGGAAAAAGCGAATGATGTGATGCAGTACAATCACATCGAGTGGACCGGTTTTACGGTGGAATAAGAGGAGCGAGATTATGAAGGATTTCAAAAGAATGCTGTACGGCGGCGACTACAACCCGAACCAGTGGCCGCGGGAAATTTGGGACGAAGATATGCGCATCTTCCGTCAGGCGGATATCAACAGCGCCACGGTGAATGTGTTCTCCTGGGCGAAGATCCAGCCTGCGGAGGAAGTGTATGATTTCGGTGAGCTTGATGAGATCATGGCGATGCTCGGCAAAGAAGGCTATGATATCGTGCTGGCGACGTCCACTGCGGCGATGCCCGCGTGGATGGTAAAGCGCTATCCGGAAGTGACCCGCGTGGATTACGAAGGCAGAAAGCACAAATTCGGTCAGCGTCACAACGCCTGCCCCAACAGCCCGGTGTTCCAGAAATATGCCCGCCGCATGGCAAGTAAACTCGCCGAGCGTTACGGCGGCCACCGGAATCTTGCCTGCTGGCACGTCAGCAACGAATACGGCGGCGAATGCTACTGCGAGAACTGCGAAAAAGCCTTCCGCGTCTGGGTGAAGAACAAGTACGGCACGATCGACGCCGTCAACAAAGCTTGGAATATGCATTTCTGGGGGCATACCCTGTACGATTGGGACGAGATTGTGGCGCCGAACGCACTCAGCGAGGGTGTTGACGGCGGCAGCCGAACCGCTTTTGCCGGCATTTCCATCGATTATCGCCGGTTTATGTCGGATAGT
>JAFQWC010000068.1 GCA_017407665.1 Clostridia bacterium | reverse complement strand
CATCCCGTGCTTCGGTACGGGATGTTTTTGCGTCCGGATACACAAAAACAGCACGGCAGGGAAACCGCCGTGCTGCTGCGCTTTATGGGATCAATAAGAGAGTACGACCACGCCGGCGTCCACCTCGCCCACGGTGAAGGTGTCCTTGCCGAGCTGCACATGGTCTGCAAACAGAGCGAGGAATTCTTCCACCGTGCCGATGGGGGCGAGACCGTAGTTTTCTGCCTTATAGTGCATCGGGATGACGACCTTGGGCCGGATCTGGTCGACGACGGCTTTGGCCTGTGCGGCATCGATCGTGTAGAATCCGCCTACGGGGATCAGGATCACGTCCGCGCCGCGGAGGGTTTCGATCTGTTCCGGCGTGAGTGCACAGCCGAGATCGCCGAAATGCACGATGCGCACGCCGTCCGCTTCGAGGATATGGATGGTATTCGGGCCGCGCTTGGCGCCCTGTACATCGTCGTGGAAAGAGGAGAGCGTCGTCACGGCAAATGCAGGTTCGGTTTCCGGCAGCAGGGTGACGGCTTCCGTGTGGTTGTGGTCGTGATGCCCGTGGCTGCAAAGCACAAGATTCGCTTCCTCGCAGATATCGCGGAAGCCGGGAACGGTGCCCGGGGCGAAGGGATCGAGGACAACACTGTAATTGCCTTTTGTGATCTTATAGGCGGCATGGCCGAGCCAGCGGATGGAGATGGATTCGCGCATGGAGATCTTCCTTTCATGGTGCAGCCCGTGGGCTTTTTTATAATTATACAATATCCTGCAGGCGATTGCACGCCTTTTTCTCCGTAAAATGGAAAACAAGGAAATAATTATGTAAATTCCTTGCAATTTATCCGTGTTCAGGTATAATGGATAGTGGAAACCCGTGCGCATTTGAAGAAAAGGATGGATTTATGATGCCTGATTTCGAGCCGTTGTTTGAATTGAAAGAAAATTTATATAAGGAAACCTGCCCGGTGCTGATCCAGAGCGGCGTACTGTTTTGCACAGAGCCCGAAGAAGAGGACGCACAGCCGCAGAAGATGGTCCGGCTGACGTTCCGGAACATCGACAGCCGGCCGATCACCGCGCTGTATCTGGACCTGCACGTATTCGATAAAGCCAATAAGGAAACCGAGGCCGTGCGTGACCGCCGGTATCTGGTGCCGGTCGCCGGACGCGATGAGACCTTCGGCGAGGACATGGAGATCCCTGTGGGCGAGGCGGCCAGCAGCTTCTCTGTGGCGATCCGCAAAATTGAGTTTGAGGGAGAGGATGTCTGGAACGGCAGCACGTCCTTCCTGTATGAAAATATGCCCGCGCGCCGTCCGCTGGCGGATGCGATCGAAGACAAGAAGATGCTGGCGCAGTACCGCCGCGATTACCGCACCACCATGTCCGAGGCGGGCAAGGGGGATGCTGTTTACGTGCCGGAAACCTATAAGGATCTCTGGTTGTGCACCTGCGGCGAAGTGAACCGCGAGGGCGAGGAGCGCTGCTATCACTGCGGTGCGGCCTTTGAACCGCAGCTGGAATTGTTTGAGAACAGAGAGCTGCTGGCGGAGCATCTAGCGGTCCATGAGCAGGCCAAGGCGGAGGAGGCGGAAAAAGCCCGCCTGGAAGCGGAGCGCCTGGCTGAAGAAGCCCGTCTCGCTGCGGAAGAAGCGGCCCGCAAGGCGGAAGAGGAGCGTTTGGCTGCGGAAGAACGCGTCCGCCGGAGAAAGCGCAATTTCAAGATCTTCCTGTGGATCTCGATCCCGACGCTGATTGCCGCTGCAATCTTTGTTGTTGTGCTGATCACGTATCTGATCCCGCAGCACAAATATGATGAAGCGGCAGCGATGCTGGAGAATAACCAGTTTGACGAAGCCGTGGCGGCGTTTGCCGAGTTGGAGGATTTTGGCGACAGCGCGGCGCGGATTCCTGAGGCCAAATACCGCAAGGGCCACTACCTGCTGGAAAAAGAACAGTTTGATGAAGCGGTTCTGGTGTTTGAGGGCGTTTTGGAATATGAAGATGCCGAAGTGATGATCACCGAGTGCAAGTACCGGAAAGCACTGCAGACGCTGGAATCCGGCGCGTATACCGATGCACTGCAGCAGCTGGAAGCCCTGCACGAATATGAGGAGACCGGTGTGTACATCGAGCTGTGTCATTTTGAGCTGGGCATGCAGGCGGTCAAAGCGGATGATCTGAAAACGGCCCTGCTGCATTACAAGGAAGTGAACGCCGAGCACGCCGTCGAGATGCAGAGCGCGTTCTGCGATAAGGGCATTGAAATTTATGAAGCCGGCGATGAACCGCACGCACTGGAGTATTTTGCGCTGGTGACGGAAGAAGCGCTGCTGCCGAAGATCGACGCGGCCTATTATACCTCCGCGATGCAGTTCATGGAAGCGGAAAGCTATGACGAGGCCATGGAGATCTTTGTGAAGCTGGGCGAATACGAGGACTGCCCGACGCAGATCCTCAAGATCCACTATCTGAAGGCGCAGGCGGCGGAAGCCGAAAAGGACTACGCGCTGGCACTGGAGGAATACGCTTTGGCCGGCGAGTATGAGGATGCGCAGAGAAAGATCCGAGACCTCAAGTATGCGTACGGTGTGCAGCTGCTGAATCAGGGCAAGGTGGTGGATTCCTACCATGTTCTGTATGAGATCCGCAATTACTTCCCGGCATACAAGCTGCTTGTGGAAACATCCGCCTATTACCGGTATGTTTACGACCGGAATGTGGGCCCGAACCCGAACCACGAAGAGCTGGAAATCGTTTTTGATTAAGAAACAGGAAAAAGGCAGAGCTGCGGCTCTGCCTTTTTTATGTCGTGTGGGGAAATCAGGTGTTCTGCTTGCCGCGCAGCAGCATGGCGGCGCGCTCCTGTTCTAACTCCTCGGTGAGGGCGTACAGGGGCCATGTGACGTTGTGCGGCGTGACGACGGCCTTGAGTGCGATGGGCGGGATACCGGCCTGCCGGTAGGCTTTGAGGAAGAAATCGAGCGCCGTTTCGCTGAGGTCGGAGAAGATCAGCAGCTCCGGCAGTTTGTATCCGGCCGGTACTTTCCCGGCGGTTTGTGCCGCACCGGGCTGGCCGCAGAGCGAACCGATGGTGCGCCCGGCGTCGCGGTCGGAGATCGGTTTTGTCTGAAAATGGATGGACCGGCAGAAGTCCGTCAGCAGGCGGGCTTTTTCGGGGTCCGGAATATGGTAAAGGACGGTTGGATTCGATGCCATATGCATTCTCCTTTGATCGTGGAATATTCAGGGTATATGTGTATTATAAATCGAAATGCACGGATGTTCAAGAGAAAGCAGGGGAATATGCCGTGTTGGTTCCAGAGAAATTGGGACAGCCGTCTTGACTTTTGTGCCGATTTCCTCTAAAGTGATAGGTAGGAATCCAATCCGTATTGAAAAGTAAAGGAGCAAAGCGTATGCGTTACAAAATTTTGGGTAAGACCGGTCTCAATGTTTCCGTTGCGACCGTGGGCACATGGGCCATCGGCGGCTCCGGTTGGGGTGCTGTGGACCGTGCGGAATCCATCGAAGCGATCCGTTCCATGCTGGACAACGATGTCAACATCATCGATACTGCGCCGATTTACGGCCTTGGCTATTCCGAGGAAGTTGTGGGCGAGGCGATCCGCGGATATGACCGCGAGAAGCTGATCATCTCCACAAAGTGCGGCCTTGTATGGGGAGAGGGCGCGCCGAAGGGCGGCAGAGACTGCCGTGAGCCGAGCATCATGAAGGAGATCGATGACTCTCTGCGCCGTCTGGGCCTCGATTATATCGATATTTATTATGTCCATAAGCCGGACTTCATCGGCACGCCGTTTGAGGAAACCATGGGCGCCATGATGAAGCTGAAGGCACAGGGCAAGATCCGCCACATCGGCCTTTCCAATTTCTCCGTGGAGCAGATGAAGGAATGCATGAAGTACGGCGATGTGGAAGTGGTGCAGCCGCCGTTCTCCATGATCGATCAGCGCGAAAAAGATGTGCTGGAGTTTGCGAAGGAAAACAACATCGGTGTGATGTCCTACGGTTCTCTGGGTGCAGGTATGCTGACCGGTACGATCCGCGAGCTGCCGGATTGGGATCCGAAGGATATGCGCTTCGTGTTCTATGATTACTTCAAGGAGCCGAAGTTCTCCAAGGCACAGGAGCTTCTGAAGGTGCTGGACAAGATCGCCGAGGCCAGAAAGGTTCCGGTGGCACAGGTGGCCGTGAACTGGATCACCGCACATCCGCTGGTGGATACCGCGCTGATGGGCGTGCGCAACAAGCACGAGGCCGACGAAAACTGCGCCGCAACCGCATGGAGCCTCACCGCAGAGGAGATCGCCGTGCTGGATGCCGCCGTGGAGGAGTACGCACGGGAAACCCCGGCAGACGGTTCTCCGTCCAAGAAATAAGTGAGACTGAAAACCCCGGATCGCTGAAAAGCGGTCCGGGGTTTTGTGCTGCTTTTACGATCTTGCGGTCAGCGGAGGAGCTTCAGAAGCATACCGAACAGGCCGAGGTCCCACAGGATGTAGCCGACGATGCCTGCGGCGGCAAGCAGCAGCAGGACAGCCACGATGGGGATCCAGATGTTTTTCTTCTGCTTGCGTGCAGGGGCAGCGGTTCGGCCGGTGCGGGGAGCCTGCGCGGGTGTGCGCTGTGTCTGCTGTGCGGGCATACGCTGGGGCTGTGCAGGGGTACGCGGGGCAGGTGCTGCGGGCGGTGTGTACGGTGCCGGAGAAGGTGTACGGGGCACAGGCGCTGCTGCAGGTGCGGGCGCTGCCGGCGTACGGGGCGCGGGTGTTGCAGGCGGTGTATACGGTGCCGGAGCGGGGGTGCGGGGGGCACTCTGGGGTGCTGCGGGGGTCTCCCGGCGGGGGGCGGGGAAGGCTTCACCCTGAGCCGGTGCAGCGGGCGCCGGTCTCTCAGGCGGCTGCGCAGAGGGACGGTAGTTATAAATGCTGTCCTCCAGGCTGCGGTGCGTCTGACGGGCCGGTGTTTTGTTGGAACGATAATGTTTTCCCTGTGCCATAGTGATCTTCCTTTCCTGCGTATCGGATGAACGGAATCTGCCGTATGAAAAAGGCCGCACCAATACAGCGCGGCCTTTTGGGACTGTAGTGTAATCTTATTATATCGGGTTTTGCCGGGCTTGTCAATTCCTGCGGGGAAGATCAGCGGCCAAGCGGGAGATAGCCCACTTTGCGCATGACCTTGGACAGCGTACGGCGTGCGATGGCTTCGGCGCGCGGTGCGGCTTCGGTGTAGCACTTTTCGAGGTAGGCCTTGTCCTTCATCAGCTCGTTGTAGCGGGCCTGAATCGGGGCGAGCTCCTGCACGACGACTTCGCCGACGGCGGTCTTGAAATCGCCGTAGCCGCGGCCGGCAAACTCCTGCTCGATCTCCTCATAGGTCTTGCCGGTGATGCAGCTGTAGATGCCCATGAGGTTGTTGATGCCGTGCTTGCCCTCGCCATAGCGGACGCAGGCTTCGCTGTCGGTGACGGCACGCTTGAACTTCTTCATGATCTCGTTCGGAGTATCGAGCATGGTGATGAAGCTGGCGGTGTTCTCGTCGGACTTGCTCATCTTCTTGGTCGGGTCCTGCAGGGACATGATGCGGGCGCCGGTCTTCGGGATGAGACCCTCCGGCACGGTGAAGGTGGGGGAATAAATGCCGTTGAAGCGGTCCGCGATGTCGCGCGCAAGCTCGAGATGCTGCTTCTGGTCGGCGCCGATCGGAACGTAGTCGGCATTGTAGAGCAGAATGTCGGCCGCCATGAGGCAGGGATAGGTGAAGAGGCCGGCGTTGATGTTGTCGGCGTGCTTGGCAGATTTATCCTTGAACTGGGTCATGCGGGAAAGCTCACCGAACTGGGTGTAACAGTTGAGGATCCATGCCAACTGTGCGTGGGCGGAAACATGGCTCTGGATGAAGAAGACGCTCTTTTCCGGGTCGATGCCGAGTGCGAGCATCATGGCGTAGGCGGAGAGGGTGTTCTTGCGGAATGCCGCCGGATCCTGACGGACGGTGATGGCGTGCAGATCGGCAAGGGCGTAGACACACTCGTAATCTTCCTGCAGGGCGACGAAATTCTTCAGTGCGCCGAGGTAGTTGCCGAGGGTGAAAACACCGGTGGGCTGGATCATGCTGAGGACGCGCTTCTTCTGAACGGGGGTGTTGTTTTCCATAGTATGTCAACCTTTCTTTCAGATCATTTCACGGATGGTCTCGCCGAGAAGCTCGATGCCCTTTGTGAGCTGCTCGTCGATGGGGGTGGAGAAATTGATGCGGAAGGCATCGCAGGGTTCGTTTTCGCTGGTGAGGAATGCGGTGCCCGGCACGACGCAGACTTTCTTTTCGAGCGCCTTCTGGACGAACGCCATCATATCGACGCCCTTCGGCAGGTGGCACCAGGCGAAGAGACCGCCGTCGAACGGGTCCCATGTGATGTGCGGGGCGAGGTGCTTTTCCATCAGGTCCAGAAGGAGCAGGCGCTTCTTTGTGTAGATGGCGCGCAGGTTTTCGAGGTGTGCATCGAAATCGTATTCGGTCATGAAGCGGTAGCAGAGCACCTGGGACCAGATGTTGGTGTGCACGTCCTGACCCTGCTTGCAGACGGTCATTTTCTGGAGGATCGCCTTCGGGCCGATGGCGTAAGCCACGCGCATACCCGGGGAAATGACCTTGGAGAACGAACCGGCATACAGGACAATGCCGTCTTCATCGAGGGATTTGATGCTGGGCAGGTGCTCGCCTGTGTAACGCAGATCGCCGTACGGGTTGTCTTCGAGGATCAGCACGCCGTACTGCTTGGCGAGCGCGTAAAGCGTCTTGCGCTTTTCAAGGCTCATCGTGATGCCGGAGGGGTTCTGGAAATTCGGGATGGTGTAGATGAACTTGACGTTCTTTTCGGTCTGCAGGGCTTTTTCCAGTGCCTCCATGTTCATGCCGTCCGGATCCATCGGGATGCCGACGAGCTTTGCCTGATAGGAACGGAAATCGTTGAGAGAACCGATGAAGCTGGGGGCCTCGCAGAGGATGGTCTCGCCCTCATTGAGGATGGACTTCGTGAACAGATCCATAATCTGCTGTGCGCCGGTGGTGATGAGGACGTCATCAAAATCGCGGCCGACGTTGTGGGTCTCCTTCATGTACTTCTGAATGTGCTGACGGAGCAGCGGATAGCCTTCCGTGACGCTGTACTGCAGCGCGAGGATCGGTTCCTCCTGCATGAGCTTGGCGGAGATCTCTGCCAGCTCTTTTGCAGGGAAAGCTTCCGGGGCCGGGTTGCCGGCGGAGAGGGAGATGTAGGAGGGGTCTGCGGCATATTTGAAGATCTCACGGATGGCGGAGGGCTTCAGGCCGAGGACACGGTCAGAAAATTTATAGTCCATAGTTTCATTCTGCCTTTCTGTTTCATGTTGGAACGGCTGGTTTTCTTGTGGGATGCCTGCATTTGCAAATAAAAAATCCTCTTATCCCCACACATCAAGGGACAAGAGGTTACTCCTGCGGTACCACCCAAGTTGGCGCACAGCGCCCGCTCTGCGCCTTAACGCGGCGTGACGTCGGGCGATTCTCCCGCCCGCCCTCATGGAGCCATTCGCCGCGCCGCCCGCGCTCCCTTTCCACCGCCGGGAGCTCTCTGTGCCGTTTGACATCGGGTACTATTTCCAATCGAAGGTTTTATATTATTGATATTCTATGCTCTTTTCCGGGGTTTGTCAAGGGTTGATGCGGGCGGAGAAAAATCTTTCCGCGCACCTCGCCGTTTTGAAAGCGATTGTGCCGCCGCACGACAGAAATGATGGGCAAACCGCAAAACATTCCGAAAACGGCCTGCGCGTTTCGTGCTTTCCTGCGGGAGGCGATGCGTATAATGAGCATACAGTCTTGCATATATTTGCAGATTAGTTTACGGGTGGGCAGACCTGCCGGCGATACGGCGTCTGCGGAAAGGAAACAGGATGATTGCGGAAGAAAACAACTTGGTGCGGATACGGGACAGGCTGGGGACAGCCCTGCAGGCCGGGTACATACGAAGGGCGGTGATGCTGTTCATCGGCGCGGCGATGGGGTTTCTCTCGGCCAGAGGATTGGTGTTCGGCAAATACGCACCTTTTACGGCGGCGGTGGCGGCGGCGCTGCCTTTTCGCTCGATGTGGATGGCGGTGCTGGGCGGCTCCGTGGGGTATTTGTTCCCTTCGCCGGTGGATGTGCCGGCGCGGTACATCGCGGCGCTCCTTGCGGTGGGGACCATCCGCTGGACACTCTCGGAATTAAAAGCGGTGCGGGACCACCCTATCTTTGCGCCGGCGGTGGCGTTCCTGCCCTTACTTGCGACGGGGCTGACACTGTCCCTCGTCAATCATTCTCTCAGCAGCGTGACGGCGCTGTATGTGGCGGAATCGTTCCTTGCGGCGGGCACGGCATATTTTCTGAAACGAACCGTGACGCTGTTGGAGACGCGGCGGGAGAGCGCCGTATTCGACAGCGGCGATGTGGCGGCCATCATCGTGACGCTCGGTGTGCTGCTGCTGTCGTTTTCCTCGGTGACGGTTTCGGGCGTTTCCGTGGGCCGCGTGCTGATCGTGCTGACCATTCTGCTCTGCGCGCGGATGGGCGGCCTCTCCGGCGGCGCGGTGGCGGGCATTGCGGCGGGCGCCGTGCAGGGGCTCTCCACGGCGGGGCTGTCCTATCTTTCCGGCGCGTATGGTCTGGGCGGACTGATGGCCGGTGTGTTCTCGCCGCTTGGGAAGATCGCGGTGGCGATGGCGTTTGTGATCTCGAACGGGATCGCGTCGCTGCAGGTGAACGGCTCGGCGCAGGTGTTGTACGGTGCCATTGAGGTGGCGGCAGCATCGGTTCTGTATATGCTTTTGCCGCAGAGCCGGCGTCTGCAGAATCTCTTTGCGGTGCGGCACGATAAGCTGCCCGGGGATACCCTGCGCAAAAACGTGATCTTCCGGCTGCGGTATGCCTCGGACGCGATGCAGGGGGCTTCCGAGGCGGTGGACAAGATCTCCCGCACACTGCAGGAGAATGCGGCGGATGATTTCCCGGCCATCTACGCCCGTGTAGCGGAAAAGGTATGCGGCGACTGCAGCCAGTGCGCCGTGTGCTGGCGGAAAAATCGGGACGAGACCCAAAAATGTTTTTCGAGGCTGACGTTTCCGCTGCGTGAGCACGGGCGCATCGACCGCGGGGATTTTGATATCCCGTTTTTGACCCGCTGCGGCCGGGCGGGGGAGATCCGGGATGCGGTGAACAGTGAGTACAAAGAGCTTCTGGCCAGGGAAAGCGCCCGGATGCGCGCGGAACAGGTGCGCATCGTGGTGGAGGAACATTTTCGTTCCACGGCGCAGATGCTGGGCGACATGGCGGAGGAATTTGAACAATACCAGCATTTTGATGAGGAAAGTGCGGAGCAGACCCGGGAGGTGCTGCGCCGGCATGATCTGGTGCCGATAGAGGTGTGCTGCCGCATCGATAAATTCGGCCGGATGACCGTGGAGGCCCATGTGGTGCACAGCCGCGGCACCCATGTGAACAAAGGGCAGATCACGCGGGCGCTTTCTTCGGCCTGCGGGCGGACCTTTGCGCAGCCTGCGGTGACGACGACCGGGGACCGGATGCGGATCCAGTGGAGCCAGAAGCCGGTATACAATGTCCTGCGCGGATTTGCCCAGCACGCAGCAGGCGGTGCCGCGCTCTGTGGGGACTGTGCCACGGCGTTTACGGACGGCAGCGGGCGGTATTTTGCCGTGCTCAGCGATGGCATGGGCACGGGCGGCCGCGCTGCGGTGGACGGTACGATGACGGCCTCCATGGCGCAGTCTCTTTTGAAGGCGGGCATCAGCTTTGAGAGCACGCTCCGGATGATCAATTCCGCGATGCTTGCGAAGGGCGGGGAGGAATCGCTTGCGACGCTGGACGTGGTGAGCGTCGATCTGTTCACCGGGGAGACCCGTCTGCGGAAGGCCGGGGCAGCCGGCACCGTGCTGCGCCGGAAAAAGAAAACGGAATATCTGGAGGCGCGCAGTGCTCCGGTGGGCATTCTGCCGGAGGTGCATTTTGCCCGCAGCGAGAAAACCGTGGAGAGCGGAGACATGATCGTGATGGTTTCGGATGGCGTGACCGCGGCCGGAACCGAATGGCTGACGGACCTTGTCGGCAATTATATGGACGACGACCCGCAGGTGCTGGCTGAGCAGATCGTGGACCGGGCGGTGAAGGATCGCCGGGACGGTCACGAAGATGACGTGAGCGCTGTGGTGCTGATGGTGCGATGAGCGGAATTTCTTTGTATGCACAGCGGGATTACTCTTGCGTATATGGGGTATTTGTGGTATGATTGTACAAGATTCTCCGGAGAATGTGCCGGAAAATAGAAACAATCGTCAAAAAAGAGAGGGATCCCCCATGAATAAGCGCGCAAGCGGCGTGCTGATGCACGTATCGTCCCTGCCGGGCGATTTCGGCATCGGCTGCTTCGGCAAGGAAGCCAAAAAGTTTATCGATCTTCTGAGCAATGCCGGCTGCTCCTATTGGCAGGTGCTGCCGTTTACCCCCACGGACAAATACAATTCCCCGTACGCCAGCATTTCGGCGTTTGCCGGCAACCGCAATTTTATCGATCTGGAGCAGCTTTACGAGGAAGGTCTGCTGACGCAGGCGGAGCTGCGCGAGCAGATGTATGCAAACCCGTATTCCGCTGCGTTTGATTTTCTGGAGCTGCGCCGCATTCCGGTGCTGTACCGCGCCTTTACCCGCACGGATGAGGCATACCGTGAGAAGGTACGTGCTTTTGCGGCGGAGAATGCACGCTGGCTGCCGGATTATGCGCTGTACATCATTCTGAAAGAGGCCAATATGGGCCTCGAGTGGTACGACTGGACGGATGAGGATCTGAAATTCCACAAGCCCGAGGCCGTGGCTGCGGCGATGGAAGAACACGCCGAGACCATCCTGTTCATGGAGTTCATCCAGTACAATTTCTTTGAGCAGTGGAAAAAGATCAAGACCTACGCCAACGAAAAGGGCGTGGAGATCATCGGCGACCTGCCGATCTACGTGGCGCTCAACAGTGCCGACGTGTGGGCAAACCGCCATCTCTTCGACCTGACCGAGGACGGCGAGCCGAAGAACGTGGCCGGTGTGCCGCCGGATTACTTCAGCGCGGACGGCCAGAAGTGGGGCAACCCGCTGTACAACTGGAAGGCCATGAAGGAAGACGGCTACCGCTGGTGGATGGACCGTCTGGCCGCGAGCTTCAAGCTGTTTGACGCGGTGCGCATCGACCATTTCCGTGCGTTCTCCGCATACTGGGCGGTGCCGGCCGAGGCGGAGACCGCAAAGTCCGGCAAGTGGATCGATGGCCCGAAGATGGATTTCTTCGACACCGTGAACCGTACATTTGAGAATCCGAAGATCATCGCGGAGGATCTGGGCATCATCGATGAGGGCGTTCTGGAGCTCTTGCAGCAGACCGGTCTGCCCTGTATGCGCGTGATGCAGTTTGGCTTCATCGAGGCCAGCAACAATATGCATCTGCCGCACAACTTCCCGAAGAATTCCGTGGCTTATACCGGCACGCACGACAACAATACGCTGCTCGGCTGGCTGTGGGAGGCGCTCCCGCACGAGCGCGCCCATGCGCTG
>JAFQWC010000067.1 GCA_017407665.1 Clostridia bacterium | reverse complement strand
GACGGATGCGATCTGACCGGAAACGTTTACACCGATGGAGTGCATCAGGAGGAAGTTCTGGTTGTCCTCGGCAAGACCCATTTTGTGCACAACACGTGCGGACATCGGGAATGCGGAGATACCGGCTGCACCGATCATCGGATTGATCTTCTTGCCCTCGGGCAGGAAGAGGTTCATGATCTTTGCAACCATGACGCCGCCGAAGGTATCGAATACGAAAGCGACCAGGCCCAGACCAATGATGATGAGGGTGTCGAGCTTCAGGAATTCCTCTGCGCGCATCTGGAACGCGATGGTGATGCCGAGCAGAATGGTGATGAGGTTGGCAAGTACGTTCTGTGCCGTCTCGGAGAGAGAGTTCAGAACACCGCATTCACGGATGAGATTGCCGAACATCAGGAAACCGATGAGTGCGACAGCGTCCGGCGCGACAAGGGCAACGAGAACGGTGACGACGATCGGGAACAGGATCTTTGTGAGCTTGGAGACCGGCTTGCCGGTGTAGACCATCTTGATCTTGCGCTCGGCCTTCGTGGTGCAGAGCTTGATGATCGGCGGCTGTACCAGCGGCACAAGGGCCATGTAAGAGTAGGCGGCAACCATGATCGCGCCCAGATACTTGGAGCCAAGCTCCGTTGCAACGAAAATGGAGGTCGGGCCGTCTGCAGCGCCGATGATGGCGATGGAAGCGGCGTCCTGCAGGTCATAGCCGAGCAGGGAGGCAGCACCCAGGGTAAAGAAGATACCGAACTGCGCGGCTGCACCGAAGATCATCAGTTTCGGGTTTGTCAGCAGCGGCTGGAAGTCGATCATCGCGCCGATGCCGATGAACAGCAGGAGCGGGAAGAGCTCGGCGCCGTTGATGCCGATGTCAAACAGGGTGCCCAGAACGTGCTGGACGCCGGTGCCGGGGACTTCAATGGGCAGGTTGACGAGGATCGCACCGAAGCCCATGGGCAGAAGCAGGGTCGGCTCCATTTCCTTGGCGATGGCGAGATAGATCAGCACGCCGCCGATGAGCCACATCACAACGCTCTGCCATGTGATGTTCGCAAAATTAGCAATGAGTAATTCCAAAAGGTTCAACCCTTTCCTAAATTTTTTGCCGGCACGGTCTTCGGGAGCCAAAGGCAAGAAAAAAAGACCCTTATCATGTCCGGCGCATGATAAAAGTCTCGCAAATTAAAATGCATACGGATGGAAATCCATCGTGCTGACGCCTGCATTACAGTTAGGTTCTGCTTGCTACTCCCTTTTATACCTAAAGTTTACGGGAGAATCCACATTTTGTCAAGCGGAAAAATCCACAAAGGCGCATGGTTCTTGACAGTGCCCGCTGTGCAGGTTATGATGAGTACATAGAGAAAAAGGAGGGGAAGAAGGATGCCGAATGAGGAGATCGTGCTGCGGCCGAAACGCTGGGGCATACTGGCGGCATGGCTGTCCTTTCCGTGGACTATGGCGATCGGGATCCCGATGTTGGTTCTGGCGGATCGGACAAAGGAAATGAAGACTCGCGTGGAGTACATGGGGATCGGCTGGCTGGTCGGTTTTTTCTTTGCATTTCTTGTCAGCTGTTTTTTGGTCTGGTTTTTTCGCGCGAAAAAGATCACGCTGAAGCCGAACGGAGAGATCCACTTCGATCAGCGTAGCATATCGGAAAAGGAGTATCATGTGCAGGATGGACCGATACGGCTATATAGAAGGAACAGTCTGGCACACTTAAAGGAACGATACTACACCAAAGACGGTGTGCGCTACCGCGTGGAAAGATGGATACTGCCTGTGCTCATGCACGATATGATCCATGCAAAGAATATCGAAAAATTTGGATATATGCAAAATGTTTTGCCCAACCGAAAACCGGAAGGCTCGGAGAAATGGTTCCCGACGCATCAAATTGCCTTCGTGTCCCCGGAAAAGCGGGGTAAGGTGTGGAATCTGTATTGTTTCAGAATGCAGGAGATTTATATGCTTCTCGACTTTATTCAAAGAAAAAATAACAAGGCGAAATATATAGAGTAAAAAAAGCGGGCCACTTCGTTTGAAGTGACCCGTTTCCTGTAACTGTATGTGCTTTACGGATATTACGGCAGACGGTAGCCGGCGGCGAGATAAATGGAATACCACTCCTCGCGGGTGAGGGTGATCTCGGCGGCCTTGGCGCAGTCCACGATGCGCTTCGGGTTGATGGTGCCGGTGACGGGCTGCAGCTTGGCCGGGTGGCGTAGCAGCCATGCCAGCGCGATGGTGGTGTTCGCCACGTTGTACTTCTCGGCCAGCTCATCCAGCTTGGCGTTCAGCTTCGGGAACTTCTCGGTGTTGCCCATGAAGGTGCCCTCGAACATACCGTACTGGAACGGGGACCACGGCTGAATGGTGACGTTGTTGAGGCGGCAGTAGTTCAAAACGCCGTTGTCGAGCACCGGATCCTTGCCGTCGTTGATGTTGGTGTTCATCGGCTGGGAGATCATCGTGGCGTTCGTAATGCTCAGCTGCAGCTGGTTTGCGGCCAGCGGCTGACGCAGGGATCTCTGCAGCAGTTCCATGGTGTACGGATCCTGGTTGGAAACGCCGAAATGACGCACCTTGCCGGAATCTTCCAGAATGTTGAAGGCTTCGGCCACTTCGTCCGGCTCCATCAGAGCGTCCGGGCGGTGGAGAAGGAGCACGTCGAGGTAATCGGTATCAAGGCGGGAGAGAATGCCGTCCGCGGCCTCCAGAATGTGCTTCTTGGAGAAGTCAAACATCTTGCCCGGCACGATGCCGCACTTGGACTGGATGAGGAGCTTTTCGCGGGGAATGTTCAGCTCCTTCACGATGTCGGCAAAAACGCTCTCGCACTTGCCGCCGCCGTAAATGTCGGCGTGGTCAAAGAAATTGAGGCCGAGATCGAGCGCGGTGCTGACGAATTCAGCGGCTTGCTTGCGGTCCGCACCGGCGAGGCGCATACAGCCCAGCGCCAGAACAGGGACTTCCAGATTGGTCTTACCAAGCTTCATGGTTCTCATATCAATACAATCCTTCCTTCTGAGGTTTATTTGTTTCCATTATAAGACAAACCGGGCGGGACGGCAAGGGGAATACACAGATTTTTGGCTTGCATCCGCCGGACTTGTGCGCTACAATAAAATAAATCCTGAAAAATGGGGCGATATTGCCATGCTGACCGAAAAACAAAATCTCCTGGAGACCATTCAGGGCGGGAATCCGGATCGTTATGTGAACCAGTTTCGTCCATTTTCCCTGATGTTTGGGACTCCCTACATGGCACAGCGCCGAAAAACGCCGGATGAAAACGGGGAAACCGTGGATGCCTGGGGCATAACCTGGACCCGCCCGGCCGGTGCGCCCGGTCCGATTCCGGTGCATACACCGGAGAAGCTTGTGATCCCGGATATGGAACGCTGGCAGGACTTTGTGCGGTTTCCGCGGGTGGAATACACCCCGGAGGAATGGGCACCGTTTGTTGAATCCGCAGCAAACATCGACCGGGAAAACTGTTTTGCCACGGCCTGCGTCATGCCCGGCGTCTTTGAAATGTGCCATCACATGATGAATATGGAAAACTGTATGGTGGCCTTTTATGAGCATCCCGATGAAATGCACGCGCTGATCGATGCGCTTACGGACTGGGAACTGAAGAATGCAGAGCAGATCTGCACCTATTTGAAGCCGGATGCCCTTTTTCACCACGACGATTGGGGCAGTGCGACCTCTACGCTGCTTTCTCCTGCCATGTGGCGTGCATTTATCAAGCCGGCCTATAAAAAGATCTATGCATATTACAAGGCACACGGTGTGTCGGTGATCATCCATCACAACGACGCCTACTCGGCTACCCTTGTGCCGGATATGATCGATGTGGGCATTGATATCTGGCAGGGCCCCGTGTCTTCCAACGATGTGGCCGGGCTGATCGAAAAGTATAAAGGAAAGCTGTCCTTTATGGGACCCATTGATTCGGCTGCCGTTGATAAGCCGGACTGGACACCGGAAGAGGTGGAACAAGCCGTGCGGGAAGCGGTGAGAAAATTTGGCCGGAAGCATGTGATCTACGGTGCCACCATCGGCGGCCCTATGAGCGCGGTGCCCGGCGTATACGACTGCATCACGGATGTGATCGACCGCATCAACGCTGAGGAATTTGGCTTTGATGCAGAACAGAAAATAAGCGGATAAACTGCAGGGAGGAACAGATTATGCGATTCGGCATATGTACGGCGATCGAAAACGCAGCGCAGGCTGCAGCAATTGGCTTTGATTTTGTGGAGGTTCATGCCGGCAATCTGGCGGCGATGAATGAAGCGGATTTTGCGGCATTCTGCACGGCGAACGCGGAAGCGCCCATCCACGCGGAGGTAGCAAACTGCCTGTTCCCGGGTGAGATCCGCCTGACGGGCGCGGATGTGGACTGGGCTGTGGTGGAGGCCCACGCGGAGAAGGTCATGGCGCGTCTCGGCAAGGCCAATATTCCCGTGGTGGTGTTCGGCAGCGGCGGCAGCCGGCGCATCCCGGAGGGCTTCTCCCGGGAAGAAGCCTGGCAGCAGCTCATCAAGACCGGCCGCATTCTGGGCGAAGCGGCGGCAAAATACGGTGTGACCGTCGCGGTGGAGCCCCTGCGCCCGGTGGAATCGAATGTGCTCAACACGCAG
>JAFQWC010000066.1 GCA_017407665.1 Clostridia bacterium | reverse complement strand
TCCGCGTACAGCTGGGACAGGATCGGGTTCATGCCGTGGTAGCGCAGACCGCCGGCGTGGTTCGGTGCCGGGATATAGTTGCTGCCGAGGGTGTACATCTTGGCGAGCGGGCAGATCATACCGGTGTCGCAGTAATCGTACGCAAACGCGCCGCGGGTCAGGCTCGGGCAGGAGGAGGGCTCAACCGCAATGAACTGGTAGTCCGCTTCGCCGCGCAGCTTTTCGCCCATGAACGGCGAGATCAATCCGCCGAGATTGGAACCGCCGCCGGCACAGCCGATGATGATGTCCGGCTTGACGCCGTACTTATCGAGTGCTGCTTTCGTTTCCATACCGATGACGGACTGATGCAGCAGAACCATATTCAGCGTGCTGCCGAGCACGTATCTGTAGCCGTCAAGATTGGAAGCGGCTTCCACAGCCTCGGAAATGGCGCAGCCGAGGCTGCCGCCGGTACCCGGATGCTTCTCAAGGATCTTTCTGCCGACCTCGGTCTCCATGGACGGGGACGGGGTAACGGACGCGCCGTATGTACGCATCACTTCGCGGCGGAAGGGCTTCTGCTCGTAGGAGACCTTCACCATGTAGACCTTGCAGTCCAGCTCGAAATAGGAGCAAGCCATGGAAAGTGCTGTGCCCCACTGACCGGCACCGGTCTCGGTGGTCACGCCCTTGAGGCCCTGTTCCTTGGCATAATACGCCTGTGCAATAGCGGAATTCAGCTTATGGCTGCCGCTGGTGTTGTTGCCTTCAAATTTATAGTAGATCTTCGCCGGGGTACCCAGTTTCTTCTCCAGACAGTATGCACGGATGAGCGGGGCCGGACGGTACATCTTGTAAAAGTCAATGATTTCCTGCGGGATCGGAATATAGCGGTCCGTGTCGTTCAGTTCCTGCTTGACAAGTTCCTCGCAGAACACCTTGTTCAGCACTTCGGCCGCCATCGGCTCGTGGGTCACCGGGTCCAGAAGCGGCGCCGGCTTATTTTTCATATCCGCGCGGACGTTATACCAGGCTTTGGGCAGTTCGCTTTCTTCCAGATAGATTTTGTAAGGGATTTTCTCGTTAGACATACTTCATGTCTCCTTTCTGAAATAAATCGATCTCCGCAAACGCTGCCGTGCCGCAAAAAATAATGCCCTTGGTACACAATACTGCATACCAAGGGCGATCTCTGTCGCGGTGCCACCTTGATTCGAGCCATTGACGGCTCCTCTGCGAGATACCTGCATATCTCCGACTTCTAACGCGAGTCCTACGTCAGCGCATTTGACGCCGCCCTCGACAGTCCATATTATTCAGGAGTCTTTGCGGAACTCACACCGTAATCCGCTCGCTTGGAAAGACCGATCTGATTTTTTTCTGTCTCAACGGTTTGTGGGATCTTGAATTTGACTAGATTATAGCGCCATCGCGCGGCAATGTCAATACTTTTGCACAAAAATTACGCCGCAACCGCGCTTTACCTACCCATTCTGCCCTATGAATCAGAAACGGATCTCGTGCGGGCGGTCATCATAGATGCCTTCCCGAATCTCCCGGCGGCTGGGCAGTTTCTTCGGAATTTCCATGCTGTGCAGCGTCTGATAGGATTCATACTCATCCGGCGTGAGCGGCGGCTTATACATCAGGCCGGTGCATTCCGTGGCCGAAACCGTATTGGAAAGATCCGGAAACAGCTCCACGTGTTCGCCATATGCAAACCCTTTCTTTTCTTTGTCCATCTCATTCACCCTGTCCTTTGCAAATCTTCCGGGCTTTGGGCCCGCAGATTTACTATGCACCGGTTCTCGCTGCGTTATGCAGAGCCAGAGCAGACAAAAACACCGGCAGTCTGCACTGCCGGCGTTTTATGTACAAAATCAAAGCTTTACAACGTTCACTGCGCGGAGCTTGCCGTTTTTCGGGTCGACCTCTGTTTCAAAAGTGACCTTCTGGCCCTCGTTCAGGGTCTTGAAGCCTTCGCTCTGAATGGCAGAGAAATGCACGAAAACATCGTCGCCGCCTGCATCATTGGAGATGAAGCCGTAACCCTTTTCTGCGTTGAACCACTTAACTGTACCGTTGTTCATGATTGGAACCCCCGTATCAACATATTTGTGACGATATCTGCATAAAGAACACAGGCCTCCGCTTCGGCACAGCCGACAGAAGCGCCTGCAGTAGATTTGTCACAATTTATTCTATGTTGCAAACTATAACATATTTTATAGATGTTGTCAAATCCATATTGATGTTTTATTCATATCCTGATCAAAATTCCTTTCCGAAAAATTCACGATTCCATTAATTTTCGGTCACACATTGCCTATATACTTAAACCGTGGTCAAAAGAGACCGCAGCATCATTCTCCTTCATTTCCATTTCCAAGGGAAACCCTTCGGTTGCCCGAAAACTACCCCTCATTTTACTTAACTGTCCTCTGCCGGGGTTGCATCCCGGCAGTGCGGCAGACCAAAAATCCGCATCTCTGCACGAATTGTATTCGTTATGCAGAGGTGTTTTTATTTTCCGCAAATACTTTCTGCGCCGGTCGGGAACGATAACAGCACGAAAGGATCCTTTCCGAACAAATTGATTTTCAGACCAAAAGGAGATGATCATTTTTGAGTTCCAAAAGCAAGGCGGACGGAAACGTACGCGGATTCTCCCTGGCCGGGGCGATCCGTACATTTTCGGCCGCTGTGGGTACCTCTGCGGTACTCATGCTCACGTTCTGCGGCATTCTAGATATGATCCTGCCCCCGGAAGGAGATTCGGCGCAGGCCGCCTCCGCGCTTGCATCGGTTCCTGCCGAAGAACCGATGCAGGTGCAGCTGGGCGGCGATATTTTCGGCATTCGGATGTTTTCGGACGGTATTATTGTATCCGCGGTTTCCGATATTTATGCAGACGGCGCGGCCTGCTGTCCCGCAAAAGATGCGGGGATCCGTCCGGGAGACTATGTTCTCTCCGCGAACGGACAACCCGTAAAGAACAACGCTGCCCTTTCCGGGATCCTCGCCCGCGGAGAAGCTGTAACACTCACGCTGCGGCGGGAGGAGGAGATTTTTGAAACCACGGTGACGCCGCGCCTGTGCGGAGACACCTACCGCGCGGGCATGTGGATCCGCGACAGCGCTGCCGGTCTGGGCACCGTAACATTTTATACTGCGGACGGCACGGAATTTGCCGCCCTCGGGCACGGGATCTGTGATGCAGACACGCGGAAACTGATCGCACTGCGCGCCGGAGAACCCGCCGATATTGCGCTGTGCGGCATCGAACGCGGCAAAGCCGGCGCACCGGGGCGGCTGCGCGGGTATTTTACCGGTACGGACGGATTCGGCGTTCTGACCTCCAACACCCAAACCGGTATATTCGGTACGCTGCCGGAACCGCACCGCGGGGAATTGATCGATATTCTCCCGCAGGAGGATGCAGAACCCGGCCCGGTGCAGATCGCCGCCACCATCGATGACAACGGCGTCCGCCTTTTTGACGCGGAACTGGAGAAAATCAACCGCAGCAAAAAGCAAGGGCCCTGCGCACTCGTGATCCACATCACCGACCCCGTCCTGCTGGAGAAAACCGGCGGCATCGTGCAGGGCATGAGCGGCAGCCCGATTCTGCAGGACGGCAAGCTCCTCGGCGCGCTGACGCACGTCTTCGTTGAAGACCCCACGAGAGGATACGGAATTTTTATTGAGAATATGCTGGAAGCAGCAGGATAAAGGAGTAACTTATGGATTTTCATGACATTCCCACAGGATTTGGTATGGCACTGGCTAAAAACGAACCGGCAATGAAAGCCTATGCGGCCTTGCCTGAGAACAAAAAACTGGCTATCTTGAAGCAAGCCCACGAGGTGCGCAGCAAGCAGGAAATGCACGCGCTGGTGGAAAAGATTGCAAACGGTAAGGCAGAATAATGCAAGGGCGGGAGCTTACTCCCGCCTTTTTCTTGTGCTTTTGACTGATTTATGTTATGATAAAAAAGAAGGCGGTGACGATATGACAGCACGTGAATTTTATAGTCTGGCTGGAAAGCCAATTGGTCAATTCGTAAAACCATTTGGTTTCAAAAAGCGCGGTAGGTTTTTCTACCGAATTACAGATGACGGTGTTATTCAGCAGTTTTGTCTGCTTTGGCTGAATAGGATCTTTACTGTACGATTCGACTTATCCAGCATCTACAGCCACAATGGCCACGACAATGAAGGAGATGAAATCTATCAGATCATAGACAACTCCAATGACTGGCTGAGCGATTACCATTCCCATGTTGAAACGCTGGATGCTGCGGCTGCAATCTGCTTTGAAAGCGTCAAAGATATACTTCTGCCTTTCTTTGAGACCCATAAAGACCCGAAATCTGCCAGAGAATTCATCGTAACGCATAATCTCCGGATCCAAGGAGGTTACAATAAATTTGACTTACGAGAGATCGGGTTTTATTTAAGTATGGGTGACATGAATGCCTGTCGAGATTTTTTAGTTCATTATATCGAAAACAGCAGTAAATATAATCAAATATGGTGGCGTGAAGTCGAACAGGAGTATCAACGTTTACTCGATGCGATCGTTTGCAATGACACGGAATACATATCAGATTATATGAATAACAAGAAAAAGGAAACCTACGCGGAATATAAGTGGAAATAAATAGCACGTGTTCCACTTCCGACGTCAATCCCTCCTGCGCGGATCCCATCGGAACACAAACATTTAGAATTGTTTTCAAGGTTGCAGAAAGCGGGCTTTTTTGATAAAATCATCTTGCCGGCCAGCATATTAAAATCGAAAGGATAAGCGTGTATTTTATGTTGTTCCATAAGGAGTCTGTGATTGCATAGCGGCGGCTATGTAATCGAAATCTGAATTTATATAGCCGCCGTTTCCCCCGAACGATTCCATTTACAGGAGGGAAATCATGAGCTATATCCGAGCGGAAGATGTCTTGCCGCCCGACGTACTTGCCCTGGTCCAGACCTACATAGACGGAAAAATGCTGTATATTCCCAAAAAGCAGTCCGACCGCAGCAATTGGGGATCCGTAAGCGGGACCAAGGAGTACTATGCCGAGCGAAATGCCGAAATTTGTGCAAAAGCAATGTGCGGCGTTCGGGTCTGCGAACTGGCGGACCAATACGGCCTGACACCCAAAAGCATACAGCGTATTCTCCGCGGCAGCAGGCCCTCTTGTTGTACAGAAAACACAGCAGAGAGGAAAAAGCCATGAACCGAGAGAATAAAAGAAAGACATTTGAACGAAATTACTACAAAAATCACCCCTGTGCGGAACCGTTCGTCTGCAGCGTATGCGGCAGAGACGTGATCCCGGAGGGGGCCGGAAGTGACCACAGGAATCACTGTCCCTATTGTTTATCCAGCAAGCATCTGGATATTGAACCCGGGGACCGCGCTGCGGATTGCGGCGGTACGATGGAACCCATTGCCGTTTGGGTCAGAAAGCACGGCGAGTGGGCCATTGTGCACCGATGCAGGATCTGCGGTGCCCTCAGTTCCAACCGGATCGCCGCCGATGACAACCCCATGAAGCTGATGTCCATCGCCATGCGGCCGCTGTCTTCGCCGCCGTTCCCGCTGGAGCGGATCGAAGAAATGACCCGCCTGATGGGCGGCGACGGAACACTGGAATGGTGATCCCAAAAACCGGCATACTATGCTTACAGCCATGCATTTATCGTGCATGGCTGTTTTGCGTCTATTTTCCATCTATATAGTCCTCAAACCGGTCGGCATCGGCCTGCAGTTGTTCCAGAAACAGGTGGATATGCCAGCCGTCCGTTGCGGCGTGATGGCAGGTGATGGACAGGGGCATCTTCAGCCGTCCGTTTTCCATTCTGAATTTTCCGGCTTCCACGGACGGGAAATAATACGGCTTGTTTTCATAGCTGTGCACCGAAAAATGCGTAAAGGGCACCCACGGAATGCAGGACACCGTGTACGCATTCGGCGGCGGAAGTCTATCCGGCTGCGCCAAAACACCGTGGTTTTCTCCATACCGCCGCTGATTTTCCATATACGCCGCATAGAACGCGCCAAAATCCGCTTCATACGGCGTCCACATCAGCGAGAAGGTTTTGTCATCGTCATGGAATGCGGCGTAGAGGGGTGTCAGGGTATCGTAGAAGCCGATTTGCCCGTCCTTTTCCGCTATGCGGAACGCCGGCTGTGCATTCAGTGTTTTCGTCACCAGCCACAGATATGCCGGGAAGAATTTGAGTTTCGCCTTTTCCAACGCCGCTCTCATTTGGGTAACATCCACATCCACAGTCAGCGCATAGCCGGTCGGTGCCATTTTGGAAAAATAGTAAAAGATCTGCCCGCGTTCCCATGTCTGCAGGTCAATGGGTGTAAAGATCGGTTCTCGTGCCATGCTCACACCACCTGATAAAATAATCCGTGCCGGCTGCAGTGCCACAGAAGCAGCCCGTGCGCAAAAAACGGAATGTGCACCTGCAGGTCCCACTCCGGATATTGCTTTTTGATCAAAATCGTGTCCGAGGTCAGCAGCGCCACAAACGTGATGTGATGCGCTTTCGTCATCTCATGCGCGGAGGTAATGAACCAGTCATTCTCGATGCGCTGCACCGTCAGCTTCTCTTCCCCCACCGCCTTTTGCGGCGCGGAGGCTTTCAGCTTTCTGCCGCAGCAGGTCACGGCGGCGTCTGCCATGGAAGTCACCAGGTTGCCGCAATCCGGGCAGATGTAAAACTGCATCCGTTTCGGGTTGCCGCCCAAAATGGTGTTGCGGTTCATTTCGCCGGAGAGCAGGTTCTGCATATCCACCTCAAAAATACGGGACAGCGCCTCAAGCAACGCGACCTCCGGGCAGCCCATGCCCCGCTCCCATTTGGAGACGGCTTTGTCGCTGACGTGCAGCATTTGTGCAAGCTGCAGCTGCGTCAGCCCGCGCTCCCGGCGCAATTTGCGGATCAGTTCCCCTACTTTTTGATTATCCATCGTATACACCTCTTTCACTCAAGTATACCGCGTCTTTACGCACCGCACAAGGAACGCTCCGTAGAGTTTGCCGCAAAACGCCGGCACAAAACAGCCATAACGCAAAAAACCTGACTGCCGCCGCTTTACACGGTACAGTCAGGTTTCGTTTATCCTTCCAGAATCTCTTTATTTACCGCTTCTGCCATCGCCTTGTAGCCGGCAGCGCTCGGGTGCAGATGATCGCCGCTGTCGTACACGGGCAGGAATGCACTGGGCTTTTCGGGGTTGCGCACCGCCTTGTCAAAATCGACGCAGCCGTCGATGAGGTCGGTGGTGCGGATCCACTCGTTGTACGCATTGCGCAGCTCGTCGCGGAACGGGGCATACGTGCGCCAGCCCTCAATGGGCAGCAGCGTACCGACATACACCTTATAACCGTAGGAACGCGCCTCGCGAATGTAATACTTGAGGCCCTCGATCAGCTCTTCTGCCGTGGGCAGATCGCTCATCGGACGGAACGGGTTGACACCGGTACCCACCGGATGAATGATGTCGTTGATGCCCTGCTGGATCAGTATCGTATCGACGCCGTCGGACGACGGGACTTCATGCGGGAAACGGCGCTCGCCGCTGAGGCCGTAGGATTCGTACGTGATGCAGTTGTATTCCCTCAGAATGCGGGAGCCGCTCGTGGCGCGGCGAATGATCGCCGTGTGGTCGTAGCCTTCCTGAATGCAGCGCATGGTCAGGTAATCCGGCCAGTCCTGCGCGGTGATGGAATCGCCGTAGCAGAGAACCGTGCGGTTCTCCTTCTCCGTGTACACGGAAACATTGCTGAGGAAATAGAAATAATGCGTGGTTCTGGAAATATCGATCGGGAAATTCGGGGTTTCGGTCTGGTCACCGAGGGCATAACTAGCCTCGGAAATCGGGCCGCAGGTGAAGACCACGGAACGCATCTGCGTGTAATCCTTCAGGTAAAAGCTCACATCAAAAGTGGTCTGTGCCTGTACCGGGCATTCCAGTGCATCGGACACGGCGTGTTCGCCGGCCGGGATCGTCACGGCGCGCTCGCCGCCGAACAGGACCGCATAAAAGGTACCGTTGATCTGCACGGTTGTCTTGTCGATGGTGATCGGCTCGGTGCCGCAGAAATTATCAAAAGTCAGGCGCAGGGCAGTGCCGCCGAACTGCGTGTAAATGGGATAGCGCAGGGTGATGTTTTTGCTGAAGCTCTCCGGTCTGTTTTCTGCGATGGACACCGCATTGCCCCAGACGGAGGCCCAGTGCATGGCTTGGCTGCTCACGTTCTCATTCCTTCCAAAAATGCTTATGCTTCATCATACGATAAATCCGGAAAAATATCCAGACCCCTTTTTGAAAATCGGCTATTTATCTACATTTTCCGGCAAATCGACCACAAAATCCGCCGTGAAATACAGACATCTTCCCAAAATTTGTATTGCTTTTTGAGGCCATGCTCCGTAGAATAAAGATAGACTCAGTTTAGCGAGGTACATAAAATGGATCTGAAAACCTATTACACGGAAAACAGGCAGTATGGAAACCGCTTTGAAACCGATGCCCAGCTCATCGATTTCACGGGTGCGCAGCACCTGACCGGCGTCCTTGACCGGCACGCACGGTTCGTGGAAGAAGCGCAGCTGTTTAATGCGGAGGACTGGCATCTCTTTGTGCAGCAGTTTACCGCCCCGGTGGATGACCACGATTCCGGTTGGCGCGGTGAATACTTCGGCAAAATGATGCGCGGCGCCTGCATGACCTGGCAGTACACCAAAAATGAAGAACTGTATGCGCTCTTGCAGAAGGTCGCACTCGAGATGCTCGAAACACAGGACGAAAACGGCCGGTTTTCCACCTACAGCGTGGATTTTGAGTTTCACAGCTGGGACCTTTGGAGCCGCAAATACGTGCTGCTCGGCCTCCTGCATTTTCATGAGATCTGCCGCGATGCAGCCCTGAAAGCCCGTATCATCACCGCACTGTGTGCCCATCTCGATTATATTGCCGAGCGCATCGGCCACGGCAAGCTGGAGCTGCAGGCCACCTCCACGTGGTGGGGCGGCATCAACTCCGCCTCCATTCTGGAGCCCGTCATGAAGATGTACAACATCACGGGGTACGCGCGCTATCTCGATTTCGCCCGGTACATTCTCGATTTCCTGCTGCACGGGCCGACGAACATCCTCACCCTCGCGATGGAAGACAAGATCGATCCCTATCAGTATCCGGTCACCAAGGCCTATGAGATGATGTCCTGCTTTGAGGGCGTTCTGGAATATTACCGCGTGACCGGCGAAGAAAAGTACAAAGAAGCCGTGATCCGCTTTGCAGACCGTGTTTTTGCGAGCGACATTACGCTCATCGGCTGCGCCGGCTGTGAGCATGAGCTCTTTAACCACTCTGCCGCCACGCAGACCGACACCGACTACACCGGTATCATGCAGGAGACCTGCGTCACTGTGACGTGGATGAAGCTGTGCAACCAGCTTTTCCTCCTCACGGGCGATCCAAAATACGCTGACCACATCGAACAGTCCATGTACAACGCGCTGCACGGCGCCGTCAACACCGCGCACTGCACCACGAACGGCGGCTTTGTTTTTGACAGCTACAGCCCACTGACGCTTGGCGTGCGCGGCAGGAAGATCGGCGGCTATAAGGACATCGCCGAAAACAAATATTACGGCTGCTGTGCGGCGATCGGCGCAGCCGGTACCGCCCTGCCCGTTTTGACCGCTGTGACCACAGAGAAAACCGGCATCCGCGTGAATTACTACGAAGCCGGCACCGTTTGTGTCGGCGGTTTCCGCCTGCAGATCGATACCGCTTATCCGGCGGACGGCGAGATCTCCATCACCGTGCTTGAAGCACCGGAAATCGGGAACACCATCGCCCTGCGCATCCCCGGTTTTGCGGGAGTCGGTGCCGGTCTCACCGTAAACGGTGAAGCCCTCCCCTGCGAGGCGGGCACCTACGCCGCTGTCTCCCGCATTTGGAAGGCCGGCGACCGCATCGCGCTGCACATCGACATGAACGCCCATATCCTCCGCCCCTGCGGCGTGGAAGGCAAACCGGAAACCAAGGATTATCTTGCCGTGCAGTACGGCCCGCTGGTGCTGGCGCGCGATGCACTGCTCTCTCCGGCAGGCGGTACCGTTCCCCTTGCTGACACCGTTATCGTCGTCCCGACTGAGAAGCAGAACTTCCCGTGTACGTTCCGCGCGGCCGTCACGCTGGGCGATGAAACACTCGATATGATCGACTACGCCAGCGCCGGCAAGGGTTGGGACCCATCCTTCCCCATGGAAGCCTGGATGAAAGTGGATGCTCCGGAACGCATTGCTCTGGAGCCGTTCTACAAGATGGTAAAAGCCTCCAACCGCCGCTTTCCCAAGGGCGTGGAGCCGTATCAGATGACCACCCGCCTGCTGGAAGAATGCGGGGAGATTGCCGCGGAGATCAATCTCTGGGAGGACGCCGGCATCAAGCGGCAGAAGCACGGCGATCCAAAAAAGGAAAACATCGCCAACGAGATCCGACAGGCCATGGTAGAGCTTGCAAAAATCGCGGTTTATTATCATGTGGAAGAGGAACTGGAGGCATCCATCCGCACTTCTCTGGCGCGCTCCACCGCGGAAGGTCTCATCGGGTGAATATCCCTTAAATGCTCATATGAACATACGCGCATAAGTCGACACAAAAAGCATCCGTATACCGAAAGGCACACGGATGCTTTTGCTTTGCACAAGTTTTATTCGAGAATGTTGGAAGTGATATAATCCACGCCCATGGCGACGAGCTTCTCGGCATCTTCCGGCTTGTCGCAGGTCCAGCAATTGACCTTGATCCCGTTGGCATGGAGCTTTTCTACGACTTCCTTGTTCAGGCGCGGATAGTAGATATCGAGATTCAGCTTGTTCTCCACAAGACTTGTGATCAGTTCATCCGTCACATTGTCCGCTGTAAGGAACTGCACGTCGTTTTCCGGGCACAGGGCGCGCACAGCCACGCAGTTTTTCCAGGAGAAAGAGATGAAGGTCACCTTCTCGAGATAGCCGATCGCGCGGATCTCCTCCACGATCTTCACGATGTCCTCCGGCAGGAACTCGTTTTTCAGCTCCAGTACGCAGACTTTTTCGTATTTCTGACAGATCTTGATATAATCCACCAGCAGCGGGATGCGGATATCCTGACGGTTCCAGCTGCCGTCGAGATCCGGCAGGGTCAGATCCTTCAGATCATCGTAGACACATTCCTCCACGTTGAAATTATGTGCGCCGCCGCTGACGCGCTCGGTGGTCTCATCGTGGATGATCACAAACTTTCCGTCCTTTGTGACGTGCACGTCGGTCTCTACACCGTAATGGCTGCGGTTGCCGGCTGCCACAAAAGCAGGGCAGGTGTTTTCCCGCTCGAGACCGCTCTGACCTCTGTGTGCCACCATTTTCACTTGCTTTTTATCGATTTTAATGGTATCCATTTGAATCACTCCTCCGCGTTTGCACGCTGATCTTGCCTTGATTATAGCACCCGTATCCGGGAATATCAACCGCACGGAGAAATTTTGCTCCACACGATGCCAAAGCGATCCCCGGCTCTTTTCGGCGCAAGGGATCGCTCTCCATACTGTTTTTATTGTACGCGCTGCCGGTCCATTACCCCTTGTTGCCCAACTGCCAGAACGCCACGGCGCTGGCGGCGGCTACATTCAGAGAGTCCACCCCGTGGGACATCGGGATCTTCACGGTGTAATCGCAATCCGCGATTGTGTTGCCGGAGAGTCCATCCCCCTCCGTGCCAAGGATGATCGCGAGCTTCTCCTCCGCCATCAGCTGTGGGTCATCGATGGATACGGAATCATCGCTGAGCGCCATTGCGGCGGTCTTAAAGCCCATCGCGCGCAATCGATCGAGACCGGGATACGGCCACTCGGCCGGTTCACTGCCGATGAACGTCCACGGCACCTGAAACACCGTGCCCATGCTGACGCGTGCCGCGCGGCGGTACAGCGGGTTGCTGCAGCCGGGCGTGAGCAGGACCGCATCCATATTGAGCGCCGCCGCAGAGCGGAAAATAGCGCCCACGTTCGTGGGGTTCATCACGCTTTCCAGCACAGCGATGCGCCGTGCACCGGCGCAGATTTCCTCCACCGTGGGCAGCGGCGGGCGGCGCATAGCGCAGAGCATACCGCGGGTCAATTTGTATCCGGTCAGCTGAGTGAGCACATCAAACTCGGCTGTATAGAGCGGAATATCGCCGCACTGCTCCATCACATCCCATGTCTCCCCGTGCATATGGCAGCGCTCCGCCAGCAGGGAGACCGACTCATAACCGGCATCGAGCGCACGCTGGATCACCTTGGGGCTTTCCGCGATGAACAAACCTTCCGTGATCTTATCCTTATTCAGAAGCTGGGCCTCCGTGAGGCGGGCATACACATCCAGCTCCGGTGCATGAAAATCCTGAATTTCAATAATTTTAGGCATAAAATCTCTCCAAATGCATTTGCTTTCTGAAAGTATTATAGCGATGCCGTCCGCGTGTGTCAAACAGAAAGAATGCGTTCCGTCCTTGTTTTTTGAATCCGTAAAAAAGTTGTCGCAAAAACTTCTGCAAAGATGCATGAAAATACCTTTTTCGAGAGTATTCCTTCGTCTTCGACAAAATACAACATTTTTCTTGCACCGGCGTGCTCTTGCAAACAAAATCCATATATGGTAGAATTTATTCACAATTCAAACCACCCAGGAGGTTAGTCATGGAAAGACAAATAAAAATTCTTATTTGTGCTGACGATGGCGAATGGAGTCGTGAACAAATTGATCTGGCTGCCATTCGCGGTGCACAAATTACTTTGTACGGAAAAAACGGTGTTGCCCTGCTGTCCAAGATCCGGGAAGAAAAGCCCGATGCCGTGATCATGAATCTGTTCATGGCCGGCATGGATGCTCTGGCTGTGATACAGGCGATCAACACCGAGGGTATGCGGCCGCCGGTCTATATTGTTACCTCCCCCTATTCGTCTTCTCCGCTGGAACGTCAGGCTATGGAAGCCGGCGTATCGTATTTTGCGATCCATCCCTACAACAAAAACGACCTGATCGACCGCGCCATCACACTGAGCAACGCTGCCAGAGCCACATCTTCCGGCAAAATTTCCAAAGCAGAACTGCGTATTCTCATTACGGACATACTGCATAAGATCGGTGTTCCCGCGCACATCAAAGGTTACCAATATCTGCGCGATGCCATTATTCTCTCCGTTCAGGATCCGGACGTGATCTCCGCCGTTACCAAGCTCCTCTACCCCAGCGTAGCCAAGCAGCACGAAACCACAAGCTCCCGCGTGGAACGCGCCATCCGCCATGCGATCGAAGTGGCGTGGAGCCGCGGCGACGTGGACATTCTGAACTCCTTCTTCGGGTATACGATCCAGAACAACCGAGGCAAACCCACCAACAGCGAGTTCATCGCCATGATCTCCGATAAGCTCTCGCTGCAGATCGACGATGCCTCTTAATTTTTCTTCATGTTGTGAATATACACCACCATCAATGGATATGATCGAACCAAACCTCAGCAAAAAGCACTCTGCTTTCCGGATGAAAACAGAGTGCTTTTTTTGTATATTTATTCTTCAAGCTGCACTGAATAAAAAGGGACGCACCTCGCTGTATAGCTTAGGCGATTCATCGCGACCGTCGTTTTCACGGCTTTCACTTACAAGTAGATCATGTTCCAGTCGTCGTTTTCTTCCCTGCAGTAACACTCCATATACTTGCCGGAAAACATGGGCAGGTAGCGCCACATATTCGGTGCCAATTCCAGATTTGACAGATCCTGCGGATCCACCCAGAATACCGGCCCCTCATCGGTTTCACGCACCAGCTCGCCGGAAAACGATGTTGTCTTATAGAAATAGGTGAAATACTTGTCACCGTTTGCATGGTTCCAGTGGATGTACCCGCAGGCCTTGAGGTCCCGGATATCGAGGCCCGTTTCCTCCTTAATTTCCCGCACGGCGCTGGCATAGATGCTCTCGCCGTCCTCCACATGACCGCCCGGAAAGGCGATGCCGCAGTATTTTTTGATGCGCTTCTGCACCAGCACCTTCCCCGTCTCCGGGTCCTGCACCATGACCATATTGGTCAGTTCACAAAAATCCATACTGTCCTCCGGGTAGAATTAGATGCTGAACACAGTAAAGGCGAACGTCTCGGTCTCGCCGGTCGGCAGGGTGCGCATACCGCGCTTTTCGACAAACTCGTCGTTCTCGCTGAACGCTGTGGCGCAGCCGGTCCACGGCTCGAGCGCCACGTACGGACCGTCGTTTGCAGCGGACCAGATGCCGAACAGCGGGAAGCCGGAGAACTCCATCATCACGCCGCGGCCGGATTTGCGGCTCTTCAGCGTAATCGTGGTGGATTCGAGGTCGCTGAACACCAGCGCATCGTTGTAGAACAGGCTGTGCTGCAGCGGGATCACATCCTCGTTCTTCATCTCGAAAATCGTTTTTTCGTAGTCGATGAGGCACTCTGTGGGATGGATCAGCGGGCACTTCTGCGTCTCAGGCTTTTCGAATACAATATCATAGTCCTCAAAGGTCTCGTCCGCTTCAATGGGCAGGTTGAAACCCGGATGTCCGCCCACGGAATACGGCATGGGCACGGCACCGGTGTTCTCCACCTTAAATTCCGTGGTGATGCTGCTGCCGGTCAGAATATAGGAAACCGTGAACCGGAAATCGAACGGATAAACCTGCTTTGTGGCCTCATCGGCGCACAGCTCCAGCACTACAGCATCTTCTCTGTGCTCTACAACCGTAAATTCACGGCGGCGCGCAAAGCCGTGACGGCCCATCTCATACCATTCCCCGTTGATGCGGGTGCGGTTATTGCGCAGCGCACCGACAATCGGGAACAAAACCGGTGCGTGACCGCCCCAGTACTTTGCATCGCCCTGCCAGATATGCTCAAAACCGTCCGTACTCTTAAAAGAAACCAACTCTGCGCCAAGTGTTTCCACCGCGGCGGATACATTCTCATTCTTGATATGGATCAGCATAACCAAAACCCTTTCTTTTCCGGTAATTGTCCGTGCCGATGCACGAAACTGCTCAGTTTGATTATAACAAACAAAATCCCTTGAAGCAAGAGCCAATCCATGTTATAATGGAGCGCAGAGAATACAGCAAGGATGGAAAACAGTATGCGAGCAGTTGTACAGCGCACAAACGGCGTTGAGATCACCATTAACGATGCGGAAACCCGCGTAGGCGGCCCCGGTCTGGTGGTGTTCATCTGCGCTATGGAGGGCGACACCGATGCCCAGGCGGATTTTCTGGCGCAGAAAGTCTGTGAACTTCGGATCTTTAAGGATGAAAACGGCAAAATGAACCGCTCTTTGATCGATGAGAAGGGCGACATTTTGATCGTTTCCAATATCACCCTGAGCGCGGATATGAAGCGTGGCCGCCGGCCGGACTTCAGCCATTCCGCTTCCCCGGACGAAGCTGTCCGCCTCTACGAGTATTTTGTGGAGCAGGTCAGAAAGCAGCCCGTGGGACAGGTGATCACCGGTGAATTCGGTGCGCATATGCACGTCAACGTACAGAACGACGGGCCTGTGAACATCGTCATCGACACAGAAAAAATAGGAAAGTGAGGCAAACCACATGAACCCTGAAGTCATCGAAACCCTGCAGGAACTGCTGGTCTCTCTGGGCAAGGATGCCGTTTATCTGGTTCTCCGGATTCTCGGCGCGCTGCTCATTCTGATCATCGGCTCCAAACTCATCAAAGTATTCACAAAGCGCTTTAAGAAATCCAAATTCTACGCGAAGCTGGATACCGGTCTGGCCGGATTCTTTGTCAGCGTCGTGAAAATCGGCCTGTATGTCCTGCTGGTCCTCTCCCTGCTTTGGGTGCTCGGCATCGAGACCGCATCCGTTCTCGCGCTGTTCACCGCCGGCGGTGTCGCCATTTCTCTGGCCTTCCAGGGCGCCGTATCCAATCTGGCCGGCGGCCTGATGATCCTCTTGTTCCACCCGTTCCGTGTGGGCGATTTCATTGAGGCAACCGGTGTTTCCGGCACTGTCCGCGAGATCAGCGTACTCTACACCGTGATCATCACAGTGGACAACAAGCGTATTACTGTGCCGAACGGTACACTCACAAACAGCGTGGTCATCGACTACAGCGCCGAAAAGACCCGCCGTGTGGACATCACTGTCACCGCAGCCTATGATACCGACATTGAAAAAGTCAAGACGCTGCTTCTGGAAACCGGCCGTGCCAACACTTTGGTTCTGCAGGATCCCGCTCCGGAAGCTTATCTGACCGCGCAGGGGGACAGTGCCCTGCAGTTCCAGCTGCGTGTGTGGTGCAGCGGCACAGATTATTGGCCTGTATTCTTTGCACTCAGCGAATCTGTTAAGAATGCATTTGACGCCAACGGTATCCAGATCCCGTATCCGCAGCTCGACGTACACATGAAATAATTGCCCGTAAACGGCAGAAGGTGTGCTTTGCAGCACACCTTCTTTTTTTGCGGCAAAAAGCGCCCGGACATACGCCGGACGCTTTGCTCTATGTATTATGCCTTTTCTCTTTCCGTAATGGTGCAGGGGGCCAGTTTCCACTGATATTCATCCAGAATGATCTCCCCGATGCGGTCCGCTGTGATGCTGCCGCCCGCCGGATTTTTCACGCTGGTGATTTCACCCTTTACCGTCGCCTGCACCGTGGTGTTCTCAAAGGACAGATCGCAATCGACCATCTCGCAATCCTCAAGCACCAGATTCTTCGCGTAGCAGAACGGCTGTGTGCCGATGATCTTACAGCGCACAAGACGCAGATTCTCGCTGTACCATGCGAGATACTCGCCCTTGACCACACTGTCGTACACGGTGATATTCTTGCCGTGCCAGAAGGCATCTTTCGTATCCAGCACCGAATTGCGGATCGTCACATTCTCCGTGTACTGGAAAGAATACTTGCCCTGCATCCTGAGATCATCGATCTCCATACCGCAGGTGTGGAGGAACGGGTACTCGGCCTTCAGGTCACAATCCGTGATCTTCACGCCGCGGCAGTACCAGCCGAACTCCGTGGATTCGATCGTGCAGCCCGTAAGCACGCTTTCGTCGCATTCGCGCAGGGCTTTGATGCCGCCGAGCACGCTGTTCTTCACGGTCGTGTTCCGGTCATACCAGAGCGCGGCACGGCAGGTTTCCGTCATGCGGCTGTCTTCGATGACCGTATCCTCCGCGTGCCAGAACGGGTAGCGCAGGTGAAAATCACAGTCTTTCACCAAAACACGGCGGCACTCCTTGAGCGCGGATTCTCCATCCGCCGGTCCGTCAAACAGACAATGCGCGATCTCCGCATCCTGCACCGCGTACAGGGTACGTTCCGCATCCAATGTTAAATTCTCAATTTTATGATTCAAAACGATCCATCCTTTCTCCCCGACGGCTTTTGCCGCACCGTTTTCATCCGCTCCCCAAAGCAGACTGGATCCCGCGGAAGCCACATTGCTTTTCGCGGAAAACAATTTTATATATTATATCATATACCTTGAACCTCACTTTAAGTCAAGAGAAATTTTCAAACACGCTATTCCGGAAGGCTTATAATCCCTGCAGGAGCACTTTTCTTGCGCGGGTGTGTCACGATCCTGCGCAATACAGATTTCTCCGACAAACAACTGGACAATCGCTTCCGATTGGCGTACAATGATGTCATACATAATGAAAGGACTGTCCCCCATGGAATCGACCAAAAAACAGTTTTACCGTTCCTTTTTTGCGATCGTGATCCCCATAGCGATCCAGAACCTGATCAACGCCGCCGTCGGCGTAGCCGATACGCTGATGCTCACGTTCGTCAGTCAGACGGCACTGGCTGCCGTTTCTCTGGCCGGTCAGGTTCAGTTTCTGCTGAACATGGTCTACTTCGGCGTCGCTGCCGGCATTACGATGCTCACGGCTCAGTATTGGGGCAAGGGCGACACGGCCGCCATTGAAAAGATTCTGGCCATCGGCACAAAGCTCTCCGTGGCCGTTACCTCTCTGTTCTTTGCTGCGGCTGTTTTTGCGCCGCGGCTTGTCATGCTTGTTTTCACAAACGAGAGCGGTATGATCGAAGCCGGTGTACAGTACCTGCGCGTGATCGGCTTCTCCTATATGTTCATGAGCCTTTCCCAGCCGTATCTGGCCACCTTGAAGAGCATCGAAAAGGTCAAGGAAAGCACCATCATCAACTCCACCGCGCTGGTTCTGAACATCGTTCTGAACGCCTGCTTCATCTTCGGCTGGATCCCCGGTATCCCGCCGTTGGGTATCTTCGGTGTCGCGCTGGCAACCGTGATTGCCCGTGCTGTGGAGCTTGTCCTCTGCATCGTGATCGGTGAACGCTTGAAGATCGTCCGTCTGCGCCCGCGCCTGTTCACCCTGCACAGCAAGGTGCTCATGCGCGATTTCATCCGCTATTCTCTGCCGGCCCTAGGCAACGACGTGGCATGGAGCGTTGCCTTCTCCATGTATTCCGTGATCATGGGCCATCTGGGCGAGGACCTTGTGGCAGCAAACTCCATTGTCTCCACCATGCGCAATCTGGTGTCCGTATTCGGTTTCGGCGTAGCCAACGGTGCCGCGATCATCCTCGGCAAGCTCATCGGCAGCGGTGAACTGAAGCTGGCGGAAAAGAACGCAAGCCGACTTTTGTGGCTTACCTTTGCCGCGTCTCTCATCGGCAGCGGACTGATCCTCCTCGGTCATCCCATTGTGCCGCTCATTAAAACCCTTACCCCGCAGGCTGCGGAATATCTGCACACCATGATCTGGATCAGCTCCGTCTACGTCATCGGCGGCCCGATGAACACCTGCCTGATCTGCGGTGTCTTCCGTGCCGGCGGCGATTCCAAATTCGGCTTCATCTGCGACATCGTGGAAATGTGGGGCGTTTTCGTACCGCTCGGTTTCCTCGCCGCTTTTGTTCTGAAGCTGCCGCCGATGGTCGTCTATCTGATTCTCAGCTGTGATGAATTTGCAAAAATGCCCGTCGTCTTCGCCCATTACTTTAAGAAGGGCTGGCTGCGCAACATCACAAAGGACATTCAGGCTTAAGGAAAGGTGGATCATCTATGAAATGCCCCAGATGCTCTTTTGAAATCCCCGTCGGTGCCCGTTTCTGCGCCCGCTGCGGCCTGAAACTGGAGGCGCCCGTCCCCCAGCCGCCCGTTCCCGCACCGGTGCCGGTGGAGGATCCGTTTGAAGAAATCTCCTCGCACAGTACCCCGCAGACTTCTCTGCAGCCACAAGAGGGTGCGGCTCCCCCGCCCGCTTATCCTGCGCCGCAGCCGCCTGCACCGCCGGTATACCGCCCGCCGTATCCGCCCGTGCCGCCGCAGCCCCCGGTACAGCCCCCCGCTGTGCCCGGCCCGTACCAAATGCCGCTGCAGCCCGCACAGCCGCCGAAGAAAAAGAATACCGTGCTGTGGATCTGCCTCGGTGTCGGCATTCCGGTCCTTCTGGTTGTTATAGGTCTCCTTTTGTTCTTCCTCTTTACCCATACCGATAAAGTAACCACCGGCGGCCATGTGATTCAGCATTCCACCTACGCACCGCAGGCCACCGCTGCTCCCACCGAAGCCCCGCCGATGGAGGAACCCGAGGAACCGGTTATCACACCCACTCCGGAGCCGACCCCCGAACCGACTGCAGAGCCCACACCGGAACCCACGGCAGAGCCGACCTCCGAACCCGTGACAGACGCATATTACATTCTGCCGCAGAGCAGCACCCGCAAGCTGACCTACAACGACATCTCGCATCTGACCTACGAAGAAATGGTTCTGGCCCGCAACGAGATCTTCGCCCGCCACGGCCGCTGCTTTGACACCGAATGGATCCGCGACTACTTTGAGCAGCAGAGCTGGTACGAGGGCACCATCCCCGCTTCCAGCTTCAGTAAGTCCATGCTCAGTTCCATCGAGATCTACAACGTGAACTTCCTCAAGGACAATGAAAGCTCCGCAGCAGATATTCCCGTTACAAACCAGACCGCCGAAAACAACGCCTCCGGTACATACGCCGATGTGATCCGGGAAGCCATGGACGCCATTCCGAACTATATGCGCAGCTTTTATTACGGTGACGGTGCGCTCTACGACCTGACCGGTGACGGTGTAGATGAGCTTTTGATGCTGTACTTTGTCGACAGTGCTCCGGATCGCCCGGAATCCTGTGTTTTCAGTGTGTATACGCTGGAAAACGGCAAGGCCAAAGCCCTGCTGAAAGAGGAATTGCTCTACATGAACGCCGGCGGCCCGGACGGTGAACTCTACGTGATGCTGCGTGACGGCGCCACGTATCTCGGTGCCAGAAAATCCGACGGCAATCCGCTCGATGACGGCGCATGGGAGAACCCCGGCTACTGGAACCTCTACAAGGTCATCGGCCCCACGATCCAAAGCGCGGGCCATGTGGACTACTACGAATACGAGACCGACGCCGGTCTCGACATGAGCCAGAGCTACGCTACCTTTGACGGCAAGACCGTATCCTATGAAGAGTATGCCGATTGGCGCGACCGCTTCACCTACGTCCTGTATCTGGACGATTGGAGTGAAACGACCACACCGCTCCAGGAGCTTCTGGACGTGGTTTCCTGACCCACAAAACTTAAGAGCCATCCAAGTGCATTGCCTTGGATGGCTCTTTCTTTGCTCATTTTACCACGGGATTTCCTGCAGCCACTTGTTGCGCATGAAGAAACGGTTTTCGTCCGAATGCGTATACGGCTCCTTCGGGTCATAGCACAGATTGGAGGCAATGTATGCTGCCGCACACATGCCGCCCGGCAGTTCGTCATCGCAATACCAGCGGAAGGTAAAGCCCTCCGGACGCAGGAGGTTGAACATCATTTTGCCCATCATGTTCATGGCGGCCATCGAGGACCAGTACGCGAGGTCTTCCGTGCCGCAGCTCCAGGTGTTGCTGGATTCCTGCTCCGTGATGTGTGCCACGCGCTTCATGCCCTTACGCAGCAGCGGCAGGAAAGCTTCCAGCGCCTGACGGCTGCCGCAGATATTCTGCACCATGGTATCCGCAAGTGCGTCGGCATCATGATCCGTACCGACCACGCCGTCCTTCGGATGGCAGCCGGCGCCCAGCACAAAAATGTCCAGCTTGCCGTCCGCCGCTTCCACGGTCTGTACCGCATCCGCGAGGCTCTGTTCATTCATCGGATCCATCGGCAAAAACCGCACGCCGTCCGGCATCACTTCAGGCTGCGTTTTGCCCGCAAGATACACGCGGTCGCCCTGTGCGGCAAACCACGCTGCCGCGTTCATCGTCGCCGGTCTGCCGGTTTCCATGAAAAGTACAATTCGATTCATCTTCTGCACCCACCTTTCAGTACGACCACATTTCGTCGCTGACATCGGTCATCACAAGGACATCCTCTGCTTCACGATCCGTTACAAACTGACGGTAGGCCACGGCTGCGGTCTCCTCCGGCTCGAAATTACCGACGGTCGACTTCTGTCCGCCCATGTAGGAACGCACCCAGCCCGGATGATACAGGCGGAAGGTGTAGCCCTGCGGCTGCAGCACGCGGAACATACGGCGCACGAGCATATTGAGCGCCGTTTTGGAGATGGGGTACGCACCGCCTTCGCGATGCGACAGGGAAATGGAGCCGCACTCGCTGGATACATACGCCAGACGCTTGAGGCCCGTCTGCATCAGGGGCAGGAAGCACTCTGTCATGCGCAGTGTGCCGGCCACATTGACGTTGTACACATCATAATCCGCACCGCGGGCGATACCCGCGCAGCTGACCAAAAGATCCACATGATCCACAAGCTTCGCTGTCTCTGCGGCTGCGGCCTCAACGGAAGCCGTGCTGCCCACGTCCAGCGGGACAATGTGCAGGCTGTCCGGGTATTTTTTCCGAAGCTCACTAAGCTCCGGCCAATCCGGCATGAACTGGCCCGCGATCACCAGCCAGCCGCCTTCGAGGAAGTCCTCACAAAGGCAGTAGCCCACGCCGCGGTCCGCACCGGTTACAAATACAGTTTTCATGGTTCTTTCCTTTCTCTGAAACAAACACGAAGAGACTTTATCTCTCCTGCAGGCACCATTCCATCGCGTTGGTGAACAGCTTCTGGAACTGCGGGTTTTCCCATACATCCAGCGTATGGCCCGGGGTGAGGGCGCAGAGTCTGCCCTTGCCCATTTCGCGGGTATAGCCGGTGGGCTGCACGCCACCCTTTTCGGAAGTGCTCATAAGGAAGATGTCCGCATCCTCGCAGGTCATTTCCATGCCGTAATGCTCATCGCGGATGACAAAATCGGTGATGCCTTCCGCTACCGGATGCTCCGGCTTTGTGACCTTCAGGTTCACGGTGCAGCGCGGCGGATGGCTGATAAACTGCGAACCGACGAGATCCACATACTCGGAGCAGCGCTCTCTGTTGTAGGCCAGACCGGAATGCACGGCCAGGAAGCCGCCTCCGGCGCGGATGTAATCCTCAAACTCCTTCGGGCACACTTCAGTAACGCCCGGCTCAAACCACGGGGCATTGTTGGCTGCGATCACACTGTTGCTCTTGCAGCAGATGATGAGACGATACTTTGCGATACGCTCCGGCGTGATGATATCCTTTGCCGCCTTCACGATGTCAAAGCAGAAACGCGCGTCATTTCTTGCTGCCAAACCTTTTTCGATGACTTCTGCGGGATGCCACAGGTCGTCACACAATACCAATACTTTCTCCATACTCTAAACCACTTTCCATCTGGATTTCTCCCCATCGGAGATACTTTCAGTATACAGGATTTCTTTCCGCATTTCCATAGTATTTTGAAAGTTTATGCAATAAAAAAGGACCGCAGCCGAAACTGCAGTCCGTGAAAGCAAACTTATTTGGATGCCTTTGCTGCGCGCTTTGCAGCCGGCTTCTTTTCCTTCTCGACTTCGGTGAGGATCCAGTCCTGATTTTCGCCCTTTACAAAGTCCCAGACCTGTGCCGGAGCGTAATCGGCGTCGCTGATCTCCTTGATGTCGACAACCTTGCCGGAAGCGACATGAACCAGCTTGCGGAAGCCCTTGGTCGTGGTGGTCAGCTTCCAGCCCTCTGCGTTCTCGCTGAGGACAACCGGTGTGCCATTTTCGGCTTCACCGTCTACGCACAGCGCCGTGCCGGCTGCCTTGTTGACGAGCTTCACCTCTGTACCTTCTGTGGGAACCGCGCACCAGATCTGTGCGTCTGTGTTGTTTGCCTCGAGCTGTACAGCGCGGTTGTCCACCGCGGTCAGCACCTTACCGCTTCTGCGGTTGGTGATTACATATTTCTTTTCGGTTTTAACTGCCATGATGTTTTTCTCCTTCTTGTATATATAGGGAAGTTTGCTTTCAAATTTTGTGTGTATAGTATAATAGAACTCTGCTCTTTTGTCAAATTTCACGAATGGATCCACGGCATTCGGCATTTCGTGCATTTTTTGCCGTTTCGGGCAGATTCTCCTCTGCAATGCGCGATACTTCCGTACAGCTTGTCGAAAAATCCACCGGGTGCGGACACACTTTTTATCCGCCTTTCGTTCTTTTTCATAAAATGCTTCCACAGCGGCACCCAAACTTCTACGCCATCTGCGCGGCAAAAAGTAAGGAAAAGTTCATTTTTACCGCCTTGTATTTCGTATCGGCTTCGTGTATGCTTATTTTGTACACAGGCACATCACCCAAAAGGAGACCCCTTTATGCATACATTTCCCGGCGAGAAACGTCTTTTGACCGATTTGAAAACGGGTCTGACCGCAGAACAAGTCAGCGCCCGCATACAGCAGGGCTTATCCAACGCGGATGAAGGCATCCGCACGAAATCCGAAAAGCAGATCATCCTCGAAAATACCTTTACCTTTTTCAATATTCTGAACTTTATTCTGGCGGGGCTCGTGCTGCTGGTCGGGTCGTTCAAGAACCTCCTGTTCATGGGTGTGATCCTCTCGAATACCGTGATTGGTTCGTTTCAGGGCATCCGCGCCAAACGCACCATCGATAAGCTCTCGCTGATCTCCGCACCGAAAGTCACCGTTCTGCGGGACAGTACGCTGAAAACCGTCTGTGTTTCGGACATTGTACTCGACGATGTGATGCATCTTTCCAACGGGCAGCAGATCTGTGCCGATGCCTTTGTGCGAGAGGGCGAAGTGGAAGTCAACGAATCACTCATCACCGGCGAAAGCGACCCCGTTCTGAAACGCGCAGGAGACGCGCTGCTTTCCGGCAGCTTTGTGGTTTCCGGTGCCTGCCTCGCGCAGGTGGAGCACGTGGGCCGCGACAATTACGCCAACCGCATCACAAACGACGCCAAAACCATCAAGCGTGCACACTCCGAGATCCTCTTTTCCCTGAACGCCATTGTAAAAGCCATCGGCTTTGCTCTGATCCCCATCGGCATTCTGCTGTTCAGCAAGCAATATTTCATCCTGCACGATACGCTGCCGGATGCCGTCGTCAGCGCTGTGGCCGCCATGATCGGCATGATCCCCGAGGGTCTCGTGCTGCTGACCAGCGTCGTGTTCGCTGTCAGCGTCATCCGGCTTTCCCGCTACAAAACGCTCGTGCAGGACCTGTACTGCACGGAATCCCTTGCCCGCGTGGATGTGCTCTGTCTGGACAAGACCGGCACAATCACAGAAGGTGTGATGCAGGTAGACGACGTTCTTCCGCTCGGTAAAATCACGGAACAGGACATGGCGGATGCACTGGCTGCTCTCACTGCCGCCCTGCCCGACAACAATCCCACCTACAACGCCGTAAAGGCACGGTTTGCCGGGGACACCGTGTGGAATCCTGCAGAAATCGTCCCCTTCTCCTCCGCCCGCAAATGGAGCGGCGCGCAGTTTGCCGGGCACGGTACGTATGTGATGGGCGCTGGAGAATTCATTCTGGGGGATCGTTTTTCAGCGTTTCAGGAACAGATCCGGCAGTATACGGATCAGGGACAGCGCGTCCTGCTGTTGGCGCATTCCGACGCACCCTTTGGCCCGGACAAAAACCTGCCCGAAAACCTGCAGCCGATGGGTTTTCTCGTCATCAGCGATAAGATCCGCGCGGAGGCGCCGCAGACGCTCCGGTATTTCGCGGAGCAGGGCGTCACCTTAAAGGTCATTTCCGGCGACAACGCTGCTACCGTCTCCAGCATTGCACAGCGTGCCGGCCTCAGCGGCGCAGAACATTGCTGTGATGCTTCCACGCTGCACACCGACGCCGAAATCGAGGATGCCGTGGAAAAATACAGCGTTTTCGGGCGTGTTACGCCGCAGCAGAAGCTGCAGTTTGTCCGCGCGCTGAAGAAGCACGGGCATACGGTCGCCATGACCGGTGACGGCGTCAACGACGTGCTGGCGCTTAAAGAAGCCGACTGCAGCATCGCGATGGCCTCCGGCAGTGATGCTGCCCGCACGGTTTCCAATCTCGTTCTGCTCGATTCCAACTTTGCCTCCATGCCGCAGGTGGTCAAGGAGGGTCGCCGCTCCATCAACAACCTGCAGCGTTCCGCTTCTCTGTTCCTGCAGAAGACCATTTTCTCCGCGATGCTCGGCGTGCTGTTCCTCTTTATCGCGGCTTCCTATCCGTTTGAGCCCATTCAGCTCACGTTTGTGAGCACCATCACCATCGGCATTCCGTCCTTCATTCTGGCGCTGGAGCCGAACACCGACCGCGTACGCGGCATTTTCCTCACGAATGTGCTGAAAAAATCCTTCCCCTCCGCGCTCGCGATGGTGCTGAGCGTGCTGTTCCTGACGCTCTTCCGCGAACCGCTGCAGCTTTCCGGCGAGGAAGTCTCCACGCTCTGCGTTTTTGCGGCGTTTACGGCCGGGTTTGTGCTGCTCTTTAAGCTATGCCTGCCGTTTAACCCGCTGCGTGCTGCGCTCTTTGGCACCATGCTCGGTGCCGCCGTGCTCGGCTACACATTCTTCCGGCCGCTGTTCTCCCTGATCCTGCTGACCCCGCACATGGTGCGTGTGCTGTTGCCCCTTGTGGCGGCAATGCTGCTGTTCATTCTGCTGACGAACCGCTTCATGGAGCGCCTGGCCGAAAAATACGCCGACCGTTTTCTCTCCCGCTATCTTGCAAAGAAACGGCAGAATTTGAAATAAAGGAGCCTTTTCCATGAAACTCGAAACGAAACGACTGCTTCTGCGCGAAATGACCCCGGATGACTTCGACGTGCTGTACGCAATCCTTTCCGATGCGGAGACCATGCAGCATTACCCCGCGCCGTTTGACACGGAAAAAGTTCACAGCTGGATCGGGCGCAATCACAACCGTTACCGCACGGATGGCTTCGGCCTGTGGGCCGTCGTTTTGAAAGAAACCGGCGACGTGATCGGCGACTGCGGCATCACGCTGCAGAATATTCACGGTGAGATGCTGCCGGAGATCGGCTATCACATCCGAAAAGACCACCAGCGCAAGGGCTATGCCTCCGAAGCCGCCGCGGAATGTATGCGGTTTGCTTTTGAAGACCTGCAGATGCCGGCCGTGTACTCCTACATGAAATACACAAACGCCGCTTCTTACGGCGTCGCGCTGAAAAACGGGATGCGCTTTGTGGAGGAATACGACGACCCGGTCAACATCAAGACCCGCGTTTATGCCATCACCCGCGAGGAATGGCTGCAAAGATAACCATAAAACATCAGCCCGCTGAACACGTTCTGCTCAGCGGGCCTTCCTTATGCTTTATGATTCTTATAAAATTCCGCGACGACCAATTCTGCAGGCTTCCGATACACATCGTAGCCGGTGTCGTTCACGGCCTGTTCTGCGGTGTACTGATTGCCTTTCCAGTCCCACAGCGCGAAACCGCCGACCCAATCGCGTTTTGCGCAGGTCGTGAACATTTCGTTGTACCAATCGGCCTGGCCCTGCAGGTCCACACCGCCGCGCACCTTCCAGTCGTTCGGCACAGCATTGGAACCTGCCGTGGACATACAACCGCACTCCGCAAAGAAGAACGGTTTATTGAACTTCTTCACGACCTGCTCAATACGGTCCAGCTGATTTTCCCAGTCGCCCAGCGGATAATAGCCGCTCGAGGAGATCACATCCACGGCATCCCACCACTCGACATGGCCTTCCTGATACTTATCCGTGTTGTAAGAAACGGGGCCGGAATACACCGT
>JAFQWC010000065.1 GCA_017407665.1 Clostridia bacterium | reverse complement strand
TTCCTCCGCGCCGGCCGTAAGTATACCGGCGTCGTGGATGCTCCGGCAGACCCGGACCGTCCGCTGTTCCGTGCCTACACCTCCGGTTCCACCGGTCCTTCCAAGCAGGTCATCCATTCCGCGAAGACCATGCTGGCCGTTGTCCATCAGCTTTCCGCCTATGGCTCTTCCGATGATTTCCGTCCCACATGGATGATGACCATCCTGCCGCCGGCACTCATCGCCGTGACAGTCTCCATGCTGCTGATGCCCATGGCCTCCAACAAGCTCCTGATCCTCAACCCGTTCGTCGATGTCAATGATATCGATCTCGAAATGATGCGTTACCGTCCGAACGGCTGGCCGATGATCCCCATGTTCGTGGAGATTCTGATGCGCTCCAAGCGCATTCCGGCGGACTACGATATGTCTCACCTCATTGCTGCCGGTGCCGGCGCCGAAGCCTTCAACAACGGCCAGGTCCAGCGTGCACAGAAGTTCCTCAATGACCACAACTGCCAGGCGATCTTCACTGTGGGTTACGGCCAGAGTGAGGCAGGCTCCAACATCACCTTCCCGTGCCCGGCGTTCCCGATCGCGAACGGCAATGTCGGCATCCCGATGCCGCTGAACACCATGGGTATTTTCCGCGGCGACCGCGAGTGCGGCTACAACGAAAAGGGCGAGATCTGCGTGACCGGCCCCGGCAATATGCTCGGCTACGACAACGAAGAAGCCACCAACCGCACCCTCATTCGTCATGCGGACGGCAAGCTCTGGCTGCACACCGGCGACACCGGCTACATGAACGAAGACGGCGTGGTGTATGCACTCGGCCGCGGCCTTGCAAAGCGCTACAACCCGCAGAATCCGGAGAAATCCAGACGTCTTGTCGAGATCGCGATGGAGAATCAGATCTCCGACGCCGCCATTCCCGGTCTGGTCGACTCCTTCTTCGTCATCGCCAATGACCCGGAGCACGCAGGCTACCAGGTACCCTATCTGTACGTCGTTCTGGAGAAGGGCCGCACCGTGGAGAGCATTGAAGCCGATGTGCTCGGTGCCCTGAAGGAATACCAGCACCCGGTGGAGATCATCCAGATCCCGGAGCGCCCGTTCTACCACTTCAAGACGAACCGCCTGCACATGGAAGCCCCCTACCGCAGAAACTGATCCCCATAAAAAATTTGACCCGTACCGCTCCTTTTGGGAGAAGTACGGGTCTTTTTTTATTCGCCGAGTTCCTTTTGCAGGTCATCCAGCGCCGCGCGGATCACCTTATCCATATCATAATAGCGGTACTGGCCGAGCCGGCCGCCGAAGATCACGTTCTCCTGCGCATCCGCCAGCGCCTTGTAGCGGGCGTAGAGCGCGTTGTTTTCTGCATCGTTGATCGGATAGTACGGCTCCATGCCCGGCTGCCACTCCGCCGGGTACTCGCGGCTGATCACCGTGGTGGGCTGCTGACCGAAATCAAAATGCTTGTGCTCGATGATGCGCGTGTACGGCACCTCGCGCGCGGTGTAATTCACGACCGCGTTGCCCTGATAATCCGCCGTCTGCAGCTCTTCGGTTTCAAAGCGGACGCTGCGGTAATGCAGCGGGCCGTAAACATAGTCAAAATATTCGTCGATGCAGCCGGTATAGACGATTTTCTTCGCGATGTTCGGCTCTTCGCGGATCAGATCGAAGAAATCCGTGCTGAGGCGGATCTCCGCACCTGCGAACATCTTTTCCACCATCGCGGTATAGCCGCCCACGGGAATGCCTTGGTACGGGTCGTTGAAGTAATTGTTATTGTACGTGAAGCGGCAGGGCAGGCGCCGGATGATGAACGCCGGCAGGTCCTTGCAGTCGCGGCCCCACTGCTTTTCGGTGTAACCCTTGACGAGCTTCGTGTAGACATCGGTACCCACAAGGCTAAGCGCCTGCTCTTCGAGGTTTTTCGGCTCCGCAATGCCCAGCTCCGCCACCTGCTCCGCGATTTTCGCCTTCGCCTCATCGGGCGTGCGCACCCCCCACATTTTGGAGAAGGTGTTCATGTTGAACGGCAGGTTGTAGAGCTCATCGTGGTACACCGCGAGCGGGCTGTTCACGAAATGATTGAATTCGGCAAACTGATGCACATATTCCCACACAGCTTTATCGCTGGTGTGGAAGATATGCGCGCCGTATTTGTGCACGTGGATGTCGGACACCGTTTCCGTATAGATATTGCCGGCGATGTGGTTCCGGCGGTCGATGACGAGGCAGGTCTTGCCGCGCTTTGTCAGCTCATGCGCGAAGACCGCGTTGTAGAGGCCGGCGCCGACGAGCAAATAATCAAACATAGTTCCCACCCTTTGTTCAGTCAAATGTGTGGTTTTTCCGCAGCGTGTTGTATGCTTTGGAGTTCAGGATGCGGTCAAACCGCTTTTTGTCGATGTTCATCAGGTTCAAAAGCACGAACACGGGGTACGCCCGTTTTACGAGCGCGTATACGGCCGGGGCATCCGCTTTGCAGCGGTCGATCTGGCGCTTGGCCAATTGCCGGCCGGCGCTCTGATCGGGATGCACGAGCAGCGTTGTGGTGAGGTAGCTCATCAGAAGCCCGCGGATCTTCATCGCGGCGTACTGCTTGCCTTCGGACTCCGGAAGCTTGTTGTACTCGGCCGTCATGCGGGCGAGCACGGTCTCGGTGTGGCTGAGGCGCCGCAGCTGGTTTGCATTCGAGACACTCTGCGTCACGTCGCCGATGCGATATTCGTACAGGAACAGATCCACCGGCGTGACGGATACTGCGTGGCAGCACGGGAAGGTGGCGTACTCGTGGTCCTCATAGAAGACGTGCTCGGAGAGCGCGATGCCGTGCGCGCGGTAAAACGCCGTGCGGTAGGTGATGCCGTGGAATGTGAGGCTGCGGTCAAAGCTTTTCCAGTCCGCCATGATCTCCGCCCAGGTATAGGCTTTTCCGAAAACCGGCGGGTAGCTCTTCCAGTTTTTGATCTCCCCTGTGGAGATGTCGATCGTATGGTGGTGCGTGAGGACGACGTCGCTCTCGCACTGCTCGAGAAATTCGATGTACGCGGGCAGATTTTCGGAGACGATCCAGTCGTCGGCGTCGATGACCTTCACGTACTTGCCCTCAGCCGCAGCACAGCCGGTGTTGAGCGCGCCGCCATGCCCCTTGTTCTCCTGCGAGATCAGCCGGACGGTATCGGGGTACGCTTTGCAGTATTTTTCCGCGACGGCGGCGGTGTTATCCTTGGAGCCGTCGTTCACGACGATGACTTCCAGCTTCGAAAGGAGCGACGGGACCAGCATGCTCGGGATACACTTGTCCAGAAATTGCTCCGCGTTGTAGGACGGAATCACAAAAGACAGGATTTTCATCGGTTCTCTCCTCTTTTCTGCTTCACCTGTTTCCAGATTTTGTTTTGGCGGATGCCGCGGAAAATCGCCTGCAGCGCCTTGGCCGGAGAAATCGTCTCCCGGTACAGGCCGCGTTTGGTGATCACATAGTATACGGCGTACAGCACGGCGAGCGGCACGCCCAGAATGTACCGCGTCGTGGCGCCGCGGTTTTCGAAGAATTCCTCGTTGAAGCCGCCGAACCATGTGGATGCCGTCTGCGCGACGGACGCGATCTCCACCGGGACATACCAGATTGCAAGGCCGGCTTTGCGGCAGTCGAGCAGGAATTTAAGCTCCTCCTCCGCGCCGTTTCCGGTGCCCGCGCCCAGAAATTCGTCAAATTTCACGCCGGACGAGAGCAGCTTTTCCCGGCGGAACGAGATCTGCCACGAGCTGACCTTCATGCAGTCCACCCAGCGCAGCGGGCGGGCCGCATCCCCAAAGGCAGTCGGGCGGTCAACCATCTTGAAAATGATCACATCCGCCTGCGGCAGCTGTTCATACGCCGCTGTGATCTTCTCCGCATAGTCCGGCACGAAAAGCTCGTCGTCGTCGCAGAGGAGGCAAATGTCAGCCTGCGATTTGGAAATCGCAAAATTCCGGCTTTTTGTCAGGCCGCGCTGCGTGGTGGAGAACATCCGGACCCTACCCCGCGGCGTTTCGTATTCGTCATAGCCTTCGCGGTCACACTGGTTGACCACGACCACATCTCCCGTAAGGCGGGAAGTGTACACCAGTTTGTCGTCCTGCCGGTGCATACAGGACATCAGCACTTCTAATTTCATAATCCTTTTACGCCTTTTTCAAAAACCAAAGCAAATATTTTTTCACGCCGTGCAGCGCATAACTGACAAAGTACAGCGCCGACCGCAGCGTGCCGTAGCCCATATGGCGGTACGTGCGGTAAGTCATCCCGGCCGAATGCCACTTGCTGCCGGATTTTCCGGTGTTCGACACCCGGTACACGAGAAGCGGCTCGTTCACGGCGCAGCCACGTTCGTATTTTCTGAGGATCTCGAGCCACATCAGGTAATCCTCGTGGCCGTCGTCGTGGCGCATCGGGAATTCCTTCGCCACCTCGGTGCGCAGCAGCACGGAGGAGCAGTTGATCTCGTTGTTGAGGCGGATGTCCTTATAGGTGTATTCGGGCTTTACCGGGATCACATAGCCCGTGCGCGTGCCGTCCGGCTGCATGAGTTCGCGGGCAGTGGAGCAGAGCACGGTGTTCTTTTCTTCGATCAACGCGAGCTGCTTTTTCAGTTTACCCTTTTCCCAGTAATCGTCCGCGTCCAGAAAGGCAACGTATGCGCCCTTTGCGAGGGACACCCCGCGGTTGCGGGTTTCTGCCGCGCCGAGATTTTGGCTGTTTTTCAGAAAACGAACCTGCTGGTACGTTTCGTACCGCGCCATCACGCCGTCAAGATCATCCTTCGAGCCGTCGTCGATCACAAGGATCTCGAGCGGCACGTCCTGCATCAGGGCGGAATCCAGCGCGAGGGCGATCGTTCCGGCACAATTGTACGCGGGGATGATCACCGAGACCAAAATATCCTGCACAGACACACACCCTTTCTCCTTTTTCTTCCGTTTGGATAGACTTTACCTAGTATATAATTTATCACAATGCGGCGCGGCTTTCAAGTGTTTCCTGTTTGGGTAACGCGCCTGCCCTGTTTATAAAGTCTCCGGCCAAGGATTTACTTCTTTTCTCCGATGTGGTATAGTGAAAGACAGAGAACATTTCGTTTCGGGGAGGTCTGTACACAATGGAGAACACCGCATTTTTACGGATGCAGGAAAGCATTCGGGCACACATCGACGGTTTATCCTGCACCACGGACGACATAGGGCTTTCGGGGTCCACCGTCGTGCTGTTTGAGGACATGGTGCTGAAGATCGAGCCGCACAGCGCCAAGGTGGACGGCGCCGTGGAGATGATGCATTGGCTCACGGGTCGGCTGCCCATTCCGCAGGTGATCGAATACGCGGTGGAAAACGGCCTGAGCTATCTTCTGATGACCCGCATCCCGGGCGAAATGTGCTGTTCCCCTTATTACATGGCGCACAGCGACGAAATGGTGGGGCTGATGGCCGAGGGTCTCCGGATGCTGTGGGACATCGACACCGCCGGCTGTCCCCGCGAGCGAACCCTGCAGGCGGACCTGAACGCGGCCCTGCAGCGTATCCGGAATGGCCGCTTGAGCCCGGACGAGCTTTCGGAATGCGGCTTCGAGACCGCGGAGGCCATGGCCTGCTGGCTGGAAGCACACCCCGTGCCCTACGAGCCGGTGCTCAGCCACGGCGACTATTGCCTGCCGAACCTCCTGCTGCAGGACGGGCAGATCAGCGGGTACATCGATATCGGCGGCATCGGCATTGCGGACCGATACAGCGATATCGTGGATTGCTGGAACAGCCTGAAAAACAATTTCGGCGGTGTATTCGGCGGCCCGGTCTACCCGGATTTTGACCCGGATATACTCTTTGAAAAGCTGGGGATCACGATCGATCCCGAGAAATTCCGGTATTGCCGCCTGATTGAAAAAGCACTTTCTTAACTTTTTATCTACCATACCATTATAAAGGAGCGCATTTCCATGAAAACGATCACAATCATCGGCGCGGGCATGATGGGTTCCGCGCTGGCATTCCCGGCCCGTGAGAACGGCAACACAGTGCGCCTTGTGGGCACACATCTCGACCGCGAGATCATTGAACAGAGCAAAAAGACCGGCCGCCACCCGAAATTCGTGAAGGATTTCCCGGCGGGCGTCACATACTATCAGATTGAAGAGGTGGACGCCGCCATCAACGGCGCGGATTTCATCATCTGCGGCGTGAGCAGCTTCGGCGTAGAGTGGTTCCGCGACGAGATCCTCCCGCGTCTGCACGACAATGTGCCGGTCATCTCCGTGACAAAGGGCCTGATGAACACCCCGGACGGCGACCTGCGCCCGTACCCGGACCTGTGGCAGGATAAGCTCGACGCACTCGGCAAGAACATCCCGCTGTGCGCCATCGGCGGCCCGTGCACAAGCTATGAGCTTGTCGCGCACGACCAGACCGAGGTCTCCTTCTGCGGCAAAAACATGGACGCGCTCAAAATGATCAAGGCCGCGATGGCGACCGACTACTACCACATCAGCCTCACCACCGACGTGCTGGGCGTGGAGAGCGCCGTGGCGCTCAAGAACGGCTACGCGCTCGGCATTGCGCTGACCATCGGCCTCAATCAGAAGGCATTCGGCCTCGACAGCGAGCTGCACTTCAACTCGCAGGCGGCGGTCTTCGGGCAGTCCGTGCGCGAGATGGCAAAGCTCCTCAAACTCCAGGGCGCGGAGGATTTTGACAACCTCGTCCTCGGCGCGGGCGATCTGTACGTCACCGTATACGGCGGCCGCACCCGCCTCGTCGGCATTCTCCTCGGCCGCGGCCTCAATATCGACGAAGCGAAAGCCGAACTCGCCGGCGTCACGCTGGAATCCCTCGTCGTTGCGGAGCGCGTGGCGAAAGCCGTGCGCGTGAAGTCGGAAAAGGGCCTTGTGGACCTCAAGGACTTCCCGCTTCTGATGCACATCGATGAGATCATCACGCAGAAAAAGCCTGTGAACATTCCGTGGGAAGCGTTTACGTTTGAATTCTGATTCAAAAAGGAGGCACGCGGCATGGACATCTTCACCACCATGATCACGCCGTACAAGGAAGACGGCTCCGTGGACTATGAAACCGCCGAAAAATACGTGGACTGGTACTATAAAAACGGGCTCACCGGCATTTTTGCCGTGTGCCAGTCGAGCGAAATCTTCACGCTCACCTTAGAGGAGCGCGTGGAGCTCAACCGCCGCGTCTACGCCCGCGCGAAACAGCTGGAAAAAGCCGGGAATCGCCGCTTCACCGTGGTTTCCTCCGGCCATGTGTCCGACACCATCGAGGGGCAGATCGAAGAGCTCAATGCCATCTGCGCCGCCGGCACCGATGCGCTCATCTTCATCACGAACCGCTTTGACCCCCATAACGAGGGCGACGATGTGTTCATTCAAAACGCGGAGAAGGTCATCGCCGCTTTGCCCGCGGATGTGCTGCTCGGCTTTTACGAGTGTCCCGTCCCCTACAAGCGCCTCGTCACGCCGAAGATTCTCGATTGGTGCATTTCCACCGGGCGCTTCCGGTACATGAAGGACACCTGCTGCGACGCCGCGCTCATCGCCGAGCGCTGCAAACAACTCGAAGGCAGCGGCTTTCAGCTCCTCAACGCGAACTGCCAGACGCTGCTCGAGACCTTACGCGCCGGCGCGGACGGATACTGCGGCGTGATGGCAAACTTCCACCCGGCGCTCTACGTGCACCTGTGCAATACGTTCCGCGAAAACCCCGAACAGGCCGACCGCCTGCAGGCACTTTTGTGCATGGCGGGCTTTACGGAAAACCTGCCGTATCCGCTCACCGCAAAATACAGTATGTGCCTTGAGGGCATCCCCACCTGCCTCACCGCGCGCACGCGCCCAGGCGAAGTGCTCAGCGACTACGCCAAATCCTGCGTGCGGCAGATGAAACTGCTGTGCGACCATGCCGCGGCGATGCTGTAAAAATGTCGTTTTCCTGCGGATTTTTCGAAAAAATGCAGAGAAAATAAGGGCAGGAAAGCCCCATGTTGTGCTAAAATGTACATGGATTTTTCGTATATCTTATGCTATAATTCCATTGTGAGAAAATCACCACCTATTCCGATATAAAGGAGCACCATTATGAAGAAAATTTACGAAGGTAAGACTAAGGATGTTTACAGCCTTGAGAACGGCAATGTTCTGCTGAAGTTCAAGGACGACTGCACCGGCAAGGACGGCGTTTTGATCCGGGCGAAAACAGCGTAGGCCTGACCATTGAAGGCATTGGCAAGGCAAACCTCCAGACTTCTGTTTATTATTTCGAGCTTCTGAAGGCAGCCGGCGTGAAGACCCACTACGTCAGCGCAAACCTCGACGAGGCTACCATGGAAGTGCTCCCCGCTGAGAACTTCGGCAAGGCACAGGGCGGCAACGGCCTGGAAGTCATCTGCCGTCTGGTTGCAACCGGCAGCTTCATCCGCAGATACGGCGAGTACATTCAGGACGGCACCGTTCTCGATGGCGGCTATGTGGAGTGCACCTTCAAGAACGACGCAAAGGGCGATCCGCTGGTCACAGCAGAAGGCCTTGAGGCACTCGGCGTTATGTCCCTCGAGATGTTCCAGAGCATGAAGGAGCAGACCCTGAAGATCACCAAGGTTGTCGCGGACGACCTGAAGACCATCGGTCTCGACCTGTGGGACATCAAGTTCGAGTTTGGCTACCACAACGGCGAAGTCATCCTCATCGATGAGATCGCTTCCGGCAACATGCGCGTCTACAAGGACGGCGTCATCGTGAACCCGGTCGACCTCACCGAGCTCATCAACAACAGATAAGTTTTCGCATTCCAAGCGGCTGCCAACCGGCGGCCGCTTTTTGTCTCAATCCCATCAAAACAAAGGAGGAAGCCCCATGCAGGAGCTGAAACTCAAGCGCGTTTACCGCCATTTTAAGGGCGACCATTACCTTGTGGAAGACCTCGCCAAACACAGCGAAACCGGCGAGACCTACGTGATCTACCGCAAGCTCTATGGGGACGGCAGCCTGTGGATCCGTCCGCTCGCGATGTTTCTGGAAGAGGTTGACCGGGAGAAATACCCGGACTGCCCGCAGCAGTACCGCTTTCAGCTGCTGGATATCCCCAGCGTAAAGGATCTCTGATACACCCCTGGCCGCACGGATGCTTTTCCGGCGGCTTTTCTTTTTCGCAAGGATCCGGATACCCGCGGCAAGAATTTTTTTACGTTCTCCCTTGCGCTTTTTGCCAGCATCTGCTACAATCGGGACAATGGCGGATGCAAGGCATCCGCAGGGGAGTGTGAGAAAATTGAAAAGCAATAAATCCTTTCGCGGCAGTTACCTGAGCTACGTGATCACCTTTTTCTTCGTCAGCTTCAGCAACGGTCTGTTCACGCAGGTGCTGTCCATTTACCTCACGGGCATTGGCAAAACAGCGTCGGAAATGACGTTCATCGTCTCTTCCGCAAGCCTCTTCGGCATCGTGCTGATCCCGGTCTACGGCTTCATCAGCGATCGTTTCCGCAAGCCCTATCTCATCATGGGCACGATATGGATCGCGGCGGGCTTATCGGTGGTGTTTGCCTTCACGCGCGCCACATGGCCGCTGTACCTGCTGCACGGCTGTATCATGGGTCTGATGGCGGCACTGAACCCGATTTTTGAGAACCTCTCCGGCGACGGCAAGTACCGCTACGGGCAGATCCGCATCTGGGGCACCATCGGCTACGCGGTCTCCTCGCAGATCGGCGCCCTGCTGCTCGATTGGACGGACCCGCGGTGGATCTTCTTCCTCTTTGCGATCACCATCACGCTGGCCTCCGTATGCTTCTACTTCACCGGCGTCATTTCCTACAAGCCGAAAAAGGAAAAGCTGCCCCCCGCGCAGCAGATCGCGTTCCTCAAGAACCCGATGTTCCTGCTGTTCGTGGTGATCGCGGCGCTGTTTGCGGCGGTGGTGAACATGAACATCACGGTCGTGCCGATGCTGTTTCGCGACCTCGGCGTCTCGAACAGCTTTGTGGGCACCGCGCTGCTTTTGAGCACGCTGATGGAAGTGCCGCTCGTCTATTTCTCTTATAAATTTATGGACCGCTTCCCCGGCAAATATCTCGCCGCGTTCAGCTTTGGTCTGATGCTTACGGAGTTCCTCATTTTCAGCCGGACCGAAAGCATCCCCGTAGCGTTTGTGGCGATGCTGCTGCTCAAGGCAACCGGCTCCCAGCTTTTCATGATGACGATGCTGAAAGTCGTGCGCAGCATTGTGGCAGAGCGCGCGGTGTACACCGGTCTGGGCGTCATCAGCACCGTGAACGCCGTGTCCACGATCATCATGCAGAATGTGGGCGGACGCCTCACGGAAGCCATGGGCCTGCAGGGGCTGTATCTCGTGCTGGCGGGGCTCGCGGCGCTGGCGTTCGTGCTGTGCCTGTTCCTGAAAACAAAAAACAACGTAAAGGTTTTCTCCTGAATCTATGTATCTCCCTCCTTTCCGGAGGGAGATTTCAGCTTGGCGATAAACCCTCTGAGCCAAAGATTACGGAGGGAAAGATAGTGTGAAAGAAAACCGTAGGGTTGTCTTTCGTGTATAATCAGATAGGATTTTGTACTTTTTAGTAAGTACAAAATCCGTCGAGACTGGAGAAAAGACTTTTTCGACAGTCTCATTTTATTCTGCCTATTGCACTTTTTCGTTGGATTTGATAGAATCGGAACAGAATCGGATGCAGTGGGCATCTGAACAGGAGTGTGGTTGGTTTGAAAAGCAAATTCCGGTACCGGGGCAGCTACCTGAGCTACGTTGTGGCGTATTTTTCTTATTTCTTCGCCATGGGCGTGGTGTGCAATATGCTGTCCATCTATCTCACGGACTCGCTGGGCAAAACGGAGCAGGAAATGTCGTTCATTCTTTCCGCTTCCAGCCTGTTCGGCATCATCACCAGCCCCATCGCGGGGTATTTGAATGACAAGTTCAAAAAGCCCCAGCTTCTGGCTGCGATCTCCCTGATCGCCGCGGCCGTATTCAGCGCCCTGTTCACGGCCTTCAAGAGCACCATCATGCTGTATCTGATGAACGGCTTCATCATGGGTGCCATCTCCGGCATGAGCCCCGTGAGCGAGCGCGTCGCGAGCAGCGGCAAATACCGCTACGGGCAGATCCGCATCTGGGGCACCATCGGCTTTGCTGCCGCGCCGCAGGTGGGCGGCTTCATCCTTGATCTCGCCGAGCCCTACTGGCTCTTCATCGCCATGGCCGTGGCGCTTTTGGTCGGTGCGGTTTCCTATCTGCTGCTCGAAGGCATCAAATTTGACGAAGATCCCCCGGCCGACGCGGGGACCGACGCGAAACCCAGAAACCGTCTGTCCTTCCTCAAGCTGCCCATGTTCCTTTTGTTCATGCTGATCTCCATGCTCTACTCCGGCGCTTCCGGCCTCAACAACGCCTATGCGCCGCTTTTGCTCAAGGATCTCGGCATCCCCACCACGCTGGCCGGCACGATCATCTCCCTCAGCGTGCTTGTGGAGCTGCCCATTGTGCTGTTCTCCAACAAATATATGGACCGCTTCTCCAGCAAATCGCTCACGGCCCTCAGTCTTGGCCTGATGCTGCTGCAGTTTATTTTCTACGGCTTCTGCAAGAATGTGGTCATCGTGGTCGTTTCCATGGTCCTTTTGAAGGCCGTGTGCGGCACCATCTTTATGATGGTCATGCTGAAGGTGATCCGCGGCATCGTGTGGGAGGATTCGGTCTCCACCGCGCAGGGCACCATGAATTCCATCAACTCCATTGCCGCCATCGTCATTCAGAATGCCGGCGGCTGGCTTGCGACCGCCATGAACATTCAGGCACTGTACATCGCGCTGAGCATCATCACCGCGATCATGCTGGTGCTCTGCCTGTTCCTCAAGATCCGCAGCACAAAGAAAATCTTCTCCTGAAATTGCAGAGCGCCCTCCGTTTTGGAAGGCGCTCTTTGATTTTCCCTCTGCGCGGGGACTGGAAATCCTGCCCCGTATATGCTAGAATAAAACTGAAATCCGCGCGTCCCGGACGCAGAAAAGGAGCGAAAATTATGGTATTGAAAAGAGTGACACCGGAAAGCGTCGGCATTCATTCCGACGGTATCCTGAAATTTCTGGATCTCATTGAGCAGCGCGGTGCGGAACTGCACGGCATGATGCTGCTGCGCCACGGTAAGGTGTGCGCCGAGGGCTGGTGGAAGCCATACAACCCCGATTCCCCCCACATGATGTTCTCCTTCACGAAGGCGCTCACCTCCACGGCGATCGGCTTTGCGTGGCAGGAGGGGGTCCTCGCGCTGACGGACAAGCTCTGTGACATTTTCCCGGACAAGCTGCCGGAAAACCCGAGCGAGAATCTCCTCGCCTGCACGATCTGGGATCTGCTCACGATGAGCTGCGGCCACGAGACCGAGATTCGCACGTTCGACGTCAACGAGCCGGACTGGGTCAAGGCGTTCCTCGCGCATGAATTCAAGTACAAACCCGGCACGTGCTTCATGTACAACACGGCCGGCACCAATATGCTGTGCGCGGTGCTCAAGCGCCGCACCGGTCAGGACCTGTTCGAGTACCTGACCCCGCGTCTGTTTACCCCCCTCGGCATCTCTAATGTGGAGTGCTTCAAACTTCCGGACGGCATCGAGATGGGCGGCGCGGGCAGCCGCCTCAAGGTGGAGGATATGGCGCGGTTCATCCTGTTCGTCTCGCAGAAGGGTGTGTGGGACGGCGAGCAGCTTCTGAAAGCGGAGTGGTTCGAGATGGCCTCCGCCCTGCAGGTTCCGAACGTGACCCCCGCCTACGACTCCGCAAATCCCGACTGGCGCTGCGGCTACGGCTTCCAGTTCTGGCGCTGCGTGCCGGAAAACGTGTACCGCGCGGACGGCGCCTTCGGCCAGTACGGCATCGTCTTCGAGGATAAGGACACGGTTTTGATCCTGCAGAGCGCCGCCGCAAACCAGCAGGTGCAGCTCACCTGCGCATGGGAGGCGCTGCTCCCGGCCATCACGGACGAAGAATCCCTGCCGGAATGCCCGTGCGCCGAGGTGCTCAAAACCCGCCTCGAAAACGCGGAGATCACCCCGATGCTCTCCATGCGCAACGCCGGTTCCGAGCAGAAGTACAGCGGCAAGGTCTATGTCCCCACCGAAAAAATGGCCGGTCTGGCCGATTTCATCGGCGGCATCTGGATCGTCTGGCCGCAGGGCGGCGAGACAAAATCTCTCCGCGTGGAATTTGCAGCGGACAAGGCCCTGCTCATCGCGGAACAGGACAACGGCACCTTCACGGCGGAGATCGGTCTTACGAGCCACTTCACACAGTTCCCGCTGTGCGGCCGTACCTACGGCGCGGTGGGCCGCTGGCGCAGCGACAACCGCTTCGAGCTGGAAGTGCGCTGTGCGGAATCCGTGGGCGGCAAGCGGATGCTCCTTAATTTCGCCGAGGACACGCTCGTCATCGAGGTGGAATCCACCCTTCCGGCCTCCGGCGGCATCGCCGACCGCGGCTACGCAAAATATGAACTGAAAGCGGAATAAGAAACAAAAGGCCGAACGCATCGCTCCAAGGCGGTACGTTCGGCTTTGCTTTTTCTATCGGATCTCAGGTGGACGCCGCTCCCCGTTTTTTGAAGCGATCAATCCTTCTTTTCCGGCTGCGGACGGCGCATCCGTGCCATGGCTTCGCGGGCTTCGGTGATCTTCCCGTCCAGCTTCTGCAGCACGTCGGGAATGTCAATGGACTGCGGGCAGACTGCGGTACAGGCGCCGCAGGCAATGCAGTTGGACGGCATATCCGCTTCTTTCAGCGCGCCCAGATAGAACGAGCGCGGGCTGAAATTCATCTCGTTGTAAAGGGAGATGAGGTGCGGGATCTTAAGGTTCATCGGGCATTCCGCCATGCAGTAGCGGCAGCCGGTGCAGGGCACCATATCCGCAAGGGCGGGCACCACCTGGTGAAGCAGAAGGGCGCGATCGTCCTCGCTGAGAAGTTCGCCCTGTGCAAAGGTTTTGAGGTTATCTTCCAGCTGCTCCATATTGGACATACCGCTCAGAACAACTTTAACGTTCTCCAGAGCGCCGGCAAAACGCAGTGCCCAGGAAGCTGCGGACCAATCCGGATGCGCCCCGCGCAGGAGCTCCGTGCACTTTTCATCCAGATTTGCAAGTCTGCCGCCGCGTACCGGTTCCATCACAATCACGGGTAGGCCGGCTTTTTCGAGGATCTCATACTGCTGCTTTGCGTCCTGCATGGTCCAGTCGAGATAGTTGAGCTGGATCTGGCAGAACTCGAAATAATCCTTCCACTCGAGCACCTTTTCCAGCAGATCCGGTTTCGCGTGGGAAGAGAAGCCGAAGTGGCGGATCTTGCCCGTCTGCTTCAGTTCATGGAAATAATCGGCCAGCGGCACGTTCGGGTCGGAATAGAGATGCCAGTCCATCTCCATAATGCCGTGCAGCAGGTAGAAATCCACATACTCCATGTTGAGCTTTCTCAGCTGCTCCTCGAAGGTCTCCTTCACCTTTTCCATGGTCCAGCCGCCGGTGGGCGGATGCAGACCCGGGAATTTCGTTGCCACATAGTAGCTGTCGCGCGGGTAGATGCTCAGCGCCTCGCCGAGGATCACCTCACTCTGTCCGCCGCCGTAGACATACGCGGTATCGAAGTAGTTGACACCGCTTTCATACGCCTTGCGGATCAGCGCGATGGCTTCTTCCTTGTTCAGCGGGCTGCCCCACTCGGTTCCGGTCTGCGGCAGACGCATGGCGCCAAAGCCGAGCTGTGAAACCTTGTGGCCCAAAAATTCTTTGTAGATCATATAGATTGCTCCTTTCCGGAATTCATACGGATTTTTCGCTATAAGCCGCATTTAAAGATGCGGGTGCTTCGGCTCGCTGAGCTTCAATCCGCGGGTCGCAAAGTCGATGCTGCCGACGGTCGCGTCGCTGTCGTAGAGTTCGAGCAGCATATCCGCCATCTGCTTTGCGGTGAAATAGAACCCGCCGCGGGCAGCGTAGTCGAATTTCTCATTGGAATCGTGGGCGGTCTGCTCATATTCGGTCTCGGTGGTGGTCGGCGCAATGACCTTTGCGCGCAGTTTGTGGCCGCCTTTGCGCATCTCGAGATCGATCGCCTCGGTCAGCGCACTGACAAAGAACTTGGTCGCGCAGTACAGAGAGCTGCCCGGCACGACCAGATAGCCGCCGATGGACGACACATTGACGATCTGCGCGCCCTCCACATCCTTGTAGTCGCGGGCATAGAGGGAGGACAGGATATAGACCGCGTCCATGTTCAGGTGCAGCATATCAATGTCGCGGCGGAGGTCGTCGTCGATAAAGCCGCCCTTATTGCCGCGGCCGGCGTTGTTGATCACCGCCTTGAGGTCGTACGCTTTCAAGGAATCGTACAGGGCGATGGTCTCCCCGGTGTTCGACAAATCGCAGACCCGGATGACAACATCCACTTCGGGATGCGCGGCGTAGATCTCCGCTTTGAGCCGCTCGAGATTTGCCGCGCGCCGCGCCGTGATGATCACATTCTCCCCGCGTGCCGCAAAAGCCTTTGCCGTTTCATAGCCGATGCCCGAGCTGGCACCGGTGATCAGTACATACTTTTTCATGATGACATCCTCCTTGTTATTTGTCCTTCCACTCCAGAACGCCCGTGGCGGCGGCCGTCTCATATCGTTCGATCTTCTTCTCCAGCCAATTCAGCGCCGCGTCGATTTTCTCCCGCTTCTCCAGAAGCTCCGCTTTCTGGCTGAGCAGCAGCTCCAGCCGGGCCGGGATGGTTGCATCGCCCTGCTGGAACAGGCGTACATACTGCACCATGGCTTCCACGGATAAGCCGGAGGCGCGCATACATTTTGCAAGCTGCACCCAGCGCAGGTCTTCTTCGGTATAATCCCGTATGCCGCTCGCGTTCCGCGTGACCGGCGGGATCATGCCCATTTTCTCGTAATATCGCAGCGTGTCCGGCGTTACGCCGTATTGCTCGCTGACTTCACGAATCGTCACTTTGCTTCCCCCTTTTCTTTCATCAAATCCATTATAAAAGCTGGAGTTTACTCCAAGTCAATACCTTTTTGAAAATTTATAAACGAAACCCCCGGCGAGCGTGCGCCGAGGGTCTTGTCTGTTTATTTTATGTGGGAATCGATACAATAACGGCGGTTTGGTCGCCGAAGACCGTACGCACGGTGTGCTCCGCGTTGTCATTAAAGATCTGAACCGGCGGCTCTGCCTGTTCGTTCGCGCCGTACTGCCCCAGAGGATACCCGATCTGTTGCACGTAGGTATTCCCCTGAAGCTGCGGGCAGCTCTCCGGCTTTTTCGCCACCAGATGCAGCATCCGGTATGCCGCGCGGTCAAACACATTGCCGCGGATCTCAAATCCGGACGCCGTGTTTTCATAGCTCCAGCCCTTGATGTGGGCCGGGGTATCCGTATTGTGCCGCTGCTGCCCCCAGCCGTATCCGGAAAACCGCAGGATATTCTCCTCGATCACGCAGTCCGCGATGGCGCTTTCGGTGTCGCCCCCTGTTTTTTCCAGAAAATATTCGATGGAATAGACGCAGTATTCCACCAGATTCCCCCGGTAGCGGATCTTTTCCAGCCGATACGGCTGTCCGCCCGTGGTGATCTGATGCGTGACGCCCGCGTCGTACACCTGATAGATCCAGCAGTTTTCCACCGTGTAATCCCGACAGCCGCCGTAGATCTCCACGCCGTTGCCGTAGCGCGTCACCGTGCCGCGGCCGCCCTGCGGGTAGTTGGGATCGGTGCCCAGATAATGCTGGATGGCGCCGCCGATCCAGCCGATCTCGCAGTTTGAGACATGAAGCCCCCGCACCTGCGGGCCGCCCGCGCCAATGGCATGACAGCCGATGTATTTCAGGCAGAGATTGTCGATGTGCACATCCGGATGGTCTCCGACCGTGAACATATTGCGCCGGGGCAGGGCCTCGATCTCCCGGTAGACCGCACCGGGGTTTCCCGCTTCGCACCGCAGAACCAGCACGCCGAGACTCTCATCATCCAGCTGCGGCACGGGAAAATCCTGTCCTTTGGAGGGGGTTCGGGTGGTTCGGGCGTCGTAAAAGCAGACCATGTCCAGATTTTGGGTCATCTCATGCTGCAGCACAAAGGGCTTTTCTTCCGCATCCCGGCAGACAAACCGCCCGCCGATGTAGGAGGGGATCAGCTTGCGGCAATGGGCCTCGCCGCCGTTCATCACCAGCGTGCCGCAATCGAGGATCGGCTCCGTGAGCTGCCAGATATGCGGCGCCCCCTCCACCGGTGTCCAAAGCGCAGGATCCGCGAGGCTTTTGTCCCAGCCGTAGAACCGGGGCTTTTCGCCCGTGCCGTAGGCTGCGTAGGTCACGCCGGCCTGTGCTCTTACCTGCCCGCGGAACACATCGCCCCGGCGGAAAAACACGCCGTCCCCGGGAGAAAGCGCCGCTTCCGATACCCGCCGCAGTGTCTTCCACGCCTGTTCCGGCGAAAGGCCGTCCGCGCTGTCATCGCCTGCATTGCTGACATAATAGGACACTCCACGGACGGTCACAACATCCGCCGCAGAGCGGATCTTTTCTCTGCGCGCCGCGCTCTCTGCCTCGATCTGCCGCAGAAGATCCTCGTTTTTACCCATATCCCGCACCTCATTTCTCCTCTTTGCTCTCAGTATAGCAATCCCGACCGCGATTTTCAAGCCGCGGCTGTATTCTGTTCGGGATGCGCTTGGCCCACGGCGCCCTTGCCCGCGTTCCGCGGCAGCGTTTTCTGCCTTTGTTTTGGAGATTGGCCCCGTGCCCTTCGCAACTTGCGCTTTCAGGTTCAAATCAAACCATCGTCCGCGCATAAAAAAAACAGACATGCACGAGGCATGTCTGTTTTTTTTATGGGGTGGGTGATGGGACTTGAACCCACGATCTCCAGAGCCACAATCTGGCGCTTTAGCCAACTAAGCTACACTCACCATATGGCGCGCTGAAAGGGACTCGAACCCCTGACCTACTGCTTAGAAGGCAGTTGCTCTATCCAGCTGAGCTATCAGCGCATATGCGATTTGCGGGGGAAAGCTGGAGCGGGTGATGGGAATCGAACCCACACGACCAGCTTGGAAGGCTGGGATTCTAGCCATTGAACTACACCCGCGCATCGTACAGCGTTAGTTATTATAGCACAAGGAACGGGTTTCGTCAACTGTTTTCTGCGAAAATTTTCCCGCAATTTCCGCGGAAAAATCCGCAGAATATCTGCCCGCCGCAAGGAAAAAGCGCCCCGCAGGGCGCTTCATTACATATAATCCGACAAATAGATCTTTTGGTCCTGAATCGTGTTCAAATCTACGGTATTATACTTATCATACACGAACCCGGACCAGTTTTTTGCCTTTTGTGTAAAGCCCGTTCGTTCAAGGTTTTTATAATCCTGTAAGAACCAATGCGTATCAATTGAGATCACGGTCTTTTCACCCAAGCCATCCCCGGTGAACTCCGCTACAAAAAACACGGATGCCACTCCGGTTTCCGGGTCCCGCATATAACCCAGAACAAAATATTTCTCTTTCCGCGGGTCATACTCGATTTCATTCAGAACCATCCGCTTGTCTTCCCAGAACAAAACCCGCTGTCTCGTAAAGGTTTCCGTATCATAAATGCCCAAGGAGCGCTGAAACTCATCCTCACCCGGTTCGATGTTGAAAAACCATTCTCCGTCCGGCGAAAAACAGTAACCATCCTCTGTTGCCGCCTTACTCTCAGAGCAAAAACGAAACTTCTTGATTAGCGACATGGAGTCCAGAGAATATACGCAGAACCGACCTTCGTTGGATTTTACGATGAACAGATTTTTGTGCGGGCAAAAAGCCGGATAATACGCGTACAGCATATCTTTCCGGAACTTTGCCAGCTCATTGCCGGCGAGATCATACACGTACGTGGTCTGCCCGGTGCAGCCCACCGCATATTTTTCGTTTTTGATATAACTCCAAAAATCAGGCATAGCATCCTCACACAAACGCCTTCGGGTCGACGGTCTTCACCCACCGGATCAAACTGAACGGCACATGGCAGTAGCCGCCGGGGTTTTTGTCGAGGTATTTCTGGTGGTATTCCTCGGCATCCCAGAAGCTCTCGAGCGGCAGGCATTCCACAGCGAGCGGCTGCCCCACCTCTTTCTCCAGCTTCAGAAGCGACTTTCGGGCGGTCTCGCCATCCTCAGCGCTCTCAAAATAGATGCCGGTGCGGTACTGATGGCCGATGTCCTCGCCCTGCTGATCGACCGACGTGGGGTCGATGATCTTATAAAAGAGGTTCAAAAGCGCCGTGAGCGGCACGGTTTCCGGGTCATAAGTGACCTTCACGGTCTCGGCGTGGCCGGTGTTTTCGTAGCGCACCTGCTGGTAGGTGGGCGCGTCAAAATCGCCGTTCGCAAAGCCCACCACAGTGGAAAGCACGCCGCGGATCTCCGAAATGTATTTTTCCACACCCCAGTAGCAGCCGCCGGCCAGGTAAATCACATTTTCCATCAGTACAACTCCTTTATTCGTATTCCACCATCAAGGTCAGGGTCTCCGGCATGTGGAAAATCTGCTCCTTGATGAACAACGGGTACAGATAGGTTTCTTTCAGGCTGTCAAACGGCAGCCACTCGAATGTGTGGATGTGACCCTCCTCCGCATAGGAGAAGCTTTCTCCACGGGAGAGCAGATCCGTGCCGGAAACATCCATCAGATAGTACAGGCACACCTCGTGAAAGCGTTCTTCGGTGCCGTCGAGCGTGAAAAAGCTCTGGTTCAGCCACAGCGGCCGGTCGATTTTCGCTTCGATCTGCAGCTCCTCCCGCATTTCGCGCAGGATGGCTGCGTCGGTGGTCTCCCCCATCTGCACGCGGCCGCCGGGCAGATAATAATGCCCGATGCCGTCGTCCTTCATCGCAAGCAGCCTGCCCTCGTGCACCACAACGCCGCACACGCGGTAATTGAAACGGCCTTCCGCCGTCTTAAATGAAATATCCATTGTTTTTCTCCAAACTGCGTTTTGCTCAGCGCAGCTTCTTCGTAAAGAACAGATTCAGGTCGTCGTCGTTTTCGCACGGCGCATACTGCTCCAGCTTTTCGCCCTTCCACCACACGCCGGTGCCGTCCGGAATGTAGCCGCGCTTCACGTACATCCGCTGCGCGGAGCCGTAGCCGTAGTGCAGACCCACGCCGAGACAGACCATATCGCTGCGCTCAGCCGCGAGTGCCTCCGCCGCATCCATCAGCGCGGTGCCGATGCCGTTTCTGCGGCACTTTTCGAGCACGCCGAAATCGACGATCTCCGGGCAGCCGTAGCGATCCATCGGGTAATACGCCTTAAAATACAGGTTCACGTAGCCCACGGGCTCGCCCTTGTAAGTCGCGCACAGCGGGATGCACTGGCCCTCCGCCTCGTGCTGCAGGCGCATATCGTACTTTTCGCGGGTCGCGCCTTCCCAGCCCTGTGCAATTTCATCGGCCACAATGGGCTCAATATCAGATTCTCTCAATTCACGGACGACGATGTCGCCTCTCTCCAGATAAATCATAAGTATACCTCACAAATCCATTTCTTTCAGAATTTCGATCAGTTCCCGCCAATCACGGATGCACAGAGGGTCAACGTCACCCTCCCTTTGCAGCATAATTCCTGCGTTCACGGCCGCAGGGTTATACCAAACCGGCTGCATTCCCGCCCCGGCAGCACCCAGAACATCACAGCGGAAATTGTCCCCGCAGTACCAGATCGTCTCCGGCGGCAGCCCGGCGTTCTGGCAGGCTGTGCGAAACAGCCGCTCATCCGGCTTGCGCACCAAATAATCCGAGGAAGTCATCACAAATTCAAAGTGATGGTTCGGCAGCAAGCGGTCCAACCGATGCAGCAGCGCCGCGGAAGACCAGCCAATATTGCTGACCACGCCCGTACGGATCCCGGCCTCCTGCAGAAAGTCCAGCAGTTGAGCCGCATACGGCATCACCGCACCGGGACACGCATTTTCCCAGAAGATCTGCTCGATCTGCGCATCGCCCAACGAAAACACAATGCCATGGCTGCCAAAGAGCAATCGATTCAGCGGCCATTCATGCAGTTCAAATCCCATTCTGCGCACAGGTGCATATTCCTCAAACAGGGCAAGGGATTCCGCGGCCAAAGTCTCCGGCAAACACGGCTCCGGATTCTTTGTAATGTAGGGAACAAGCGCACGCATACCGCGCACAGCGTCAAATTCCGGCTCACACAGCAGCGTATCGCCATAATCAAAGAGGATCATATTCGGTTTCTTCATATACGATCCTCCATTCTGAAAGATAAAAACAATATAACACAGCGCCGCAGGAAAAACAACCCTGCGGCGCTTCGTTTTCCACATATTGCTCAGTACGCAGCGGAAAACTGGTCCGCTGCGTACCAAAATATCTCCACAAACAGAAAAATACCGCACTCGGTTGAGTGCGGTATATGTTAAAGGGTAATATACCCTGAAAACTGAACAAAGCAAAAGCGGATTGGAATGCGGGAGATTGTTGCGCAACTTTCATAACCCAAGAAGGTTATGGTCAAGCCCTCGACCTATTAGTACTGCCAAGCTGAACGTGTCACCACGCTTACACTCGCAGCCTATCCACCTCATAGTCTATAAGGGGTCTTACTGGATTATTCCATGGGAAATCTTATCTTGGAGCCGGCTTCACGCTTAGATGCTTTCAGCGTTTATCCGTTCCACACGTAGTTGCCCAGCTATGCCACTGGCGTGACAACTGGTGCGCCAGAGGTGTGTCCATCCCGGTCCTCTCGTACTAAGGACAGCTCTCCTCAAATATCCTGCGCC
>JAFQWC010000064.1 GCA_017407665.1 Clostridia bacterium | reverse complement strand
TGCCTTACGGCTGCACTGGATCTTGAAGCGGTGCAGAAGCTGCTCTTCGGCAAGCTCCATACGTGCATCCAAAAGCTCGTAGAAGCGTTCGATATTGCCCTTTGCCTCAATGCCGAGACGCGGGAGGTTGATGGAGGTGAAGCTCAGGTTGCCGCGGCCGCTGGTGATCTCGCGGTCCGGGTCATGGGTGTTGCCCATTACGCGGGTACGGCAGCCCATGTAGGCCACCTCGCTGTTGTAATCGCCGGGCTTATAATACTGCAGATTGAACGGTGCATCGAGGAAGCTGAAGTTCGGGAACAGACGCTTCGCAGAGCAGCGCATCGCCATCTTGAACAGATCGTAGTTGGGGTCTTCTTCGTTGTAGTTGACGCCTTCCTTCACCTTGAAGATCTGCACCGGGAAGATCGGCGTCTCACCGTCGCCGAGGCCGGCTTCGGTGGCTTTGAGCAGATTGCGGATGACCATGCGGCCCTCCGGAGAAGTATCCGTGCCGTAATTGAGGGAGCTGAACGGCACCTGTGCGCCGGCACGGGAGTTCATGGTGTTCAGGTTGTGCACCAGCGCTTCCATGGCCTGATAGGTGGCCCGGTCGGTCTCGCGCAGGGCGGTCTTTTCCGCATAAGCGGCGGCAGCACGGGCAACAGATTCCTCCACACCCTGCTGCGGCAGGCATTCTGGCGCACGATCCGCATAATCGGCGCAGGAACCCATCGTTACATCGGTGCCGGCAGCCTGCTTCAGCACTGCGATCACCGCTTCCGCATCGTCGTGGAGCATTTCCGCGCGCACCTCAAGATACTGGATCATGGCGCTGAAATACGCCTTGCGGAAGGTCTTCTTCACGCCCAGTGCCATCGCGTAGTCGAAGTTCGGCACGCTCTGGCCGCCGTGCATCTCGTTCTGGTTCGCCTGGATCGCGATGCAGGCCAGCGCCGCATAGCTGCGAATATCATTCGGCTCCCGCAGATAACCGTGGCCTGTGGAGAAACCGTCCGCAAACAGACGGATCAGATCGATCTGGCAGCAGGTCTCGGTGAGGGTGTAGAAATCCTTATCGTGAATATGGATATCGCCGTTGGCGTGTGCGTCGGCGATCTCCTTCGGGATGACAAACTTATCGTAGAAGCTCTTTGCGCCCTCGGAACCGTATTTCAGCATGGTGCCCATCGCGGAGTCCGCATTGATGTTGGCGTTCTCACGCTTGAGGTCGGCATCCTCGGCGGGCTTGAAGGTGAGGTCCTCATAGATCTTCACCAGCTCGTCGTCCATCTCACGGATGCGCTGATGCTCCGCGCGGTACAGGATGTAGGCCTTGGCGGTCTTCGCGTAGTCGGCGGCGATCAGCTTTTCTTCCACCACGTCCTGGATCTGCTCCACCGTGGGCGTTTCCTCCCTGTCCTCAAAAACAGCGATGACAGCACGGGTGAGTGCATCCAGATCGTCGTCGCTCATGCGCTCCATGGCGATGCGGATGTTCGCCTTAAAAATGGCGTTTCGGATCTTCTTGGCGTCAAAGGGCACTTTCTCCCCATTGCGCTTTACTATATATCGAACCATCGTGTAAACCCTTTCTCCAGATCATTTGCCCGCCCTTCCCCAAAAAGGGCAGGACAACGGTGCAGTATAGATTATACTGCATTTTGTGGGCCGTGTCAATCGAACAAACACAACATATTGTATTACAATTTGGTTACAGACCCAAAATGTACTATACATAACTCTGTTGACATAACAACAGCAAGAAATTGTCAAACCATTTTATCCGCGTACAACGGCACCCAGACAATGCGCAAGATACACCGCGCCGTCGAGGTCGACCGCCGTGTTCTGCAGCTTGGCATAGCGAATATCCGTGCGGTCCCACTTGGCGCGGCGCAGATCCGCCCCCTTCAGCTGCGCGTTGCGGAAAACGGTTTCCGTCAGATCACAACCGGAAAGATCGGCTTTTTCGAGGTCCGCATCGCTGAAATTCACCCCGCGCAGACTCACGCCGGAGAAATCCTGCTTTCGCAGCATCGTGCCGTCCAGCGCACAGTAATCGAGCTGCCCGCCGCGTACCGTCCAGCCGGTGAGATCCGCGCCGGAAAACGAACAGCCCATGCAGCGGCAATCGCGGAATTCCGCCACGAACAGGCTCGCCGCCGTGAAGGTGCAGTTTTCAAACGACGTGCCGCGGGACAGGATATCGTTCAGCCGTGCAAAGTCAAAGGCGCACGCGGAAAAGCGGCACTTCTCCAGCAGTGCACCGGAGAAAACCGTGCCGCGAAAATCGCATTTTATAAAAGTGAGACCGGAGAGGGTCTCGTCCGTGAAGTCCACATCGGTGAACCGCTCTCCGGTATAGGTCTTTATTTCAGGGAAAAGACTCATTCTTCTTCCACAAGGGCAATGTGTACGGTGTCCAGCTGTACCTGATCGACAGCGGTCGGTGCGCCCATCATGAGGTCCTGTGCGTTCTTGTTCATCGGGAAGGTGATGACCTCGCGGATGCTCTCCTCGCCGGTAAGCAGCATGATGAGACGGTCCACGCCCGGGGCAGCGCCGGCATGGGGCGGTGCACCGTAGGAGAAAGCGTTGTACATGGCCGGGAACTTGGCCTTTACGTCTTCTTCGCCGAGACCCACCATCTGGAAGACCTTGACCATGATCTCCGGGTTGTGGTTGCGCACGGCGCCGGAAGCGGACTCATAGCCGTT
>JAFQWC010000063.1 GCA_017407665.1 Clostridia bacterium | reverse complement strand
GGCGCCGACCGGCGTCATCGACATCCATATGCCGGAGATGTGGGGCTATCTGCTGTTCACCGAAAACGGTGAGGATTACCCGCTGCCGAAGGCCGACGCTGCGAAGCTGCACCTGAGAAAACTCTACTACAGAGAGCACGCCTACAGCTGTAAGATCGGGCATTTCACGGACGATGCCGCGCTGCTTCTTGGTGAAGAAGCCGGGCTGTACAACCTGAAAGTCTACACCACGCCCAGTATGTTTGAGGGCATTGTGGAATTTGAGGGACAGACCTGGCACATCCGACAGGACGGCTACGTCTGGCAGGATTGATTCTATCCATAACATCATACGAAAAGGCTCCGCCTCCCCTAAGGGAAGCGAAGCCTTTTTTGCTGTCTTTGGAATCGGTGTTTTTTATTTTTCTTCGCAGAACAGGAGGGTATCCCAGTGATTCAGCGGCTCACCCGCTGCGAGCGTTCTGCCTTTTAAGATGTCCTGCTTTCCGGCAAAGGCCTCTACCATCGGCTGCGGCTTGCCGGTGAGGTTCATCACAAACCAATACCGCTTACCGTCCTTTTCGCGGCAGGTGATCTCGAGCGCCGTTTTCTCCTCAACGAGCGGGCGAATTTCGGCATCCCTGCAGAGCTTGTCGAGAATGAGCGCCAGACCGTTGGCATCCGGCTGTGTGCCCACATAGTAGACCTTGCCCGCGCCGAAAGCATTGCGGGTCACAGCCGGCGTGCCGGCATAGAAATCCGTGCCGTATTCCGCCAGACAATCCGCACCCTCCAGATGGAGGATATCGCACAGCAGGCTGCATCGGGTCTCCGTGCCGTCCGCAAAGCGCAGCACATTGCTCTGCTCCGGCGCAAGGGAGTCGATCTCCTCGGCCCAGATGCCGCAGAGCTTTCTGAGCGGACCGGGGTAGCCGCCGAGGTGCACATTATCGGACTGATCGACGAGGCCGCTCATAAAGCCGGTCAGCAGAATGCCGCCGTTCTCCACGTAGGTCTCGAGCGCCTCCTGCATCCCGACCTTTACCATGTACAGCACCGGCGCAACGATCGCCTTGTATCCGGAGAAATCGGCATCGACGGGAATCATATCGACGGGGATATTCCGCTCGTAGAAATAGGTATAATACTGCTCGAGCTGTTCCACATAGCGCAGATCCGCACTCGGGCCGACGGTATATTCGAGCGCCCAATAATTGTCCCAATCGAAAATCATACCGACCTTTGCGGGGTTTTCCGCACCGAGCAGGGTATCGCCCAGTGCGCTGAGTTCGTGACCCAGCTCCGCGACCTCGCGGAACACGCGTGTGTTTTCGGCGCCGCTGTGCGCAATGACCGCGCCATGGAATTTCTCACACGCACCGATCGAGCGCCGCAGCTGGAAGAACTGGATCGTATCCGCGCCGTGCGCCACGGTCTGCCAGCTCTGTGCACGCATCTGGCCCGGGCGCTTGAGGGAATTGTAGCGCTGCCAGTTCTGCTGGCTGGGGGTCTGTTCCATCAGCATGAACGGCTTCTGCTTCAGGCCGCGCATCAGGTCATGCCGCATCGCGGTGAGGCTCCACGGCGTATCGTAAGCCGGGTAATTGTCCCAGGAGACGATGTCCATTTCCTTCGCCCACTTGAAATAATCGAGGCCCTTATAGGTGCCCATCATATTTGTGGTGATGGGCGTTTCCTTGTCAAACTCCCGGATGGCGTCACGCTCCATCTTGAAATTTTCCAGCATACTATCCGACATAAACCGGCGATAATCGATGGAAATGCCGGCAAAAGCGGTTCGGCTGCCGCCGTCAACACCCTCGCTGAGTGCGTTCGGCGCCACAATTTCGTCCCAATCGTACAGGGTATGCCCCCAGAAATGCATATTCCACGCCTTGTTCACGGCGTCGATCGTGCCGTACTTGTTCTTTACCCAGACGCGGAAGGCTTTTTCGCAGTTTTCGCAGTAGCACTCGCCGCCGTATTCGTTGCTCACGTGCCAGCAGGCAAGATTCCGGTGGCTGCCGTAACGCTCAGCGAGTTTACTTGCCATGCGGCGGGCATATTTCTGGAACACCGGGCTGTTGGGGCAGGCGTTGTGACGCTGACCGAATTTGTGCTTT
>JAFQWC010000062.1 GCA_017407665.1 Clostridia bacterium | reverse complement strand
GGGACTGAAAATCCCCGTGTCATTGGTGCGATTCCGATCGGAGGCACCAATATGCGGACGTAGCTCATCTGCTAGAGCGCCACCTTGCCAAGGTGGAGGAAGCGAGTGCGAGCCTCGTCGTCCGCTCCAAAACGAAAAAGACGCATATCCGGCGTCTTTTTCAATATGGTGACATAGCCAAGTGGTAAGGCGTGGGTCTGCAAAACCCTGATTCCCCGGTTCAAATCCGGGTGTCACCTCCAAAGAAATCCCGAATACGAAGGTATTCGGGATTTCTGCTTTTTTCCTATTACTTAACCACTCTTCACTAAAAATGCATTTGGGATTTTTGGGAAAGTAAGAGGAAAAAAGAAGAAGTGACGGCAGAATACCAACATTAGATTGTAATTATTTCTTATATGTTGTGTAATCGGTTTGTTCGACAAATAAGAATCTAACTAGGTGATGAAAATGATAGATATTACTGCTTGGATGCAAAACTTCTTGCAGACATTAAATGAGACTTTTGCAAACCGTATATGGTTTGTTGGCTTGCAAGGCAGTTATGGTCGTGATGAAGCAACAGAAACCAGTGACATTGATATGGTTGTAATTCTGGATGAGTTGTCTGCTTTGGACATTCAAACTTATCATGACATGCTGGATACCATGCCTCACAGAGAATTGATTTGCGGTTTCCTCTCAGGAAAAAAGGAAATTATGAATTGGGAGCCATCTGACCTGTTCCAGTTTTGCTATGACACCAAACCAATCAAGGGAAGCCTTGACGAGGTGATGGCAGTTATAGACGAAAGTGCTGTGAACCAAGCAATCAAAATCGGTGCCTGCAATATATACCATGGGTGTGTACACAATATGCTGTACGAAAAGAGCGAAGATGTTTTGCGGGGACTATATAAATCTTCCTCTTTCGTTGTACAGGCAATTGTTTTCAAGCAAACGGGAAACTATATCAGCCAGCAAAAAGAATTGCTCAAAGTTGTATTACCCGAAGAACGGGATATCATCGAGATCTTTTTGAATTTGAAAAATGGCGGAACAGTAGATTTCAAATTAATGTCTGAAATATTGTTTGTTTGGGCAAAAAAATGGATTTCTGAAAACAGCTAAGCCAATTCAAATTTGACGACCTCACATTCTAAAATGAGATATAATGCCAAAAAGAAATTTTACACTTGTAGAAAAGTGAAATATCGTGCATAGGTGCAATACTTCACGGTCAGCTGAGCCTTGACTTCACATTGGTCCGGTCGATTTTTCACTGAAAACCCAAGTTCATTGTCATAAAAAAGCCGCGTGTGCAGATATTTTCCTGCACGCGCGGCCGAATTTTTATGTGTATTTAGCCCATAGCCAGTTTACCGTCCCGCATCACGAGATCGATCATGCGCGGGTCGAGTTCCAGTTTCGTAAGTTCCTTTGCATCCGCGTAGCAGATTTCCGGGGTGACTTCCATGCCGAGCAGTGTGCGGCCGATGACCGCTGCAGAAAGGGATGCGCCCAGTACGGAGGTGTGTTCGCCGTCCGCAAAATACAGGTCTTCGTCCGGGTGCTGAGCCGCTGCCGGCCACCAAATACGGCCCACCGGGCAGATCTCAGCGCCAATTTTCTCCGCCAGCGCCTCATAAGCCTCTGTCATGGCGGCCTGCCCCTCGGGGTTCTTTTTCTCGCTCCAGGTCATATAGAGATAGATTTTGGTGTTTTCCGGCGTGATGGCGGCCATGGCCTCGCCCGCCGCAAGCAGCGATTCCCGGCCGGGGAACGGGTGTGCGTTGTGCTGTAGCACAACCGCGTCGTAATTGCCGCACAGGAGATTGTAATAGGTCTGGGACTGCCGCAGGTGCCAGTCAAGCCCCATGCCCGGGTGCGTGAGCATCACAGCGTCGATCGGTTTGCCCTGCGCGGCACAGAAATGGGAAACGCGCGCAGGCACATAATGAACAAAGGTATGGCTGTTGCCAATGAATAAGACTTTCATAACGGATTCCTCCCCGGCGGCTGTACGCCGCAACAATCAATCTATGGATTGATTATACACGGATTTTCAGCCTGTGACAATGTGTTTTCAAAGATATGCGCAGGCTTTTCCGGCGGAAAATCAAAACATACTTTACAAAACAGTGGATTCACGATATGATGAAAGCAGTTTTTGGAGAGAAGGTTGTATATGACGATCCCGCTGATCAACAAAATCGTGTCCCTGGCGCTCATCATGGCCATGGGTTTTCTGCTCGTCAAGCTGAAGATCCTCAAAGCGGAGGACAGCAAGGGGCTTTCCACCTTATCCATGTATCTGATTCTGCCCTGCACGATCATCAACGCCTTTCAGGTGGATTATACCCCCGAGGTGCAGAACGGACTGCTGCTTGCCTTTGCGGCCTCGGCGATCATTCACGTTCTGCTGATCCTTTTGAACGTGATCCTGAAGCGTCTGCTGCATCTCGATGCCTTGGAACAGGTGTCGGTCATGTATTCCAACGCCGGCAATCTGATCATCCCGCTGATTACCGCGACGCTCGGCAAGGAATGGGTCATTTACACGAGCGGATTCATCGTCGTGCAGCTCATTCTGATCTGGAGCCACGGCAAATCCACCCTGTGCGAAGAAAAGGGCTTTAACCCGAAAAAAGTCTTCCTCAACATCAACATGATCACGATTTTTGTGGGTATCGTGCTGTTTTTCACCAAGATCCGTCTGCCGGCCATCCTGCAGGACACCACGGATACCATCGGTTCCATGGTGGGGCCGGTGGCAATGCTCGTGACAGGCATGCTGATCGGCAATACGGATCTCAAAAAGATCCTGTCCTACCGCCGCGTGTGGCTTGTGGCGGCGCTGCGGCTGCTGCTTGTGCCGCTTCTAATGCTCGCATTCCTCAAATACAGCGGCATCGCCAAATGGACCCCGGACGGCGCGGACGTGCTGCTCGTCACCTTCCTTGCGACCACAACGCCGTCAGCGTCCACGCTCGTCCAGTTTTCTCAGGTGTACGGAAAGGATGCGGGGTACGCCAGCGCAATCAATGTGATCACAACACTGCTGTGCATTCTCACCATCCCGCTGATGGTCATGCTCTATCAGCTGTAAAGTCGAGCCAGAACCGTAAAAAAGCAGCGTGAGCCGAAAGCCCGCGCTGTGCAGATAAATTGATATTCAGAAAGTAGGGGAGAATATGGCTGAAAACGTAAAATTTCGTCCGTCCGATGCCAATCATATCACACGCAGTTATTTGGATTCCATCCTGATTGAGGAACGGCTCATCGATTCCGGAATCCCGTCCACAAAGATCGAGCTTTTCGGAGAGACCTATGAAACACCGATCATGACGCCTGCGTTTTCCCATCTGCACGTTTTTGCCCCGGAGCGGGAAGACGGTATGTGTGAATACGCACGCGGCGCCAAGAACATCGGCGCGCTCAACTGGGTCGGTATGAGCGAAAACGAGGAGTTTGGCCGCATCGCAGCCACCGGTGCGCGTACCGTGCGTATTGCAAAGCCGTATGCCGATCGGGATAAGATCCTCGATCAGTTTGCCTTTGCGGAGTCCGTGGGCGCTGTGGCGGTCGGTATTGATATCGACCATTCCTACAGTGGAAAAGGCGGGTACGACCTGGTACAGGGCGAGAAAATGACGGGCCTTTCGAGCGCGGATCTGCGGGAGCTCGTCAGCAGCACCAGGCTGCCCGTCGTCATCAAGGGCGTGCTTAGCGTGCAGGATGCCGTCAAGTGCGCCGAAAACGGCGTGCAGGGCATTCTGGTGAGCCATCACCATGGCAGAATGCCGTTTGCGATCCCGCCGCTGATGGTCCTGCCGGAGATCGTCAAAGCCGTGGGCGGCAGGATGAAGATCTTTGTGGACTGCAGCATTGATACCGGCGCGGATGCCTACAAGGCTTTGGCCCTCGGTGCGGATGCCGTGGCGGTCGGCCGCGCCCTGATGCAGCCGATCATCGACGAAGGCGCACTTGGCGTCGAGAAGTATATGCGCAGAATGAACGACGAGCTGTCGATGATCATGGCCTTTACGGGCTGCAAAACCGTACAGGACATTGAACCCACCGCACTTTGGATCAACGGCCGTCGCTGCGAAAAGTAAACCGATATCAAAAAGGTGTAAGCTCCAAGCGGGCTTACACCTTTCGTGCGGTTATGGGGTTATTCCATCGCCTCATACACGCCGAGGAACGACAGTGTGGGCTCTGTGCGGGAGTCAAGGATACGGATGCGGATGCAGTCGGTCGTGACGGCGCCGAGCGGCAGGATGCGCTTGTAGCCGATCACAGTGCCACTGCAGATCTCCCTGAACGTGCCGTCGATCCGTGCGTCCGCCGCAAAACGGACCACACGCTGGCTCAAGCGGATATTTTCCTGCAGGACGATATGGCCGATGCGTACCGGCTGGTTCCATTGAGCCGTGATCGAGGCCGTGCATACCCCGGGGGCAGTCGTGTAGAATGCGTCATATCCGGGCTCCAAAACGGACGTGACCGGATGCGCCGCAGCTTCGCTGTCTGCGGAAAGTTCTGCATCGGGCAAAAGATTCTTCCGGTAGGCAGCACGTAAATACTCGCCGATTTCCTTGAGACGCTGCACGTCGTTTTCGTGGAACAAGCCTTCCCGGGTGGGCGGGATGTTCAGCAGGAAGGTGGCGTTGCCGCCTACGGCGTTATTGTAGATTCCGATGAGCTCCTCCAGAGAACGCACCTGATCATTTTCACTTTCGTGCCAGAACCAACCGGGACGAATGGAGGTGTTCACTTCCGCCGGATACCAGATCAGTTCCGGCTCATCCTTCAGGATCTCCCGGCTGCCGAGGTCTGCATCGCGGGCATTTACGCGGCGCTGCCGAAACGCAGTATCGTCCGCCTGCTGACTGTTTTCCGCAATCAGCTCGCTGTCCTTGGCGCGGGCGGGTACAACGCTCCACTCCGCGATGCGGGTGTGGCCGGCTTCATTACCGCACCAGCGGATATCCGGCCCGCAGACGTGAATGCAGGCATCCGGCTGCAGCGTGCGGATCACTTCGTAGTACCGTTCCCAGTCGTAAACCTGTTTTTTGCCGTTCGGGCCTTCACCGCAGGCACCGTCAAACCATACGGAGCAGATCTTGCCGTATTCGGTGAACAGTTCTGTCAGCTGCGCGATAAAGTAGTCGTCATACGCCTTGCCCTGTCCGTACAGCGGGCAGTTTCGGTCCCACGGAGAAAGATAAACGCCAAACCGGATACCGTGGCGCCTGCACGCATCGGAAACCTCACGCACAATGTCGCCTTTACCGTTTTTATAGGGGGAGGAAGCCACGCTGTGCTGCGTGTACCGGCTCGGCCAGAGGCAGAATCCGTCGTGGTGCTTGCAGGTGAGGATCAATCCCTTCATACCGGCGGATTCAATCGCCGACACCCACTGTTCGGCGTCCAGTTTTTCCGGGTTGAAAATCGCCGGGTCCTCCGTGCCGTCGCCCCATTCCCGGTCGGTAAACGTATTTACGGTGAAATGTACAAAGCTGTAAAACTCCATCTGCTGGAGCCTAAGCTGCCGTTCGTGCGGAACCACTTGCACCAGTCTTTTGTCCAATGTCATGTTTATGCCCTCCTCTTCTTCCGATATTTTCATTATACCGCATTCCGGTCGTCGTGCAAGAAGAAAACGAATTTTATAAATCCTTTCTTGTGATCCCGCGCCCAAAAATGGAAATCGCAAGCTTGACAAATCTTTCTCAAACTGGTATACTCAAATCAAAGATCTGACACCGAAATTACGGATTGAGGCGGAAGATACAGACTCACAACTGAATTTGCGCACTGTATTTCAGGGGCGTATTGTATCTTGTCGGTGAAGCTGCATCTTTCGGGGTGCAGCTTATTTTATTTGCTTTGGAGGACAGACGATGGAAACAAGAGTGGCTGTGATCAGTATTATTATTGAAGATCTCACTTCGGTACAGCCGATGAATGAGATCCTGCATCAGTACGGAGAATATATTATCGGGCGCATGGGCATTCCGTACCGCGCCAAAGGCATCAACATCATCAGTGTCGCGATGGATGCGCCGCAGGACAAGATCAGCGCGCTGTCCGGAAAGATCGGCCGTCTGCCGGGCGTGAGCTCCAAAGCGGCGTATTCGAGGTGAGGGGCATGAAAACCGGTAAATTGAGCACCGGATGGTGCATTCTGTTCTGGATCCTTCCGGTTCTTGTGGGCGTGCTGGCCCTTGGCATCGGACGCATCTGGATCAGCCCGGCGGAAATCTTCTCCGCCGCATCGGATCTGTTCACCGGACGCGGAGAAGTGCCCGCGCTGACCCATATGACGCTGTGGAATCTCCGCCTGCCGCGTATCTTGCTGGCGGCTTTGGTGGGTGCCGGCTTATCCACTGCAGGCTGTGCATTCCAGAGCTTATTTGCAAATCCCTTGGCCACACCGGATACGCTGGGCGTAGCCAGCGGCGCCGGCTTTGGCGCGGCTTTGGGCCTTTTGATGGGCTTCAGCCTGATCGGCGTTCAGCTGACCGCCCTTCTGGTGGGCAGTGCGGCCGTGGCTTTGACGTGGCTTGCCGGTTCCGGGAAAACCCGCGGTCTCAGCACCATTGTGCTTGCGGGTATCATGATGGGCTCTTTGTTTAACGCCCTGATCTCCCTCGTGAAATTCATGGCGGACGAAGAATCCCAACTGCCCGCCATCACATACTGGCTGATGGGCGGGCTGCACAATGCGGCTTACAAAACCCTACTTCTGGGTGCGCCGCCCATTGTGCTTGGCATTTTGGTTCTGTATCTTCTGCGCTGGCGTATGAATCTTCTGCCGCTCAGCGAGGACGAAGCCCGTTCCTCCGGCGTGAACATCTCTGTCATGCGCGGTGTTACGGTGGTGTGTGCTACGCTGATCACGGCCTCGTGCGTTTCGATGTGCGGACAGGTCGGCTGGGTCGGCCTGCTGATTCCCCATATGTGCCGCATGAAATTCGGAAGCAACCATTTGTCGCTGGTTCCGGCCTCCGTCAGCCTCGGCGCCGCATTTATGATCATCGTCGATACCGTGGCACGCAGCGTGTCCGCGCAGGAGATCCCGGTTTCTATTTTGACGGCGATCATCGGAGCACCGTTCTTTATCCTGCTTATGCGAAAGAGTGGGGGGTGGCGTCTGTGAATCTGACGGTGGAACAGGGCAGCTTCTATTATCACAAGGATACGCCCATTTTTCATGATGTGAATTTTTCCGTGGAGTCCGGCGAGATCCTCGCAATTTTGGGCCCGAACGGTGCGGGCAAGACCACCATGCTGCGCTGCATCACGGGTATGCTGAAATGGCGCAGCGGGCAGAGCCTTTTGGACGGGGAATCCATCCACACGATGCCCATGCGAAAGCTGTGGAAAAAGATGGCATATGTGCCGCAGGCGAAAGCTGCGTCTTCCGCCTATACCGCTTTCGAGACCGTGCTGCTGGGGCGCAGCAGCCATTTGAATGTGTTTTCGGCACCGAAAAAGGAAGATATCAGTAAGGCGCGCGATGTCATGGCGCTTTTGGGCATTGAATCCTTGATGGACAAAAAGTGCACAGCCATGAGCGGCGGCGAGTTGCAGATGGTGCTCATAGCCCGCGCACTGGCTGCAGAACCGCAGGTGCTGATCCTCGACGAGCCGGAATCGAATCTGGATTTTAAAAACCAGCTCGTGGTGCTCAACGCCATGACGAAGCTCGCGCAAAACGGTATGGCCTGTATTTTCAACACGCATTACCCGGCTCACGCGCTGCAGCGGGCAGATAAATCCCTGATCCTCTCCAAGGGCGGCGATTACGTTTTCGGCAGCACCGCTTCGGTGGTGACGGAAGAGAACATCCGAAACGCATTCGGCGTGGAGGCGATCATCGGTGAAATCGAGACCCCGAACAACATCCTGCGCAATGTGGTTCCGCTGCAGATCGCACCGGAGCAGAGCGCAGTACAGGGGACTGAGGATGAAAAGCGCAGCATTGCCACGGTGACGATCATCGCAAATTCCAACCATATGGCGGATAAGATCAACGCGCTGCTGCACGAGTACGGCAGCATGATGATCGGTCGTATGGGTATGCCGTACCGGGAGTGCGGCCTCTATCTGATCCATGTTACGCTGGACGGCAGCCGGAAAAAGATCCTGGAATTGTCGCACCGGCTGAGTATACTGCCGGATATCAGCGTCAAGACGACCTTTGCGAAGGGGGATTTTGACGCTATGCCGGAAAAGGAGGTTTATTTTGAATAATCGGGAATTGATCGATTTATTGAACCGGGAGCATCAATTGGATGCTGCCCAGTGGACGCAATTGTTTGCAACCTATACGGAGGAAGATTTGGAATATGCCATGGCGCTCGCGCGGGGGATCACCGTGCAGCGATTCGGCAGGAAAATTTACTTCCGCGGTATCGTGGAGTTTTCCAACATCTGTAAAAATGACTGCTACTACTGCGGCATCCGCTGCTCGAACCGAAAGGTGTCGCGCTACCGCCTGACTGAGGAAGATATTCTCAAATGCTGTGCGGAAGGGTATGAGAACGGTTTTCGTACCTTCGTCCTGCAGGGCGGGGAAGACGGCTGGTTCACGGACGAGCGGATGTGCAGCATCATCCGTGTCATAAAAGCCCGTTATCCGGATTGTGCTGTTACGCTTTCTCTCGGCGAGCGCAGCCGGGCTTCGTATCAGGCGATGTATGACGCCGGCGCGGATCGATATCTCCTGCGCCACGAAACTGCCGATGCAGAGCATTACGCAAAGCTGCATCCGGCCGTACAGACGCTCGAAAGCCGTATGCAGTGCCTGAATGACCTAAAAGAGATTGGCTATCAGACGGGCTGCGGCATTATGGTCGGCTCTCCGGGACAGACGCCGGAGACGCTCGCAAAAGACATGGTTTTTATGCAGGCATTTAAGCCGCATATGGTGGGCATCGGCCCGTTCCTGCCGCATCAGGATACGCCGTTTAAGGACGAATCCGCGGGCAGCGTGCAGACGACCTTGTTTGCGCTCGCACTCTGCCGCATCATGCTGCCGCAGGTGCTTCTGCCGTCCACAACCGCACTCGGCACCGCAGAGGACAGCGGACGCAAGGCCGGCGTGCTTGCCGGATGCAATGTGATCATGCCGAATCTCTCGCCCATGGAGGTTCGGGAAAAATATATGCTGTACGATAACAAAGCCGGTACCAATATTTCTGCCGCACAGGGCATTGCCATTCTGCGCCGGCAGATGGAAGAAATCGGATATGAAGTCGTGGTGGGCAGAGGCGACTTCGGGAAGGAGAACAGGAAATGATCAAACTCGCAGTTTACGGAAAAGGCGGCATCGGCAAGTCCACGACCGTCTCCAATCTTTCCGCCGCCCTCAGTGATATGGGGTACAAGGTCATGCAGATCGGCTGCGATCCGAAGGCGGATTCCACAGTCAGCCTGCACGGCAAACCGAAAGTCGCCACGGTGCTGGATCTCGTCCGTACCCGCAAAAATGACTTTACACTCGACGATATGGTCACGGAAGGCTACGGCGGTGTCCTGTGTGTGGAGGCCGGCGGTCCCACACCGGGCCTCGGCTGTGCCGGCCGCGGCATCATCGCGGCACTCGAAAAGCTCGCAGAAAAGGGCGCGTATGAAGTCTACAAGCCGGACATCGTGATCTACGATGTTCTCGGTGACGTTGTCTGCGGCGGATTCTCCATGCCGATGCGCGGCGGCTATGCCGATCAGGTGTTTGTGATCACTTCGGGTGAAAATATGGCTATCCACGCGGCTGCAAACATCGCTATGGCGGTGGAGGGCTTCAAGGGCAGGGGCTATGCGCAGCTGGGCGGCATCATTCTGAACCGCCGCAATGTGAAAAATGAGGAAGCGAAGGTCGAAGAACTGGCCTCGGATATCCATTCGCGCGTCATTGCCGCACTGAGCCGCAGCGATACCGTACAGGATGCGGAAGACCTAGGCAAGACGGTGGTGGAAGCGTTCCCGGATAGCCCCATGGCACAGGAATACAGGGATCTTGCGAAAACGATCCTGGAGATCTGCGGGGTGACGACATGCTAAAGCGCGTAGAAGCCCCGAAAGCCGTAGAGAACATCGGTATCCTGATCCAAAAGGCTTCGTTCCCGTCTCCGTTCGCGTCCGGCCTCGAGTACGCGTCCCCGGCGAGAGGCACATGGAACATCGTGCACACCGGTATGCTGATCCCGGAATCGCACGAGATCTTTGTCTGCGCGGCCAGCTGCCTGCGCGGCGTGGTTCTTACGGCGGCGGAACTTCATGCCGAGCACCGGTTTTCCACCGTGGAGGTTCGGGAGCACAATCTCCTGAACGGCGATATGGAAGAGCTTGTCATCGACGGCGTCAGCGATATCCTTGAGAAACTGCCGAAAAAGCCGCCAGTCGTTCTGGTCTACACAAGCTGTGTGCACCATTTTGCCGGCTGCGATCTCGACATGATCTACGCCGAACTGCGTGCGCGCTATCCGGATATCGACTTTGTCGATTGCTATATGAATCCGATCATGCGCAAAAGCGGCCTGACGCCGGACCAGATCATGCGCACGCGGCTGTATCAGCCGTTAAAGCCCAGAGCCATCCGCCCCGATGCCGTCGCGATCATCGGCAGCGACCTGCCGACCGACCCCGAAAGCGATCTGATGCAGCTTCTGAGCGAAAATCATCTCAAAATCCATGAGATCACATCGTGTGAGACGTATGAAGACTATCAGGAGATGGCAGAAAGCCGCGTGTATGTTTCATACTATCCTGCGGCGATCCCGAGCGGAAAAATGCTCTCGGAACGCCTCGGAGGCACCCACTGCTATGTGCCGTTCAGCTTCGATTACGACGAGATCGAACAAGGGCTCACAAAGCTCGCGGAAGTCCTCGGCGTGCCCGCACCGGATTTCACCGGCCGTCGGGCGCAGTGCGAGGAAGCGCTGCACAGAGCGCTGGAAGTGATCGGTCAGACGCCTATTGCGATCGATTATACCTATTGTCCTCGTCCGCTGGGCCTTGCAAAACGGCTGCTCGATGCCGGCTTTAATGTGCGCCGTGTGTATCTGGATGTGATCACCGGCGAGGAGAAACCGGCCTTCGAGTACCTGCAGAAGTGGTATCCGGAGCTGAAACTGTATCCTACGGTGCATGCCGGTATGCGTTTTCTGGCGGAGAAGGAACCGTCCGGGTATCTCGCCATCGGGCAGAAAGCGGCGCATTTCATGAACACCAACCACTTTGTCAATGTGGTGGAGGGCGGCGGTATGCTGGGCTATCAGGCGATCCTCCGCACGCTGGAACTTATGGAAGAAGCATTCCGTGAGGAAAAGGAAATGCGTGAACTGATTCAGGTGAAGGGAATGGGGTGCGCAGGCTGCATATGAAACAGACATCCAGAATTATATCAACATATTCCGCCGACGTTTTCGGCGTATGCTCCGCTTTGTTCGAGCTGGGCGGCATGACGGTAATGCACGATGCATCCGGCTGCAACTCCACCTACACGACGCACGATGAGCCGCGCTGGTACGATATGGACAGCATGGTCTATATCTCGGCGCTGTCCGAAATGGAAGCCATTATGGGCGACGACGAAAAGCTGGTCGGCGATATCGCAGCGGCAGCAGAGGCCCTGCACCCACGCTTCATCGCCGTGGCCGGAACACCTATCCCGGCAATGACCGGCTTCGATTTTGAAGCGGTCGCGGATTTGATCGAGCAGCGTACCGGCATCCCGGCGTTCGGATTTTCCACAACGGGTATGCACACGTACGTGCAGGGCGCTTCCATGGCGCTGGAGGCCATTGTCCGCCGTTTTGCAGACCGAAACGTGCAGAAGACAGAAGATATCACAGTCAATATTCTCGGCCTGACTCCGCTGGATTTCTCCGTGAACGGAGCAGACGCAGCCATCGTCCGGTTTCTGGAGGAAGCCGGGTATCGTGTGCTTTCCCGTTGGGCGATGGGCAGTTCTTTGGAGGAAATGGTACAGGCCGGCGCTGCACACGTCAATCTGGTGGTTTCGTCCACCGGACTTGCAGCCGCAAAGGCACTCAAAGAAATGTTCGGTACGCCCTATGTGGTGGGCGTTCCCGTAGGAGCAGCGTTTGCAGAGAAGCTTGGTGCCGCACTCGAAAAGGCTGTAGAGACCGGGGAAGATCAATTCCCGGTTTCCGATCTGCCCGGTGGGGAGATCCTGCTCATCGGCGAAAGTGTGACATCCGTTTCACTGGCGTCGGCAATCGAACTCAAAACCGGAAAAGCGGTTCGCGTGCTCTGCACGACGGAGCACGGCGAAAGCGTTCTTCGGGGGAAAGATAAAATTGCGATCTATGAAGAAGAGATTGCCGCAGAAATGGCCGCAGCGCAGCTGGTCATTGCAGACCCGCTGTTTCGGCCGGTCTGCCCCGAAACCGTTCGGTTTGCGGAGTTGCCCACAGAGGCTTTTTCCGGCCGGATTTTCCGTGAACAGATCCCAAATCTCGTCTCCGGTTTTAATCGTTTTCTAAGTGAGGTAATAAAATGATGAAAAGACTGATTTCCATCCTTCTTGCAGTTTTGCTCCTGTTGTCTGCGGCAGGCTGCGCCGCACCCGCAGACAGTGAAAGCGGTAAAGCGAATCAGGAAACCCATGTTGTTATCGACCACGACGGCGTGGAGGTGGAACTTCCCATCGATGTGAACCGCATCGTCGTCTGTGATATCCTGCCGCTGCCCAGTGTTCTGGCTGTGTTTTTCGACTCGGCGGATAAGATCGTCGGTATGTCCGGAACCAGCATGAGCGCCGCAGAAAACGGTCTGCTCGGCGAACTGTACCCGGAAATTCTGGATGCGGAGACCGGGTTTATCAACGGCAGCACGGTCAATAACGAGGAACTTTTGAAGCTGCAGCCCGATGTGGTGTTCTACAACGCTTCCCGAACGGAGCTCGGCCAGCAGCTGCGCAGTGCTGGTTTTCCGGCTGTGGCGGTTTCCGTAAACAAGTGGGAGTATAATTCTATAGAAACGCTGAACCATTGGATCGAGCTCATCAGCGAGATTTTTCCGGATAACGACAAGACTGAGACCGTTGCCGCATATTCCGAACAGATCTATAAAATGGTGCAGGAACGCGTAGCGGATATTCCGGACGCGGAACGTGAAACAGCGTTTTTCCTCTACCAGTACAGCGATACGAATATTCAGACCTCCGGTCAGCGTTTCTTCGGTCAGTGGTGGGCAGATGCCATCGGCGTAAAGAATGCCGCGGAGGAACTGTCCACGGATAACGCCGTAGCGGTCAATATGGAGCAGATCTACGCATGGAATCCCTCGCTGATCTTCATGACGAATTTCACCACAGCCAGCCCGGATGATCTGTACGGGAATACGGTGGGCACCTACGATTGGAGCCGCATTCAGGCGGTTGAGGCCAAGCGTGCCTATAAAATGCCGCTCGGTATGTATCGCAGCTATACGCCCGGTGTGGACACACCGGTCACCCTGCTCTGGCTGGCAAAGACGGCATATCCGGAGCTTTTCGCGGACATCGATGTCATCGCGGAAACCAAGAAATACTATAAGGAAGTTTTCGGGATCGATCTGACGGACGCACAGGCCCAATCCATTTTTGCGCCGGCAGCGGATGCCGGATCGGGATTCTAAAAGGAGGAACATATATGAGTTTGAATCAAACCCCGTCCGGGGACAGAGTGCATATCGGCTTTTTCGGCCGCCGCAATGCGGGCAAATCCAGCGTGGTGAATGCCGTTACAGGGCAGGATCTCGCGGTCGTCTCCGACGTGAAGGGAACCACGACCGACCCGGTCAGCAAGGCGATGGAGCTGCTGCCGCTCGGCCCGGTTGTGATCATCGATACCCCGGGCTTTGATGATGAGGGTGACCTCGGTCAGCTGCGCGTGAAGAAGACAAAGCAGGTCTTGAATAAAACCGACATCGCTGTTCTGGTGGTGGATGCTACGGAAGGGATCAAAGCCTGTGATCAGGAGCTGATCGACCTGTTCAAGGCCAAGGAGATCGAGTACATCCTCGTGAAGAATAAGTCCGACCTGCTGACGGAGATCCCCACAGAGGCAGAAAAAGAGATCTATGTCAGCGCTTTGACCGGTGACGGCATCGGTGACCTGAAAGAGCGCATCGCCGGACTCAATCGTAACCAGACAACAAAGTGCATCATTGCGGATAAGCTTTCTCCCGGCGATTTCGTTGTGCTTGTTGTGCCCATCGACAGCGCCGCCCCGAAAGGACGTCTTATTCTGCCGCAGCAGCAGACCATCCGTGATATTCTGGATGCGAACGCCACGGCCATCGTTGTCAAGGAATCCGAACTCGCCGATACACTGGCCTCGCTCGGCAAGACACCCGCCATGGTGATCACGGACAGTCAGGTGTTCCGCAGCGTGGCACCCATCGTGCCGAAGGAAATCCCGCTGACGTCCTTCTCCATTCTGATGGCCCGCTACAAAGGGCTTCTGGACGATGCAGTGCGCGGCGCGTTCGCTGTGGAAAATCTCAAAGACGGCGATACAGTCCTCATCGCGGAGGGCTGCACACACCACCGGCAGTGTGAGGACATTGGTACAGTAAAAATCCCCCGCTGGCTGAAGAATTACACGAACAAGGATATTACGATCAAAACCTGCAGCGGCATGGAATTCCCGGAGGATCTCACCCCGTACGCCATGGTGATCCACTGCGGCGGCTGTATGCTCAACGAGCGTGAGGTGCGCTACCGCACCAAATGCGCCGTGGACCAGAACGTGCCCATCACGAATTACGGTACGCTGATCGCCTACATGAACGGCATTCTGAAGCGCAGTGTGGAGCTGTTCCCGCATCTCTCCGAGGGGCTGCCGCGCTGAACGATATAAACAGCAGAAAAGCTTTATTCCGTTTTGGAATGAAGCTTTTTCGTTTGCATTTTATTAGGGGGTATGATAAGATACAATCAGAAAGCAGGCACAGCCAAAATTCAGAAAATGGCTGAACGATACTCGGCATAAACACGCAAAAACCCATAGAAAGGGCGGATAACATGAAATTCACAATTATTGGTGCGGGCAGTTCCTACACACCGGAGTTGCTGGAAGAAATGGCGGTCAGAAGGGATTCGCTGCCGGTCAAAGAGATCGTTTTGTATGACATTGACGAGAAGCGCCTCGGTATTATGCACGGCTTCTGCGAGCGTTTTGCAAAGAAGCTCGGTCTGGAGGTTTCCATCCGAGCAACGATGGATCTGGACGATGCCCTGTACGGTGCGGATTTCGTAGATACACAGATCCGTGTGGGCGGCAATGCACAGCGCGTGATCGACGAGAAGATCCCGCTGAAGTACGGTTTGGTCGGTCAGGAGACGACCGGTGCCGGCGGCATGATGAAGGCGTTCCGCACCATTCCGGTCATGATGCACGTGGCAGAGCGCATGGTGGAACTCGCTCCGAACGGTTGGATCATCAATTACACAAACCCCACCGGTCTCGTGACCGAGGCGGTCACCCGCTATACCAAGGCCAACATCGCCGGCTTCTGCTCCGGTGGGATATTCCCGAAAATGTGGGCGAAGTCTGCCATGGGGATCGATTACAAGCGCGTCCAGTACGATTATGTCGGCCTGAACCATATGAATTTTATCGATAACATCACCATCGACGGTCGTCCGATCACACAGG